>JALEKC010000027.1 GCA_022769325.1 Eubacterium sp. | reverse complement strand
GATTTGGCCGACTCACTCTCGGCATCGGACAAACTGTCTTTGGCCTCGGATAAACTCTCCTGCAAATCGGTTTTATCAAAGGTCAGCAAAGATTTTCCTTTTTTCACTTCATCTCCAACGGAAACATTGAGTTTTTTTATGGTTACCCCATTCACATTGGCAGATACATTACGGGATTCCTTGCTTTCGATTTCTCTTTATTTTCTCTTTTACAGGCGATGCCTCCTTTTCTTTTTTCCATTTTATAGTAAAAAAAAGTATGAACAAATGATGTTCATACTTTGATTTCTATGTGTTTATTCTATGAAAGCGGAGAACACTTTTTTTAAATCTTCCAATGTTTCCACTTTATTAATCTCCCGTCGAATGGCCGAAGAATGTGGATATCCGGAAGTATACCATGCAATATGGGTCCGCATCTCCCGCATTCCATAAAGTTCTCCTTTCCACTCTGTCTGCATCCTGGCATGACGCTCTATCATGGCATATAATTCTTCCAAACCAGGTTTAGGCAATTCTTCCCCGGTGTTCAAAAAATGGCGAATCTGTTTGAAAATCCAAGGATTTCCTCTGGCGCCACGTCCAATCATAAAGGCATCACACCCGGTTTCTTCCCACATTTTCTTTACATCCGCACCACAGGTTAAATCTCCATTGCCAATTACAGGAATGGACACCGCTTCTTTGACTTTACGTATAATTTCATAATCTGCCTTGCCACTATAATACTGTTCTCTGGTTCTTCCATGCACAGCAACGGCTGCTGCACCGGCGGCCTCCGCCGCCTTTGCCATATCCACCGCCTGACTCTCTCCGTTTTGAAAGCCCTTCCGAAATTTAACAGTGACCGGCTTTCCTATAGCCCCCACCGTTTTTTTTATGATTTTCTCCGCCAGGGGAATATTTTTTAATAGAGCAGAACCCTCGCCATTATTGACGACTTTTGGCACCGGACATCCCATATTAATATCCAGAATATCAAAGGGCAGTTCTTCAATCCGCGCAGCCATTTCACTGACAATATCGGGATCAGAACCAAACAATTGTAATGACACCGGCCGCTCTGCGGGATTTATCTCAAGCAATGGTTTGGTATTGGGACTATTGTAATAAATCCCCTTTGCACTTACCATCTCCGTACAAATCAAATCCGCCCCCATCTCTTTGCATATTTGGCGATAGGGGAGATCGGTCACCCCTGCCATGGGAGCCAAAATCAATTTTCCGGGAATTTCTACCTCTCCAATTTTCCAAGACGTCTCCACATTCATATCTACTGTCCTCTCTGCTGTGAAGCTTTGGTCTTCTCATAAATCAATCGTATTCCCTGCAGTGTCAAATGTGGATCGTACACATCGATACTTTCGGTGGCATCTGCCACAATTCTTCCAAGTCCTCCCGTTGCCACTACTTTGATATCCGATATGCCGGACTCTTCTTTTATTTTTTGTATAATATATTCCGTCTGTCCCACAGTGCCATACATAATCCCTGCCTGCATACTGGTAATGGTATTTTTGGCAAGAATGGTATCTGGCATTTTGATTTCGATTTCCGGGAGCTGTGCGGCACTTGACCACAAGGCTTTGGTACTGATTTTTATGCCGGGGCAGGTCACTCTGGCCGCAAATACGCCGTCTCCGGTAACCAAATCATAGGTCGTTGCCGTACCATAATCAATGACGATAACCGGACCACCATATAAATCATAGGCACCTACGGCATCTACGATACGGTCTGCACCGATTTCACTGGGATTGGCTGCTGCAATATGAATCCCGGATTTGGTTCCTTCTCCCACTACATAAGGCGTACAATGAAAATATTTTTTTATTCCACTTACCAAAGAATACATTACCTTCGGAACAACAGAGGCGATAATTACATCCTCAATGGTCGTTTCATCCACATGCTGACGGGATAAGCCTTCCACGATTGCTTCTCCAAATTCATTGGAGGTACGTGGAATATTGGTTGTCAGTCGGAAGGTAGATAGAAGTTTTTCTCCCTCAAAGACACCAAAAGTCAAATTCGTATTTCCAATATCTATCGTTAATAACATTTCCTTTTCCTCTTATTCTTCTTTTCCTGCAAAAAATGCACGGTAATATTCTTCTAAATTTGAAAACAGTTCTTCCTGTTCCTGACGCATCTGCTTAATCTTCAAATAACTTCCTATCTCATCATAAAAGAAATCATTTTCTTTGGCTGTAGTTGACATATATAAAGAACCATCTTCTTCAAATTCCATAGTAAATACGCCACCCACATCCGTCGTCAGCATAACACTCAAAATCTTCAATTCATCCTTAATGCTCTCCGGAAGGGAATCGTATCTAGGATTAAAATAAAATTTTTCCTCGTATGCACTGCAGGCACACAATATCTGCTTTTCGTCCATATACTAGTTCCTTTCACTCATTGGTACGTAAGGTTTATGGGAGCAAACGGCTTTGTATGCCGGTCGAATAATCTTTCCGGCATTTACCAATTCTTCCAATCGATGGGCACTCCATCCCGCAATTCGACCTATGGCAAAGATAGGAGTGTACAATTCGATAGGGAGCTCCAGCATACTATAAACCAGTCCACTGTAAAAATCAATATTGGCGCTTACTCCTTTGTAAATATGACGTTCCGCTGCAATCACTTCCGGTGCAAGCCGCTCTACTTTTTCATATAAAGCATACTCTTTGAGCATATTTTTTTCTTCCGATAATTTCTTTACAAATTTGCGAAATGTCTTGGCACGAGGGTCGGAAATAGAATATACCGCATGCCCCATACCATATATCAGACCGGAGCGGTCAAAGGCTTGTTTATTTAAAAGTGCTGTCAAATAGGTTTTAATTTCTTCATCATCTTCCCAGTCATGCACATTCTTTTTCATATCCTCAAACATCAAAGACACCTTTTTATTGGCACCTCCGTGTCTTGGTCCTTTCAGAGAACCGAGGGCAGCAGAAATAGCCGCATAGGTATCTGTTCCCGAAGAGGTAACCACATGATCCGTAAAGGTCGAATTGTTTCCACCACCATGTTCTGCATGAAGGACCAACGCAATATCCAGAATTTTTGCTTCCAGTGACGTAAATTTGCTATCCGGACGAAGCATATGCAAAATATTTTCCGCAGTGGAATACTCTTCTTTCGGTGGGTGCAAAAAGAAACTGCTGCCTTCATGAAAATAATTGGCAGCCTGGTATCCATACACGGCAAACATGGGAAGCAGAGCAATCAACTCCAGACATTGACGCAATACATTTTCCGTGGTCGTATCATCTGCTTTCGTATCGTAAGAATACAACGTAAGAACACTTCGTCCCAGTGTATTCATCAAATCTGAACTAGGTGCCTTCATAATAATATCCCGGACAAAGCTGGAGGGAAGACTCTTACGATATTCTGCTAAAATATCTTTTAAATCCTCCAATTGGGCTTCTGTTGGCAATTCTCCAAAAAGAAGCAGATATACCACTTCCTCGTAGCCAAAGCGTTTTTCCTGCAAAAAACCATCTACGATATCCTCGATATCAATTCCCTGATAAAATAATTTTCCTTCACAGGGAACCATATCATGATCGATGACAGTATAAGAGCGAATTTCCGATATTTCCGTCAAACCCGTAAGTACTCCTTGTCCGTTTAAATCACGCAGACCTCGTTTCACTTCATATTTATCAAATAAAGTAGAGTCAATCGTACTGCTGGCCTCACATACATCCGCCATTTTCTGTAACCACTCGTGTTTATATTCCAAATCAAGATTCTTATTCATATTGGCCCTCCTTAAATGTCATTTTCTGTCTATTTACAACGTTGCAGCCATCACTGCCTTTATGGTATGCATGCGGTTTTCCGCTTCTTCAAAAACCACATCTGCGTATTTTTCAAAGATTTCATCCGTAACTTCCATCTCTGTCAGACCATATTTATCATATATCTCTTTTCCGATTTTTGTCTTTAAATCATGAAAGGCCGGCAGGCAATGCATAAAAATAGCATCCGGTTTCGCATTGTCCATGGCTTTTTTGTTAACCTGATAAGGAGAAAGTGCCTGAATGCGCTCTTCCCACACTTCTTCTGGTTCTCCCATGGAAACCCATACATCGGTATACAAAACATCTGCCTCTTTCGTTCCTTCTTCTACACTTTCTGTCAAAGTAATAGAGCCGCCGGAAACCTTGGCATATTCCTCGCATTGTGCAACCAGCTCGGCATTTGGGAAATATTCCTTCGGTGCACAGGCTGTAAAATGCATCCCCATTTTGGTACATGCCACCATCAGAGAATTTCCCATATTGTAGCGGGCATCCCCCATATAAACCAGGCGAATTCCTTTTAATTTTCCAAATTTTTCCTGTATCGTCAACAAATCTGCTAACATCTGTGTTGGATGGTATTCGTTGGTCAAGCCGTTCCAAACCGGAACCCCAGCATATTTCGCAAGTTCTTCCACAATTTCCTGTCCAAATCCACGATATTCTATACCATCAAACATTCTTCCCAATACCCGCGCCGTATCGGCGATACTCTCTTTTTTTCCAATCTGGGAACCCTGTGGATCCAAATACGTAACATTCATTCCAAGATCATGAGCTGCCACTTCAAAGGAGCATCTTGTTCTTGTACTTGTCTTTTCAAAAATCAATGCAATATTTTTTCCTTCATGCATTCGATGAGTGATTCCATTTCTTTTCTTTTCCTTTAACTCTTTTGATAATTCTAAAAGAGCATTGATTTCTTCTGGTGAAAAATCCTTTAATGTCAAAAAATTACGTCCTTTTAAATCCATGATTACCCTCTTTTCTGCAGTATTATCTCTGCGCTTTTTATGAACAAAGAGGGGGTTCTCTCCCGGCTTTCACCGGTTGTAAAGAATCCCCTTTGACTGTTTATTAGTTTTCTTTTACACTTTCCACAACTGCTTTGGCAAGACCGGCCACACCTTGAATTTCAGACGGAATAATAATCTTGGTTGCTTTTCCATCTGCTGCTTTTTCAAATGCTTCCAAACTCTTAATGGTAAGCACTGCCTTTGACGGGTCTGCTTCGTTGAGGAAACGAATTCCCTCTGCCGTTGCTCGCTGTACTGCCTCAATGGCCTGTGCACGTCCTTCTGCCTCGCGAATGGTGGCCTCCTTCTTCGCTTCTGCACGAAGAATGGCAGCTTCTTTTTCTGCTTCTGCTTCCAAAATCGCAGATTCTTTCTTTCCTTCTGCCACAAGAATGGTCGATTTTTTCTCACCTTCTGCACGAAGAATGGATTCTCGGCGCTCACGTTCCGCTTTCATTTGTTTTTCCATGGAATCCTGAATTTCTCTCGGTGGAATGATATTTTTTAATTCCACACGATTGACTTTGATTCCCCATGGGTCTGTGGCAATGTCCAAACTGGAACGCATATGAGTATTAATTGTCTCACGGGATGTCAATGTCTGATCCAGTTCCAAATCTCCGATGATATTTCGAAGCGTGGTAGCTGTCAGATTTTCAATGGCCATAATCGGATTTTCCACACCATAGGTAAATAATTTAGGATCTGTAATCTGGAAAAATACCACAGTATCAATTTGCATGGTAACATTATCCTTCGTAATTACCGGCTGTGGTGCAAAATCCATTACCTGCTCTTTCAAATTGACTTTGCGAACAACCCTGTCCAAAAATGGAAATTTAAAATGAATTCCCACGGACCATGTACCAATATAAGCACCCAGTCTTTCAATAATATACGCATTTGCCTGAGGAACAATATTAATGCAGGAAGCAAGTATAATCAATACTAAAATAACGACGATAATACCCACAACAAGTCCTCCACTAATCTCAAATTCTGTACCACTCATAGTTTTCACCTATCCTTTCTTATCTGGCTTTCACCATCAATTTTACACCTTTTACCTCTGTAATCTCAACTTCCGTATCTTTTTCGATAATATCCGTTTCTTCTGCGGCGCGTGCAGTCCATTCCATTCCCCTACATTGCACCTTGCCTGACCCTTGTAAATTGTTGATTGTCTCAATCACAACTGCTTTTTTTCCAATAATTTCATCGATATTGGTTTTTTCTTTTGCCGGATTGAAATATCGCACGGCAATGGGCCGAAATATAACCATAGAGGCAAACGATACAAGTACAAAAACAGCAAACTGGACAAAAAAACCTTGCCCCGTTGCTACTGCAACTACAGCACCAAGAGATCCCAATGCAAACCATATGGTAGTCAATCCCATCGTTATTACTTCTACTAAAATCATAACAGCCAAAATCACTAACCATATTACCATAATTTTTGCACCTCCTTCTGGGCTCATTTTTAAAACGTTACTTCACTTATTTTACTATATTCGGACAAATAATGCAACTACCGATTGCGATGAATCTCATACATCAAAAGTGCTGCACTTACTGCCGCATTGAGAGATTCCAACTGACCTTCCATGGGAATTTTTATTTTATTGGTGGATGCTTCCTGGGTTTCTCTACATATTCCATTGGCCTCATTTCCGATTACAATGGCACTTTTCCCCTGATAGGTTTCCTGCGTATACATTTTCGTTCCTTCCAGACTGGCTGCATAGACAGAAAAATTTTCTTGTTTCAACTGATTTACCGTTTCTGTCATATTCTCCACAATCCAAAAAGGCAGACGGAAAATAGAACCCATGGTTGAACGGACCACTTTGGGATTAAATAAATCCACACATCCCGAGGACAAAATTACACCGGACATCCCGGCTCCTTCCGCTGTCCGGAAAATCGTCCCCATATTTCCCGGGTCCTGAATATCTTCCAGACAAATCAAATCCGTGACTTTAGGTTGCCACAGTTCTTCGTTATCATATTGAGGCATCTTTACCAAAGCAAGCACTCCCTGTGGATTTTCTGTATCAGAGATTTCCTGAAATACTTTGCCTGCCACATATTCCACTTCGGCTTCTTTCAATCTATGCGACAGTCTTTCATAATATTCCTCTTTGATTTCCCGGGAAAGATACACTTTTTTTACCATATGATAGCTCAGTGCATCTTCTACCAATCGCACTCCCTCTGCGATAAATACTCCTTCTTTTCGGCGCATCCTTGCACTTTTTTTAAGCTTTATAATGGTCTTAATCTGTTGATTCGAACTACTCTCTATCACGATTCTGTCGTCCTCCTTGTCACTTCTTCCGCAATACGTCCATTGATTCGCTGTACTTCATCATAAAAAGCCCGGGCAGATATTCTGGTGGCACCATGTCCCAAAATAATCATCTGTTCCAATCCATCTGAAGTTGCCACACGCACTTTGCGCTTTTTGGCTATTTCCTTTGTGGTTTTTTCGATATACATATCCGCCGTCTCTGCTTCTTTGGTATAGACCACATTAATATTGTGAAATTTCTCGACACTTCCCGGATTTCCCTTTACTTTATAGGCATCAAATACCAAAATCAGATGGCATCCGGCAAATCCCTGATAATTACACATGATTTCCATGAGCTTTCCTCTGGCACCTTCCAAATTGTCTTTGGCCAACTCTTTTAATTCATCCCATGCAAATATAATATTGTACCCATCTACCAAAAGATATTCTTCTTGAAACACAGGTTTCTTCGCTGGTTTCCAACGTCCTTCCGGTTTCCCCTGAATCACCTTTTTGGCGGGAGGCGCCAAGCGGGTCTTTACCGGGCCAAAGGTGCGCTCAAATATTTCCTGAAGTTCTTTTTCTTCCGAAATTTTTCTTTCTTTTTTCCCTTCTGAGGGGGACTGCCGCAATTCGCTTCCGAAAGAATTCCGGTTTCTGACAGATGTATCGATATGTGCATGTTTAGGTACTTCATTCCATGGAACCACAAAACCGGAACCATGAGAACAAAATACGGAATCTGCTGTATTTTCCACATCTCCATCCACATCATAACAGATTTTTTTCATCACTTCCTCTGGATTGTGGCAAGGGGCATAACCACAAAAAGTCAAAGACATTCTTCCTCTCCCCTTTGTGATGGCGGCGAATTCTGTTCCATATCCAGCCATGGTGGCAACCGGACAAGTTCCTTCAATGGCACTCATCTCTCCATTTTCCGGCTGTTGGCAGAAAGTTCCATGCATTTTCCCCACATCACTCATGATTCGGCCAATCTGTCCCGTCGGAACTTCCATCCGAAACTCATACATGGGTTCCAGCAACAGGCTTTTTGCCTGGCGAAGCCCCTGACGTACTGCCCGGTATGTTGCCTGACGAAAATCTCCCCCTTCCGTATGTTTCAAATGAGCACGACCGGCAATCAGGGTTATTTTCATATCATCAATGGGAGAACCGCTCAACACACCGAAAAACTCCTTCTCGCCCAAATGGGTGAGAATCAGTCTTTGCCAATTCAAATCCAATTCATCTTCCTTGCACTCTGTCACAAATTGAAGTCCGCTTCCCCGTGGCAGCGGTTCCATCCGCAAATGAACTTCTGCATAATGACGCAATGGCTCAAAATGTCCTATGCCGATAACGGTATCTTCGATGGTTTCCCGATAAAGAATGGTGGCACTTCCAAATTCAACACTCATTCCAAAACGCTGCGCTATAATACGTTTCAGAACCTCTAACTGCACTTCGCCCATGGGCTGAATAAAGATTTCTCTTGTTTGTTTTTGCCAGGTTAAATGCAAATTGGGATCTTCTTCTTCCAGCTGAGATAACTGTTTCCATGCCACAGCAAGGTCAGTCCCCTCCGGGAAAATGATTTGATAATTGCAGACCGGAGACAGGTGATTTGCGCAAAAATCTCTTTCCCGCCCCAGTCCCTGACCGGCATAAGTTTCGTCAAGGCCTGGAATGGCACAAACATCTCCCGCTGTCAAACTCTGCCTCAATTCGTATTTTTCTCCGGAATAGCACCGGATTTCATTGATTTTTCCGACACCCTCCAAAAAATCACGAATTTTTAATTCGCCTCCCGTCAACTTAATATGAGTCAGTCGTTGCCCGGCATCATCTCGGGTAATTTTATATACTTTGGCTCCAAAATCCGTCGGATAGTCCGGCGTTTTGGTATATTTTCGAAGCCCTTCCAGCAGTTCCCCAATGCCCTCCATCTGTAAGGCAGAGCCAAAATAGCAGGGATAAACCATGGTTGCGGCTACTAGTCTCGGGACTTCCTCTTCTAGATTTAACCCGCCATCTTCCAAATATTTTTCCAGCAATTCTTCCTCGCACATGGCAACATTTTCACATATATTTTCTCTCTCCGAATCTGAAAAATCGACACATGCCGATGACAATTTTTCCTGCAACTGTTGCAGATTCTTATCTTTATCCGCCCCTGACAAATCCATTTTATTGACAAAAAGAAAGGTGGGGATTTGATATTGTTTCAATAATTTCCAAAGGGTTTCCGTATGCCCCTGTACCCCATCCGTTGCACTCACAATCAAGATGGCATAATCCAGAACTTGTAATGTCCGCTCCATCTCCGAAGAAAAGTCCGTATGCCCCGGAGTATCAAGTAAAATCACTTCCATTTCCTGATAGGAGAATCTGGCCTGTTTGGAAAAAATGGTAATACCCCGCTCTTTTTCCAAAGGCGAGGTATCCAAAAAGGCATCTTTATGATCTACTCTTCCCATTTTCCGAATCGCACCGCTCTGATATAACAACGCTTCGGACAATGTGGTCTTTCCCGCATCTACATGGGCCAGTATTCCGATACAAACCCTTTTTTTCATTTGATTGTCTGATGTATGTTTCAAGAAAAATACCCCTTTCCTAACCTTTTATATCCCCATTCTGCGGGGCATCTCCCTGTAGTTCTTTCTTCTTTTTCTTATTCTGTTTCTTTTCGATTTTATTTCGCTTCTCCACGTCATTGCGAAGCAATTTATAAGCAGCTGCCGTCAGTGGCACAAATAACAGCATTCCTCCAATTCCCATGACGCTTCCACCAATGGTAACGGCAGCCAGCACCCAGATTCCCGGCAATCCAATAGAGGCTCCCACAACTCTTGGATAAATCAGCTGCCCCTCTACCTGCTGCAATATTACCAGGAAAATGACAAAAATCAAAGCTTTCATAGGAGACACCGTACAAATCATCAAAAAACCAACGGCTCCTCCGATATAAGCACCGGCAATGGGAATCAATGCCGTAAATCCAATCAACGCTCCTGTCATGCCACTATAAGGAAGACGCAGTACTGTCATTCCTATGGCACACAAACTTCCTAAAATCACAGCTTCTACACACTGTCCAACAATATAACTTCGGAAGGATTCATTGAGAGTAGATAAAACATAATCCACCCTGGCATAATTTTTCTCTTTTAAATACGTTTTTGCCACTTTCTTAATCTGTGGTATCAGCCGCTCTTTTCCAGTCAGGAGATAAATGGAAAAAATCAAGCTCATGATAATGTTAAATGTAGTAGAAAAGGCGGAAGAAATAAAGTTTTTTACGGCACTAAAGGCACCTCCCAAACCACCAGCGGCCCAATTTGCAATTTTGGTCACAATGTCCTTCCAGTCAATTTGACCGGATTGGGTCGCCGTCCCTACTTCCTTCCACAATCTCATCATTTCGTTATTGCCACGAAATTCCATGGAAAGGCTCTGCATCAATGGTGGAATTCTTTCAATTAACAGTTTGACGCAATTCACCAATTCAGGAACAATCAAACAAACAATCAAAGCAATAATTCCAAAAAGGCTGATGTAGGATAGTAATACACATATTCCAACCCTGGTTTTATTTACAATCTTTTTGTTTGACTTGGGGAAATAATGCTTTTGAAAAAAACTCATCAATATATTCACTGCATAAGCAATAATCATCCCCAAAAACAAGGGAGCAGCGGCATGAAAAGCAATGCCGATTCCCAGAGATATCGCCCCCCAGTAATGAATGGCCAAAAAAAGTATTCCAACTGTAATTCCTGCACGAAAACATGTTTTCCAGCTAAGTTTCATACATCATCACGATCCTTTCCCAAATTATTCTTCATTCATGGAAGCCAGTTTAGCCGCCTGATCTGCTGCAATTAAATTGTCAATTACTTCATTTAAATCTCCATTGATGATGGCATCCAGACGATGAAGTGTCAATTTTATACGGTGATCCGTCACACGTCCCTGAGGATAATTATAAGTTCGAATCTTTTCCGAACGGTCCCCGGTTCCAATCTGACTTCTTCTCTTTTCTGCCTCCTCATCATGAGCTTTGGCACATTCCAGTTCATACAGTCTTGCACGAAGTACTTTCAACGCTTTATCCTTATTCTTCAACTGTGATTTCTCATCCTGACAGGAAATTACAATTCCTGTGGGAATATGAGTCAATCGAACTGCAGAGTCCGTGGTATTGACGCACTGTCCTCCATTTCCGGAAGCACGGAACACATCAAATTTACAATCGTTCATATCCAATTCTACTTCTACTTCTTCCACTTCCGGCATAATGGCCACGGTGGCGGTAGACGTATGGATTCGTCCGCCGGACTCTGTAGCGGGAATTCTTTGTACGCGATGCACACCACTTTCATATTTCAATTTTGAATAAGCACCGGCACCATTAATCATAAATACAATTTCTTTAAATCCGCCGATTCCATTTTCATTGGAATTCATAGTATCAATTTTCCAGCGGTGTTGCTCTGCATATTTGCAATACATCCGGTATAAATCTGCTGCAAACAATGCCGCCTCATCTCCACCGGCTCCGGCACGAATTTCTACGATAACGTTCTTTTCATCATTTGGGTCTTTCGGCAAAAGCAGTATGCGAAGTTCATTTTCGATTTCTGCCACACTGGATTTACATTCATTCAATTCTTCTTTCGCCAGTTCCCGCATCTCTTCATCGGTTTCTTCTTCTAAGATGGCAAGACTATCGGCAATTCCTTCTTTTGCACTTTTATATTCTTTGTACTTTTCCACAACCGGCTCAAGATCGGACTGTTCTTTCATCAATCGCTGATAACGGCTTTGGTCATTTAGCACATCCTGTTCACTCAATTCATTTAATACTTCTTCGTAACGCAAAAGTATATCTTCCAACTTATCAAACATTTTTATTATCCTTTCTTTTTCAAATTTCCCCGGACCACACGATGTAATCCGTTTAAATCTTTCTTTATCTGAACATTAACAAAACCATTGTCTTCCATCAATTGTTTTACCGCTTCCCCTTGGTTATATCCGATTTCCACCATGAGTATGCCCTCTTGTCGCAGATATTCTTTGGCACCGTCCACTATTTTTTCATAAAAATCCAATCCGGATTCTCCTCCATCAAGGGCAGAAACCGGCTCATGCTCTATCACTTCCGGCATCAACCCGGAAAGTTCAGAGGTCTCAATATAAGGGGGATTGGAGAGAATCAAATCATAGGAGTCATGAATAGCATCCCATAAATCCCCGATAGCAAAATCAATGGTTGGCTTTCTTTCCTTCCATTGCCCCATTTTCTCCAGATATCGCTGATTTCTCCTGGCCACCTCAATGGCCTCCCGGGAAATATCACTTAATGTGACAGAAAAAGGATTTCCCAAGGCGGCAATACTAAGCCCTATACATCCGGAGCCGGTACATAGGTCAAGAACTCGTTTCCCCTTTACTTCCGGCAGTGCCAATTCTACTAAAAGTTCCGTATCCTGTCTTGGAATCAATACCGATTCATTTACCCAAAAAGGAAGTCCCATAAATTCTGTATATCCGGTGATATATTCCAAAGGAATATGTTTTTTTCTCGCAGAAATTTTTTCCTCATATTCTTTTTTTACTTCCAGGGGTGTCTCCTGATTCTGTTCTAGGAAATAACGGCTTCTGGAATAAGAAAAGGGCTCTTTTTCCAGGCAGGACTGCAACAAATACCAGGCATTTAAGTCCGATTCTTTTATTCCCTCTTCTTCTAATTCTTTTCTTCCATATCCATATAATTCACGCAAGGTCATTCTGACATCTCCGCTTCTGTCATTTGCTCTTTTTCCTCCACGGATACATCCTCAAAATAGCGATCCAAAGCCTGTAAAATCTCATCATTTTCGTCTTCCACATCCACGACTTCAAATTCTTCGGTATGAGTTTCTTCTTTACTTTCTTTCTCCTCATAATGTGCCAAAAAATCCCGCCAGTCAAAAACCGCTTCCACGGAACGAATCGCCACTTCCAACATAGCATCTTCGGGCTCTTTTGTCGTCAGGGATTGTAACCACAACCCCGGTTTACTCAATACATTCACCAGAGAATTTTCCGATTTACCTGCCAGAGAAATAAACTCATAGGACACTCCGGCAATAATGGGAATCAATAAAATGCGAAGCACCATACGAATCCATATATTAGGTACGGAAATAAACATAAATAAAAGGATGCTCACAAGCATAACAACCAGCATAAAGCTGGTGCCACAACGCTTATGTACCATTGTCTGTTTTTTGGCATTTTCAACCGTCAATTCCAGTCCATTTTCAATGCAATTAATGCATTTATGCTCTGCTCCATGATACATGAATACACGGCGAATGTCCTCCATCAGAGAAATCGCTTTTACATATGCCACAAATATAGCCACTCGAATCACGCCTTCAATCAATCCCCGTAGTTGAATAGAAGGAATAATTCGACTCAATTGTTCCGAAATAAAAAATGGCAATAATACAAAAAGACCAATTGCTAGTACGATGGCAATAACAAGCATCAATCCCATCAGTATATCATTGGTATTTTGTTTCTCCTTTGAATTTTCTTTTTCTTCTTCTTCCCAAAAACTTGCCGAGTAATTCAATGTTCCCATTCCCATTTTAAGAGATTCTGCAAAGGCAAAAATCCCTCGGATAACAGGTACATTGGCAATTGCATATCGTTCTTTCAGACTCTTATAATTTTCAACTTTAACTTCGATTTCCCCATCTGGCTTTCGCACGGAAACTGCATATTGACTGCTGCCTTTCATCATTACGCCTTCAATGACTGCTTGGCCACCAATTCCTGAATATTTCATATCTTGCCTCCATTCAGCGTGAACTATTTTATATAGAACAACTCCGCAGGTCTCAAGTACCTTTCGATACAGAAACTTGCGGAGCCTTTATGTGTTCATTATCTGCTTATTTTAAGCCATATTTACGATTGAACTTATCAATCGCACCACGAGCTGCCATGGACTTCTGCTGTCCTGTATAAAATGGATGGCATTTGGAACATACTTCAACATGAATATCTTCTTTTGTTGAACCTGTTACGAATTCATTACCACAGTTGCAAACAACCTTTGCCTGGTAATATTCTGGATGGATTCCCTCTCTCATGATTTTCACCTCACTACTTCTATTTTACTAAAAAATGTATCATTTCTCAAAATCGGCTTTCTTATTGTATCATGCTTTTTCATAAAATGCAAGCAATTTTTAATGAAGCTTGATTTTTTTAATGGTTTCGATAAATTCTTTGTTATTTTTGGTTCTGCGGAACAGATTGATAATCTGCTCAAGATTGTTTTCCGTATTGGAAGAGCCCAGTGCTTTCCGCATGATATAAACGGCTTCCAGCTCATCCTGACTCAACAGCAAATCTTCTCGACGTGTGCTGGACTTTTGAATATCAATGGCTGGGAAAACTCTTTTTTCCGATAAATGTCTGTCTAAAACCAGTTCCATATTACCAGTTCCCTTAAATTCCTCAAAAACAACATCATCCATACGGCTTCCGGTATCCACCAATGCCGTAGCAAGCACAGTCAGGCTTCCTCCTTCACGCATATTTCTTGCAGCACCAAAGAATCGTTTTGGCATATGAAGGGCAGCCGGATCCAAACCACCGGAAAGAGTACGTCCACTTGGCGTCACCGTCAGGTTATATGCTCTTGCCAGACGCGTAATACTATCCAAAAGAACTACCACGTCATCGCCACCTTCCACGAGACGTTTCGCCCGCTCAATGACCATCTCGGAAACACGTTTATGATTCTCCGGAAGTTCATCGAAGGTAGAATAAATAACTTCCACTTTCTCACCGGCAATGGATTCCTTGATATCTGTAACTTCCTCCGGACGTTCGTCAATCAAAAGAATCAACAGATGCATTTCCGGATAATTGTGTGTAATGGCACTTGCCACTTGCTTCAGCAAAGTCGTTTTTCCAGTTTTTGGCTGGGACACAATCATACCACGTTGTCCCTTTCCAATCGGTGCAATCAAATCCAGCATTCGCATGGAAACACTGGACTTATCTGTCTCCAGATGAATTCTTTTATTTGGAAAAATCGGAGTCAGTTCTTCAAATTTGTTCCGATGAGCCAGATAGGTAATAGGACGTTCATTGACCTTTGTCATATAAAGAAGGGCACTAAATTTTTCATTTTGTGTCCGAACCCGAAGATTTCCCTCTATAATATCACCGGTACGAAGTCCGAATCTCCGAAGGAAAGCGGGCGATACATAGACATCATTATCTCCCGGTAGGAAATTATCGCAACGGATAAATCCATACCCTTCCGGCATAATTTCCAAAATGCCTTTTTTGGTGATACCACTATCCAATTCCTTGATTTCTGTCGGATGCACATCCAGTACATGACGATCTTTGGCTATGGTAATCAAGCCGGCACGAATCACTTCCTCAATGGTTCGATATTGAATGGGCTCTTGCAAAACTTCACCGTGGGATTCATTGCGAATCTCCGTTGCCGGTTCCTGATGAGCCATCTCCTGTGGCCCAGTATGAGAATAATTCTGGGATTGATTTTGCACATTGCTTTGTGCACCGGAATTGCTATAGTTATTGCCTTGATAAGTACTATGCGAAGTTGCCCCGCCACGTCCACGATTATTTCTTGTATTATTCTGGGACGGAACATAGGTATATACCTTTTTTTCTTTTTCCGGTTCGTTTTTCTTCTCCTGTATTGGCTTTCTTTCCACCTTTGGCTCTGCCTTTTTCGTTTCCGGTGTTTCTACTGGTTTAACCGGGCGAACCACACTTTGGGAAAGAATCTCTGCTTTTTTTAATTCTTCGATTAACTCCGCTTTTCGCAAACCGGACACTTTACTAAGTCCTTTTTCTTTTGCCATTTCACGAAGTTCTTTTAATGATAATTTTGTGAAATCCATTCCATCGTCCTTTCTATATCTTATCCCTAAAAATGCTGCCAAGGTCAAAATGTATTTTTACCCCGACATCTAAAATTCAATTCCATTTTTTTTCATTAAAACTCTGGCACTTTCAAGGGAATCTACTCCGGTTGCATTTTTAATCGGAGCAAATTCTTTTTCACGCTCCACTTCAAAAGACAAACAGTTGTCCATCCTATGTATCATATCCAATACCAATGTTTCAAACTTATAACCATTTGGTTTTTCCGGCTTTACTACATTTCCTGTTTCATCCATGTATGGAATCTTCTTTTCAACAATATGCGTTGGGAGATTTTCGTTTACGATCTTCTCAAGTGCCTCTACAGAGAAAAGATAATTTAAAATCACACCATAATTATACAACAATTTTCCCTGTTTGTCACGCAAATGTATCATTTCTTCTGTCATTTCATAATATTCCACGATGGAAGGTTTCCCATCTTCCAGGCAAAGAACGCCAACTTTTTCATAGGGATCCGCTTTGGCAACTACTTTGGAGCCACTTACACACTGGTGTTTCAAAACGGCACCGACGAAAATCGGGTCGGCAATTTTTTGCAATACATTATCGACAGAAAATACATTGAGCCACTCTACTCCAAGTTCTTTCACTTTTTTCAAAAGACCGGCATTGGCCATGGAAATAAACCACCCACCATTTCCATTTGGTGATGTGGAGATACGCCCCTTGTCTTCCATATAGATTTTCCCTTCATAATTAACAGAAGGTGCCATTTGCTGAACAAAGAAAAATACATATTCTTCATTATATCCAAAGAACCTTTTCTCCTTGAAAAACTGAACTGTATCTTCGTTATTTTTCTCGCTTGTCATAACAAAGAGGGGAACCCATGCTCCGGTCTGATCCACCACCTGCATAAGATTATGAATCAGCTGTTCAAACAAATAGAGTTCTTTATTTACCCCTACATTCAGCATTCCCTTGGGTTTATCCAGTCCCAACCGGGTTCCCTGTCCTCCTGCCAAAAGCACGGCCCCTACTTTCCCTGCCTGAATAGCTTTGGTTCCCAATTGGAGATATTCCTCTTTTTCCTGCTGTATCTCTTCCAAAGTTACTGCTCCCAGTGGTTCCAGTATTCCCTTTTCCACCTCTTTCGAGTCCTTCTTCAGTAAATCTAATAATGTAATATCCAATTTTTCAATCTGATCCAATAGATTTACCTGTTCCTCTCCGGTGAGTTCATCAAAGTAAGCCAATAAATGTCCCTGACCGGCTTTCTCGCACTTCTGTTTTGCCTCTTCAAATCTCATAATCTTCTCCATTCTCTGCTATCTTTTTCTGCGTGCTATCCGCTTTTCCAATATTCTCTTTCCCTAATTTACCTCTACTTATACTTATTGTACCATTTTTTTCAAAATACACAACCCCATAAATTATTTTAATTGTATTTATATTGTTTTTCCTATCTAAAAGTGATAAGATAGATGTGTATGCAAAAAAATGAAGAGGGATTTCCCTCAAAGAACGGAGGATTTAAATGACAAATAGTGAAAAAGCTCTTGCTTTACACAAAGAATGGAATGGAAAAATTGAGACAACACCCAAATGCGAAGTAAAATCCCGAGAAGATTTAGCTCTTGCTTATACTCCCGGCGTCGCTGAGCCTTGCAAAGTGATTGCGGAAGATAAGGAAGCAGCTTACCAATATACGATAAAATCCAACACCGTAGCAGTGGTTTCCGACGGAAGTGCTGTGCTGGGACTGGGAAACATCGGCGCCGCAGCTGCCATGCCGGTAATGGAAGGAAAAGCCGTATTGTTTAAGGAATTTGGCAATGTCAATGCCTTTCCTATCTGCCTGGATACCCAGGATACGGAAGAAATTATTCAGACTGTGGTAAATATTGCCCCTGCTTTTGGCGGCATTAACCTGGAAGATATCTCCGCTCCCCGCTGTTTTGAAATTGAAAGCCGCTTGAAGGAGCTTTTAGATATTCCTGTTTTTCATGATGACCAGCATGGAACCGCCATTGTTGTATTAGCCGGTATTATCAACGCTCTGAAAGTAACCGGAAAGAAAAAAGAAGATTGTAAAATTGTGGTAAACGGTGCCGGTTCTGCCGGAATTGCCATCAGCAAATTGCTCCTTCGTTACGGTTTTCCAAATCTGACCCTTTGTGACAAATCCGGCATATTAAATAAAGATTCCAAAGATCTCAATTGGATGCAGCAGGAAATGATGAAGGTGACAAATCTGGAGGGAAAATCAGGAACATTAGCAGATGCCTTTGTTGGTGCCGACATTTTTGTAGGAGTTTCTGCCCCCAATATTGTCACGGAAGAAATGGTAGCTTCCATGAATTCGGATGCCATCCTTTTTGCTATGGCCAATCCGACCCCTGAAATAATGCCGGATAAAGCAAAAAAAGCCGGAGCAAAAGTGGTAGGTACCGGCCGTTCTGATTTTCCAAATCAGGTTAATAACGTGGTTGCATTCCCGGGTATTTTTAAAGGTGCTCTCGAGGGACGTGCTACTCAAATCACAGAAGAAATGAAATTGGCTGCTGCCCTGGCACTGGCATCTCTTGTTCCTGCGGAGGAACTGGACGAAGATCATATTCTTCCGGAAGCTTTTGATCCTCGCGTGGCAGATGTGGTAAGTGCCGCTGTGAAAGAGCATATCCATGACTAGAAAAATGTGGGGAGAAAAGCCCTATCATTCTTTGGATTATGAAATGAAACACCGTTTTGGGGAAAAGGTTTATAAAATTTCTCTGGATGGTGGTTTAACCTGCCCGAACCGGGATGGTACACTGGATTCCAGGGGCTGCCTATTTTGCAGTGGAAGGGGTTCCGGAGATTTTGCGGCACCTTTATCTTCTTCTGTTACGGCACAGATTTCTCAGGGCATTCAGGGGATTTCAAAGAGAAAACAAGTAGGACGTAAGTTTATTGCCTATTTTCAATCCTTTACCAACACCTACGGCCCCCTTTCTTATCTGGAAAAAATATACAAAGAGGCGTTGGCTCATCCGGATGTTGTCATGCTTTCTGTTGCTACAAGACCGGACTGCCTTCCACCAGAGGTTCTTGATTTACTTTCAGAATGTAATAAAATCAAGCCGGTTATGGTAGAACTTGGATTGCAGACCAGCAAAGAATCCACCGCCCGTTTGATTCGGCGCGGATATCCCTTATCGGTATATGATAACGCCGTCTCCAGCTTGCAGAGCCTGGGCTTAGAAGTAGTTACCCATGTGATAGCCGGCCTTCCCGGGGAATCCGAAAAAGATTTTTTGGCCACATTAGATCATGTCACAGCCTGCCATTCCGATGGAATAAAAATTCATTTATTACATATATTAAAGGGAACTGACCTGGCTGACTTGTATCTTTCCGGCGAGTATCCGGTTCTTACAAAAGAAGCCTATATCCATTTGGTTCTTAAGGCAATTGCGAAACTACCGCCGGAGATGGTGATACACCGACTTACCGGAGATGGTCCAAAAGATTTGTTGCTGGCGCCCCTATGGAGCAGCCACAAGCGAGAAGTCTTAAATGAAATTCATAAACAACTGAAATTGCAGGATATTTGGCAAGGAAAGGAGTATCTGAAACATGAATGAAGCTTTTACCATTTATAAATTGATTATTTTATACACATTGAACGAAATCGAATCCCCTTTGACCTTTGGATTGATTTCGGATTATATTACAGAACATGAATATACCAATTATTTTAATGTGCAAAATGCTTTTGCTGAATTATTGGACGCCGACTTAATCCGCTGTTCCAATACGTATAATACCTCATATTATGAGATTACTCCTGCCGGAAAAAAGACATTGGAATTGTTCGGAAATACGTTGTCCCGGGAAATTCGTCAGGAAATTGATGAGTATTTAAAAGAAAACAATCATGAAATAGTGCAAAAAGTTACTCTAATCAGTGATTATAACAAAAATGCCAATGGGGAATATACGGCAACCTGCCGTTTGATTGAAAAGAATGCTCCTATTTTCGAACTTCGTTTATCGGTTCCGGATGAAGAGGATGCCTTGCACATCTGCAATAATTGGCGTACAAGCAGCGATGATTTGTATGCCTTTGCTGTAAAAAAATTACTCCGTCCTTCTGAGGAGACGGAGTAATCTCTTTTTCTATCTGCTTTTCCTAAGATATTTCATAGGATCAAATTGTTTATATGTATATTTGTCCAAAAAGTCATAACTGTTGTAGTTTCCTGAAAAGGCAGGACCTTTGCGAAGTTCCAAATGCAGATGCGCGCCGTATGAAGCACCTGTATTTCCCACAGTGGAAATCACATCTCCTTTTTTCACAACGTCTCCTACTTTGCATCGTATCTTACTACAATGTGCATAATATGAATAGATTCCCTTTCCATGATATACAACAACCAATTTACCAAAAGAAGCATTTCTTGCGGCGTTATGATATTTTGCATAAACCACGGTTCCGTCACCTATGCTCTTAATAGCAGTTCCCTTGGATACCCCTCTTATATCAATTCCATAATGAGCACCATGATGTACAGAACAGTTACAATGAAATCCATCCCCTTTGGAACCGCCATCTACCGGCCAGACCCAGGTACTTTCTTTTACTTTAAATTCTTTATCCAAAGCCACTTGCTCATTCCCATAAGCATCCGACACCTTAACTTCGTAGGTATATGCTCCGGCCTCTAATTTTGAAAAATGAATCTCATTGTCAATTTTCTTTAAGTCAAATTTTTTGCCCGCACCTTTTTTCTGTATCGTCACCGTATTTTTGCCTTCTTTGTCAATGATACTGGCTTTCACCTTTTGAATTTTATGATTGGCTTTCAGCATTCCTTTTAATGTAAACTGCTGTCCTTCATAAATTTTCTTTGGATAGGAGCATTTTTTCTTCTTTACTACCAACGTATTTTGTGGTGTCACCGTTGGTTGAACAATCGGCTCTATCGTCGGTTCCGGAGCTGGAATGATAGTAGGCTGGACAGGCTGCTCATTTGCCACCACAGCACTTACTGCTGCCGGAGATACTGTCTGTTCCTCCGCATAAATGTTTTTCTGTGGAATTCCTGTTGAAAGAGCCATAGAAAAAACAACTGTCAGGGCAAGCACTCGTTTTCTCTGCTTGCTAAAATCACTTACTTTTCTCACATCTTCCTCCATTAAGTTTAATATTGTCTTAACAATCTCGCATAATAACTTTATAATTTTGTAACATCTTTTACATTATACACTACTTCATTTTATTCTACAAGTGTAATTTTGAGTATTTTTACCAAAATTCTAAAAAAAATTGCATTTTTTGTTAAAATCCATTACAATATGATTATAGAATAGTAAAGGGGAAATGTTTTATGAAAGAAAAAGATTACCACTTGACGCTTCCTGACCAGGAAACGAAACAATTCTGTCCAAACTGTTCCTTACAGATGCATTACAAATACTCCGGTATCTTTGTGTGTGATAGATGTGGTACGGAATTAATGAGTGATTATGGAAAAATCAAAAAATATCTCAACGAAAATGGTCCCACCAATGCCATTGAACTGGCGAAAAAAACCGGAATTTCACCTTCAAAAATATCCGCTTTTCTGCGGGAGGGGAAACTGGAAATTCCTGAGAAATCCAATATTTTCATTCATTGTCTGGGATGTGGCACACCGATTCGCTTTGGTGAATATTGCTCTCGTTGTGCCCAATCCTCTGACATTCACTCCGCTTATATCGGAGATATTCCAAAAAACCACGATGCTAAAGTGCGTTTCTTGACTGATAAAAATTAACCTTTTTTCACACGTTTGCACGGTCCCCAAGGGCCATATGTTTTTTTCCCTTTTTGGATTCGATATGCCCGTATTTTTACATAACACTTACCAATTCCATTCCAGGAAAGGGTAAGTGTATTTTTCTTTGTAAACTTCACCATTCTGGTTTTCCCATTTTTTCGCTTGAAAAAGGCAACGTGATAACCATTAGCTTTTTTGACTCTTTTCCACAACAATCTAATTTTCTTTTTTCGATAGACTATTTTCTTAAACTTCACTTTACCTATCTTTGTTTTTGTGTTTTTCTTCGTTTTCACCCCAAAAACCGATGTTTTTGCAGATTGTGCGTTCTGTGGGAGAGGCAGGACCGCATCTTTTTTCACTTCTGTCTTACTCTCTTCCTGTTTTTCATGAACTCCCTCATTGCTGCTGATTTCCGGAGTTGCACTTCCTTTTGGTTCCTGGCTCATGCCCGGCAAAGCACTTGCCTCTGGTCTGGCACTTATCTCCGGCTTGGTACTTCCCTCCGGCTTGGCACTTCCCTCCGGCTTGGCACTTCCCCCCGGCTTGGCACTTCCCTCCGGTCTGGCGCTCTCCTCCGGTCTAGCACTTTCCCCCGGTGTAGCACTTGTCTCCGGTCTGGCACTTCCCTCCGGTCTGGCACTCCCCTCCGGTCTGACGCTCTCCCCCGGTCTGGCACTCTCCCCCGGTCTAGCGCTCTCCCCCGGTCTGGCACTCCCCTCCGGTCTGGCACTTGTTTCTGGGTTGGCACTTGTTTCTGGGTTGGCACTTTCCTCCGGCTTTTGGCCTTCTTCTGCTTTCTTTTGTATAGATACTCTTATTTTTCCCTCCCATTGCTTATAATTTTTTGTATCTTCCGGCATATAAATGGCATCTATCTCATGTTCTCCTTCCGCTATGGAAAGTTCCGGATTTTTCCATTGCCATCCGGCGGGAAGGGTTATTTCGTTTAATTGCATGAATTCTCCCTGCATGTACGCCTGAATATATGGTACGGAAACCATTGGTTCTGCTTTTTCCACATGAAGTGGGATTTTTTCATAGACGACTTGATAATGTTCCACATCCTCTGGTTCAAAATAGGCTTCATAAGCCGGACTTTCTACCTGTGGAACCAATGTAGGATTTACCCAATGCCACTGCTCCGGAAGCTTAACCTCTTCCAATGTTTTTTCGGGATCATAACTTATGGATGGCAAAACGGGAACCACATACTGTGGCTTTCTTTTTTGCACCACCACTTCCATCTCTCTTTCAATATCCCTTTCCTGATAGCGAATCCAAAGTTTAAACCGACCGGTCTCAGAAGGCATCCATTTTTCGTCTTCCCACCGGTATGTAACAGATGGATTTTTTCCCACAAAGGGCTTACTTCCTAATGTTTCCCCATATACGATTTCCATGGGTTCCGGATAAGGCACAACATCCACCTTTTGCGTTATCAGAAAGGAATTCCACTCCAGTTCATAAGGGCTTAAATGGCTCCAATCATAATTACGCATGTCTTTCGGTTTAAATATCATGGCATATTCTTCTTTTTTTTCTGTCACCACTTCTTCCGGCTTTGCCCAGAAAAACTCTCCCATTTCATTCTCTTCATATTGGATAACCGATTGTTCAATGGTATCCCCCTCGGCCAGAAAACTTACCGATACCGCAGGTAACCTTCCTTTCTTTCGAAGGATGGAAATAGATATATCTCGCTTAACCACTCCGCTTGATGCATCAAACCCCTCTACTTGGCTATAATCATAATTTTTTTTATCAAAGGGTTCATAGCACATAATAGCTGAGGTATCATCCACCGTGGGAATCGTCTTAGCATTTTGCCAATAAAATCTCCCTCGTTCATCCTCCTGCTTGCTTAGTTTAATATCCGCCAGTGTTTTTTCGTATTCCATTTGCGACGTAGTAGGGAAATCTACCTTTTGAACCACTTGCTTTCGAATTACAATCTGCTGCTTTCCGGTAACGGTGGCATATCCGGCTTTTGTCACTTGATAATATATCGTATACATTCCAACATCCTTGTATTTTGGTGATTCTACAGCTGTATACTTCCCACTTGTCGTTCCATATTTAACCTGCGCTCCTGCTACTGCTGTTACCGTTATCCCATGATATGTCCCATCATAGACACCCTGGTACCCATTGGCAGCAACCGGCATGGTTCCCTGGGCAATGGTAACGGTAGCATTTCCGGAAATCGTCGTATAATTTGCTTTTGTCACCTGATAATAGGTTGTATAGGTTCCCGGAAGGGTATAGGTCGGAATGGATTTTAATGTGTATTCTCCACTTTTTGTACCATATGTAGCAGTGGCCCCCTCTGGTATCTGTAACGAAATCCTATGTGCTTTTTCATCATATATTCCCTGATATGACTGTGATTTAACGCCTGTTAATGCAGCCTTTCCAATGGTAAAAAACATAACTCTTGTGCCGGAATAATTCCCAATCCCCGTCAATGTCACCTTTGCTGTTCCGGCATTGGTATTATTGCTATAGGATATGGTATAATCTGTGTTCACAACCAATTTTGTCTTTCCATAATACACCTCCGGGCTCGGACATATGGCTTTTCCTGTATACGTAACCGAAGAAAGTTCCCGGATGGAACAATCGGAGAGGCTTTGAGGCACCTTACTTCCCACTTTTAGTTTTCCCCACTCCCCTGTCAATTCCAGATTTCCGCAATTCCATCCTTCGGAAAGATAACTTCGGATTAAGTGGGAATTATTCGCAATGTAATTCACCGCCATACCGCTTCCGGCAGCTCCCAGAAACTCTCCATTGGCACTGGAATCACAAAACGCTGTGGTTCCCGCAAACTTACTATATTTTGCTTTTTCATTGATAATCGCATAAATTGTCATCTGTCCGCTGGCGGATACACAACCTGCCAGACATCGCGACATATCGTCGACTCCCGCTGGAATATCCGGTGCCGATGTTAGTTTTTTACACCCCTCAAACATGCTACTGATATCCTCCGCTGTGGAAGGAATCACTGGGGGACTGACAATGGATTCACATTTATAAAAGCACTTTGCCGCTTTTAAAATCCCCTCCGGCAAGTCTGGTGCCCGCTTTAAATTCTTGCATCCGGAGAATGTAGCTGTCACATCTGTAACTCCCTCCGGAATGTCAATGGGACTGGATATTGCCGTATCTTCCATCAAATAAGAATAATCCTTTACCTGAGTCGTTTCGATTTGCGGCACTCTTGTCAAAGTTGTACATCCCTGAAAAACTCCCCTTACCACTTTCACATTTTGAGGTATGGTGATGGTTTGGTTCAAACTGGTACAATTTTGAAAGGTTCTTTCCATCGTCTCCACCGAATTCGGAATTTTTCCTACAGAACGAAGAGAACGACAGTTTTGAAAGGTCTGGGTAAGATTCCGAATCCCCTCTGGCAAATCACCTACACTTTGCAAATTCACGCAATTGTAAAAATAATTTGTCAAATCTCCGTCCTGAACCGACGTAATTTCGAAAGTAACAGCCTTAATTCTTCCAGCATATTCATGCCATGGGATTTTATCCTGTTCCAACAGCGGAAATTTCGGGGAACCACGGAATAAAAGTGTCCCTTCCGAATCAAGGTCCCAACGTATTCCGCCTATGGTTCCTGAGGCAATTTCCGTTGCAAAAATAACAATTCCATTCCCTCCAAGGTTACCAAAAATAAGCCCTGCTACCAATACCAGTGCCATCAAACTTTTTTTCCATTTTTTAATCATAGAATCCTCCCTTTACATTGATTTTCACTAAGTCATTTGAGTCCATGGACGACTTGTCCTTACTGATTTTGAATTCTGAGATTCTCAGATTGAATGTTATTATATCTCCTTCTCTAAGAAAATGCAAGTACTTTTTTAATCATGACCACCGGCTTAGCCGGTGGTTTGTTCTGCGGCTATAAGCCGCTGTTCCCTGCCTGCGTCTAAAGACGCTTGAAAAAATTCACCAACCGCACTACATTTACTGGCCGAGCCCCTTGGGCTCTTTTATTTTTTG
>JALEKC010000020.1 GCA_022769325.1 Eubacterium sp. | reverse complement strand
GTCATTCCACCCATACTGTGACCCACAAGAAAAATCGCATTTTCATCAATATTGTATCGTTCCGTCGTCGCCGGATTGTGAGCCCATTTGGCGATAGCCACCGCATCGTCCACAAGGTTGGAAAAAAGATAATTTCCCTCGCTTCCCCATGCACCACGATGATTGACATGAATTACCACACAACCCATACGCATCAAAGCATATTCCAAATCATTATTGGTGGTATATCCCGGGAATCCGTGAAACATCACAACCGCAGGATGGGGACCCTGGTAAACTGCACCTGGTTTCAGCAAGTATCCATACAAATGACATCCTCCACTGATAATATTGAGAGGAAGTGCGTCCGGCATATCCTCTGCATTTTCATATTCAAAATCCTGATACAGATTACTTTTATTAAAAATCATCCTTCTCTCCTCCTTCTTTTACCACATTAACTTTTCCGGTTCAAATCATGTTACACATAAAATTTACAACGCAGCTTTCAGGATGTCAATTATTTTTTCCTTATCTAAAGCCACATAATGTCCCACTGTCTGTGTTCCATGTTTGGTAGCGCGGTCTGCCATTTCTTCAAAATGTGTTTCATCGATGGAAAGTTCTCTTAAGGTGGTCTTCAAATGCAAGGATTTGAAAAATTCCTGCAATTTTTCAGACAAAATCTCTGCACGTTCCTCTTCCGTATAATCATAGGCATCTACATGAAATACCCGCGTGGCAAGTTGTGCCAGTTTGTACGGTTTTTCCGTTGCAATCCTTCGGGTCCATGCAGTCATCACCACTGCCATTCCCTCGCCGTGGGTCAATCCGTATTGGGCACTGAGTTCATGTTCAATTCGATGTGAACCCCAATCTGCCTCACGCCCCGTATCTAAAAGATTATTGTGGGCAATGGAAGCAAGCCACTGAATTTCTGCTCTGGCATCCAGATTTTGCGGATTCTCCACCAGTCGTCTTCCATTTATCAAAAGTGCATTGACTGCCCCCTCAATCAAATAATCCGTAACATCGGTATGGGCCACATCGGAAAAATAACGCTCCAGCAGATGGGATAAGATATCTGCCACACCACAGGATGTCTGATATGCCGGAAGCCCCAGCGTAAATTCCGGGTTCATAATGGCAAACTTCGGAATAATTCGGTCATCTTCAAAGCCAAGTTTCCACTCTTTGTTGGACAAGATGGCACAATTAGATGTCTCCGAGCCGCTGGCTGGCAAGGTGGAAATAACTCCGATCGGCAATACCTGACCTGGGTTTACCCCCTTATCAAAGAAATCCCACGGATCCCCTTCATAAGGGATGGAAAGTGCTACGGCTTTTGCCGTATCAATAGCACTTCCTCCACCCACTGCCAATACAAAGTCCACCTGATTCTTCTTTCCCTGCTCTGCCAGTTCTCTCACCAGTTGAATGGAAGGATTGGGAACCACAGAACCATTTTCATAAAAAGCAATATGTAACGATTCGCAAGCACTTTTCACCACATCATAGATACCCAGTTCTTTTATAAAATCTCCACTGTATACCATCAAGAGTGAAGTTGCTCCCTCTTCTTGTAACAATCTCTCAATCTCCTTTTCGGAGCCCGCACCAAATACAATTTTGGCCGGATTGCAATATTGAAAATTTACCATCGTTTCTTTCCTTCCTTTCCTCTGATTTTATCTTTCTTTTGAAAAATATCTTACGGTATGAACTTTCTTATTTAATATTTTCTCTCCAGGTTGCCGGTTTAAATTCTCCCTGAATCGGAAGCAATCTTTCATCCACATCAATTTTCAATACGGAATTGAAATTGTTGGTGGCAATCATCTGAGTAGCAAAACCTACAATTGCCACGATTTCGCTGTCACTAAAGAAAGATTTCAATTTTTCAAACACTTCATCGCTTACCGATGTAGGATCTTTTACGATTTGCTGTGCCAAATCTACCAAAACCTCTTCCTTTTCATCCAATGACAATTCATCCGGATTCAATCCCAGTGCCTTCAAATCACTGATGAAAAATAAGGAGCACAGAAGGCATCCGTTTGTAGTAGACACCGCATGGGCATAAATAGTAGCAGCTTTTTCTCCGATGATTTCCACCAGTCTTCCCCAGGAAGTATACCATCCCATGAAAGCATCATAGGTTGCATAATCCTGTAAAAGTGCTTGCTTCATATTGGTGAGTTTGCCCTGGGATGCCAATGCATCATAAGCCTCTTTTGCTTTTCCTGTTACTTCGTCCTGTTTTACAAATTGTACTCTTGCCATAATTTTTTCTCCTTTTCTTTTCTTTTTTAATTATATTTATTACTCAATTGGTACAACTGCACCATCATAAGTATCATTAATGTATTTCTTAATTTCTTCGCTTTGAAGTACCGTAACCAGTTTCTTCACTGCTTCATTTTCCTGGTCTTCTTTTCGTACGGCTATGATATTGGCATATGTCTTTGCTGCCACCGACTGATTGGATTCTACAGCCAGGGCATCTTTTACATGAAGTCCTCCTTCAATGGCATAATTTCCATTGATAACTGCCACATCCACATCCGGAAGGGAGCGAACCAGCTGTTCCGGCGCAATCTCCTTAAACTTGATATTTTTTGTATTTTCCACAATATCATTGATGGTAGCTTTGATATCCACACCGTCTTTTAATTTCAGAAGACCTTCCTGCTGCAAAAGCAAAAGTGCTCTTGCTTCATTGGTCACATTGTTTGGCACAGCGACGGTAGCACCCTCCGGCAATGCGGACAAATCTTTTACTTTCCCTGCATAAATGCCGAATGGTTCATAATGCACAGCGCCGGCAGATACAAGATCTGTCTTATTTTCTTTATTGAAATCATCCAAATAAGGCTGATGCTGGAAAAAGTTAGCATCCAGGCTTTTTTCCACCAATCCGGTATTTGGCGTTACCGTATCTTCAATCTTCACAATTTCAAGATTTACTCCTTCTTTGGCAAGGATGGGTTTGGCCTTTTCCAAAATCTCTGCATGGGGTGTCAAAGATGCCCCAACTTTCAATGTGGTTTCCGATGTTTGTGTTGCCTCCTGGCTGCTATTGCTCTCTTTCCCACTTCCGCATCCGGTAAGCACCCCGGCAATCAATGTCGTAATCAATACAACAGAAATCAGTTTTTTTCTCATAATCAATCTCTCCTTTCAATTTATGAATGTCGCTTTATATTCGAAAGCCGTATTCCGGCTTCTTGAAATACCTGTACGATAAGTACAAGTATTACAACCGTAACGATAAGCACATCCGTTTGATATCGATAATATCCATACTGGATGGCAATTGCTCCCAGCCCTCCACCTCCTACAAATCCCGCCATGGCAGAATATCCAAGGACGGTTGCAAGATTGATGGCTGCTCCTAAAAGCAGTGAGGGCATGGCCTCCGGAAGCATAAAAGAAAATATAATCCTTGCCGGGGAAGCCCCCATGGCTTGTGCCGCTTCCAATATTCCCGAAGGAACTTCCTGCAGTGATCCTTCCACCATTCGTGCCACAATGGGAATGGCTCCAATGGTCAAAGGAACGATGGTGGCTGTGGTTCCAATTGAGGTTCCCGTCAAAAATCTTGTCAATGGAATCAGCAAAACCAAAAGAATCAAAAATGGGATAGAGCGAAATACATTGACAATCACACCAAGAATTCCATTTGCTATTTTATTTTCCAAAAAATTTCCTTTCCCTGTAACCGCCAGGAAAATCCCAAGGGGAAGCCCCCCGATATAGGCAAAAATTGTAGCCAGTATCGTCATCTGAATCGTCTCAAGGACGCCATTTCCTATCATATTCCAAATCTCCGGTGTCATGCTTCTTCCACCTCCTCCTGTGTAACTTCCGATGCAAATACTCCTACATCTTTTAAATATTGAAGCACATGTTCTGCCGCTTCTTCCTCTCGTGGCAGTTCCACAATCATCTGTCCGTACCCGAGTCCATTTACACTTTTGGTATTGGCACAAAGGATATTCACCTTTTCTCCTGTATGTTCCACCAAATCCGCAATAATTGGTTCTCTTGCAGAATGCCCGTCAAAGGCGATTCGGACACATCGCCGGTCGGTCATATCAAAGGGATTCAATTCCTGTTTTGCCGGAAATACCAGTCGTTTTGCCGCCTCTGTCTTTGGTCTGGTAAATATTTCATCCACCGGTCCCAGTTCTGCCAGTTTTCCTTTATGAATAATGGCTACCCGGTGGCATATTTTCTCAATCACAGACATTTCATGGGTAATAATGATGATGGTCAATTTCATCTTTTGATTGATTTCCTTCAACAAATCCAGAATTTCTTCCGTTATCTTGGGGTCCAGTGCACTGGTAGCCTCATCACACAACAACACTTTAGGATTCACCGACAGTGCTCTTGCAATGGCAACACGCTGCTTTTGTCCGCCACTGAGTTGAGAGGGATAAACCTTGGCCTTGTCTTCCAAACCAACCAGCCTCAGCATTTCCATGGCTCTCTTTTTTCTCTCGCTTCCCTTGACTCCGGCAATTTTCATAGCAAGAATCACATTGTCCATTACGGTACGCTGTGACAACAGATGAAACCCTTGAAAAATCATTCCCATGGACTGTCGTACTTTTCGCAATTCTTTTCCGGACAATTCATGAAGATTTTTATCCTCGAATAAAATTTCACCATGGTCTATGTTTTCCAGACGATTCAAGGTTCGCACCAAAGTGCTTTTTCCGGCTCCGCTCATGCCGATGATACCAAAGATTTCTCCTTCTTTAATTTGGAAACTGATATCATCCAATGCCACCACGGATGCATTTTTTGTCCTATAAACTTTCGATACATTTTTCAATCGAAAGAGTTCCGGTCTTCCTTCCATGTCCTTGCCACCTTTCTATTTCTGTCTGTCAATGTTTGATTCCTGCTTCTGCTTTATTCATACAAATGTGCACTAAAATATCGATCTCCTCGGTCCGGGAAAACTGCCACAATCCGTTTTCCCTCTTCTCTGGCAGCAATCTTTTCTGCCGCCACGTAAGCTGCTCCGGAGGAAGTCCCTGCAAAAATCCCCTCCGTTGCCGCCAATTTGCGCGACGCTTCAAATGCCTCATCATCGGCTATTTTAATTACTTCATCTACCAAATCGATATTCATAGTATCTGCAATAAAATCATTTCCAATTCCTTCTATATTATAATCTCCATGGGTGCCGCCACCAATGGTAGAGCCGATGGGGTCTGCCAAAACCCCCTTTATTGCCGGATTCTTTTCTTTCAAATAACTCAGAATTCCGGTAAATGTTCCACCACTTCCGGCACCAAGCACAACATAGTCAATCTTTCCATCCAATGCCTCATAAATTTCCGGGCCGGTTGTTTCATAATGTGCCCGGGGATTGCTTGGATTCTTAAACTGTTCTAAGGATACCGCATCGGGAATTTCCGCTTTCAATTCTTCGGCCTTTTTTACAGCCCCCTGCATTCCTTCTTCCCGTGGAGTATGTATCAATTCGGCTCCAAGTGCCTTCATGAGTTGCTGTTTTTCCTCGGAAAACTTGGTGGGCACCACAAATATGATATGATAGCCCCGGTTCAACGCGGCAAAGGCAATTCCAATGCCTGTATTTCCCGCCGTTGCCTCTACTATTGTGCCTCCCGGTTTCAAGATTCCCCGCTTTTCCGCATCTGCCACCATATATTCGCCAACGCGGTCTTTTACGCTTCCTGCCGGATTGTAAAGTTCCAGTTTTGCATATATCTCTGACCTCAGGCCCGCCCCCGCATGCGGGAGCTTCACCATGGGTGTGTTGCCAATTAATTCTTTCATGGATTCATAATATTTCATAAAAGCCTCTTTTCTATGCACCTTTTGTGCATTATCTTCTGCTTGCCACGATTGCCTGTTCCAAATCCTTTTGCAATTCTTCCACATCCTCAATTCCAACGGATAGACGAATCAATCCTTCCGTAATTCCCACTTTATCCCGTATGTCCTTTGGGATAGCGGCATGGGTCATGGAGGCCGGATGGCATACAAGAGATTCCACACCTCCCAAACTTTCTGCCAAAGAGATAATGTCAAGTCCGCGGAAAAAGCTATGAATGTCATGATTTTCCGTCAATTCAAAAGAAATCATTGCACCCCCGTTTTTCGCCTGTCTGGCGTTTACCTCATATCCCGGATGGGATTTCAGTCCCGGATAATATACTTTTTTTACATCCGGATGTTCCACCAGAAAGTCTGCCAATTTCTCCGCATTTTCTACATGGCGGTCAAGACGTAACCCCAAGGTCTTAATTCCCCGAATCAAGAGGAACGAATCAAAGGGCTGTAAAATCCCTCCGGTTGCATTTTGCAAAAATGCGATTTCTTCTGCCAGTTTGTCATCATTTACTACCACAAGACCTGCGATCAAATCACTGTGTCCGCCAAGATATTTGGTAGCACTATGAATCACAATGTCTGCCCCCAGTTCAATAGGCCGCTGGAGATAAGGGGTATAAAAAGTATTGTCCACAATGGTTAAAAGGCCTTTTCCCTTTGCCAATTTAGAGATTTCCTGAATGTCCGTAATCCCAAGGAGGGGATTGGTAGGGGTTTCTATATAAATTGCTTTTACCTTTTCATCGATAGCCTTTTCCACTTCTTCTATTCTGGTAGTATCTGCCAGCACAAATTCAATGCCAAATCGATCAAATACCTGATTTAAAATGCGGAATGTTCCGCCATATACGTTGTCGGAAATCACTAGCTTATCTCCTGAGCGAAACAAACTCAACACCGCTGTGATTGCTGCCAGTCCGGAAGCAAAAGCAAAACCGGCTTTTCCATTTTCCAATTCTGCAATCAAGGCTTCCAGCGCTTCCCTGGTAGGATTTCCCGTCCGGGAATATTCATATCCTTTATGTACACCGGGAACTTCCTGTTCATAGGTGGAGGTTTGATAAATCGGCACATTTACGGAACCGGTTTTTTCATCTCCATAAATTCCTCCATGAATTAATTTTGTCAAAATACTATTGTTTTTATATTTACTCATCGTTTCACCATCTCTTTCTTGTACTATCGTATTCCATGTTCTTACACCCAACAAAAAACATCCCGTTTCGCAATCACTTGGCAACTCTGCAATGATGCAACCGGAATGTCTGATACTGTCCATTTCTCAAATTCTATCATTCACGGAAACAACATGCATGAAAATAAACCATAGTTTTACACATGTTCATAAAACTACAACAACACATCTCGGTCATGAAATTACTCTTTCTGATAAATATCTTCTTCATGCTGTTTTCCCCTTTCTTTTTCTTAGTTTTCCTACTAAGTTTGTAGGTTTAATAGGATTATAATATAAAAAAAAGTGCTTGTCAACACTTTTTTAAAAATTATTTTTAATTTTGATACTCTATTTTTATCAAGGTCAGTCCTTCCGGCGGTGCCGTGGGGCCTGCCAAACTTCTGTCTGCCTTTTCAATGGCCTGGGAAACAGTGGATAGTTTCCGTCTGCCTAAACCAACTTCCACCAGTGTTCCCGCTATAATCCGAACCATATTATACAAAAATCCATTTCCTCGTACCCGTATGCAAATTTCATCTCCCTCTTTTTCCACCTGACAATCATAAATGGTTCTTACCGTTGTCTGTACCTGACTTTTGGCCGAACAAAAACCGGCAAAATCGTGCTCACCCACAAAAAGTTTTGCTGCCTCCTGCATTTTTTCCACGTCCAGGGGCAGGTAAACAAAATACGAATACAAACGTCTGGTGGGCAATTGGATAGGAACATTGCTGATATGATATTCATAGGTCTTTTCGCTCTCAGCATAGCGCGGATGAAACTGCTCCTCTACTTCTTCTGACTGCATCACACGAATATCTTCCGGCAAACGCTGGTTTACTGCAATGGCAATCTTTTCTGCCGGTATCCTCGTGTGGGTATCAAAAACAGCTACATTTCCCCGGGCATGCACGCCGGCATCTGTACGGCTTGCCCCCACCAGTTCAATGGGCTCCTGCAAAAGGTCACAGAGAGCCTGCTGCAATATTTCTTCCACGGTAATGGCATTTTTTTGAATCTGCCAGCCATGATAATTGGTACCATCATAAGCTACAATCAATCGTACCCGCATCCCTTTTGCTCCTTTCTAGAAAAAATGCTTGACCACAAGTAACAGGATAAAATAAACAAGGACCATGGCTAAGGCAATACCATCTGACTTACGATAAACCAAAGGTTTCATCTTCGTTCGCCCCTGGCCTCCCCGATAGCAACGGGCCTCCATGGCAAGGGCAAGGTCATAGGCACGTTTGGTAGCTGATACCAGAAGCGGCACCAGGATAGAAACCATTCCTTTCAACCGCTCAATCAGTTTTCCCTCTTCAAAATCCGCTCCTCTGGCACTTTGGGCCCGAATAATCCGATTGGCCTCCTCCAGTAGGATGGGAATAAACCGAAGAGCCAGGGACATCATCATAGCAATATCATGAACCGGCACTTTCAACTTTTCCAAGGGCTTCAAAAGAGATTCGATGGCATCCGTCAGTTGATTGGGGGTAGTAGTATAGGTCAGCATGGAGGAACCAATGACAAGATACGTCAGCCGCAATCCCATAAACGCGCCCCGTTTGATGCCACCGCTTGTGATGGATATAAATTTCCATTGGAAAAGTACACTCCCTTCCTGGGTGAAAAAAACATGGAAGAATGCCGTAAAAATAAGCAGAAATAAAATCGGCTTTAATCCTTTGGTAATATACTTGACGGGAACATGGCTGCAGGCAATCACTGCCACCAAAAAAGCGGTTACCACCAAATATCCCGCAAAATTTTGAAACAAAAATAAGGATACCAAATACAGTATCACCCCAATAATTTTCATCCGTGGATCCAGTTTGTGTATTTTGGATTCCACCGGATAATATTGTCCAATGGTAATATCTCTCAGCATTTTTTTCTCCCCTTTTTATATTCCATAATTGCCTTTGCCGCCTGCTTTACATTAATTGCATTATGAGGCAGAACAATTCCTTTTTTGGCAAGACCCTCCACCACATATGTTACCTGAGGGGCAAGGAGCCCGATTTTTTCCAACTCATGATAATGGGAAAATACCTGCTCCGGTGTTCCATCATAGGCGATGCATCCACTATCCATGACAATCAGACGTCTGACATATTTTCCCATATCTTCCATACTATGAGACACTACAAGAATCGTAATATTTCTTTCTTGATGTAGCTTGGCAATCAATTCCAAAATATCATCTTTCCCCTTTGGGTCCAACCCTGCCGTGGGCTCGTCCAAAATCAAAATCTCCGGTTGCATTGCCAGAACTCCGGCAATGGCCACCCTCCTTTTTTGTCCTCCGGACAATTCAAAAGGAGAGACATCTAACAATTCTTCTCCGATTCCCACCTGCTTCAGAGCTTCATAGGCACGCATGTCTACGGTCAAATTGTCCATCCCCAGGTTTTTGGGACCAAACTTTACATCTTCCAGCACCGTGGTTTCAAACAATTGCTGCTCCGGATATTGAAAGACAATTCCCACCTTTCCCCGCAATTGTTTCTTGGAAAATCCCTTTTCATGAATGTCCTCACCGTTATAAAACACTTGACCATCGGTTGGTTTCAAAAGCCCATTTAAATGCTGTATGAGCGTGGATTTTCCAGACCCGGTATGTCCAATCAAGCCGATAAATTCACCCTCTTGAATTCTTAAATTGATATCATATAATGCCACTTTTTCAAAGGCGGTTCCTTTTCCATATACATGTTCCACATGATTCAACAATAATGCCATTTTTTCCTCCTGGTTTTGTATCCTCTGCAACTGCTCTACTGTGCCAATTTCTGTGCCAGACAATCCACCAGCTCATCCACTGTTATCAGATTGGCGGGAATATCCAGTCCCTGTTTTCTCAATTCCAAGGCCAATTCTGTCACCTGTGGTACCGCAAGTTGATATTGCTGCAATGTTTCTCCCTGGGCAAATATTTCTCTCGGGGTTCCCTGCATGGATACTTTTCCATGATTCATGACAAGGACTCGATCCGCCTCTGTCACTTCTTCCATATAGTGGGTTACCCATAATATCGTAATCTTCTCTTTTTTATTAATCTCATGTACGGCTTTCAACACTTCTCGCCGTCCTACGGGATCTAACATAGCAGTGGATTCATCGAAAATAATGCACTTGGGCTTCATAGCCAGAACGCCTGCGATAGCCACTCGCTGTTTTTGCCCTCCCGATAAATTGTTGGGAGATTCCTTCCGATGCTGATACATCCCTACTTTTTTCAAAGAGTCCTCCACCCTCTGCCAGATTTCCTCTGTGGGCACTCCCAGGTTTTCCGGCCCAAATCCCACATCTTCTTCCACGATATTATGAACAATCTGATTGTCCGGATTTTGAAATACCATGCCGGCCCGCTGTCGTATTTCCCACACCATTTCCGGCTTTCTTGTATCGATTCCATCCACTTCAATGCATCCTTCTCCCGGGAGCAAAATGGCATTAATCAATTTAGCAAGAGTGGATTTCCCGGAACCGTTGTGTCCCAAAATCGCCACAAATTCACCTTTTTTTATTTCAAATGACAAATGGTCCACTGCCATCTCCACCCCAATGACCTGTTCTTCCTCGTCACGTCTTATATATTCATATACTAGATTATCTACCTTAATCAATCTGACACCTTCCTGAATTAAACATTTTTTGTATCTGATACTTATTATAGCGAAAATACAGAATTTTTCAACACCAAAAGCCCCCATTTCTTTCTGAGCGAAAGGAAAGAAAATATAAGATTATCTCCCACTGTTGGCAAAAAAAATCGAGCAGGAAAACACCTGCTCGATTTCTCATTTCGTTTTCATTATACTAATTCAATAACAACTTCCATTGCTGCATCGCCCTTACGTGGTCCGATTTTAATGATACGTGTGTATCCGCCTTTGCGGTCAGCATATTTGGGAGCGATTTCGTCAAATACTTTGCTTGCAATGTCCACTTTCTTGGTTCCTTTTCTTTTACCAGCTGTTGTGGTAGGAACTTCAGTGATACCATAAAGCATTTTATTCATCTGACGTCTAGCATGAATTCTAGATGGAGCTTCTTTTTTGATTTCTTTATCTACTTCATCAAAAACAGTAACTTTCTTTCCATCTACGACTTTCTTAACTCTCTTACCATCTTTATCTTTCTGGGCAACTTTAGCCTTGACAGTAATGGTTTCAACATTATCTTTTTCGCGAACACCGAGTGCAATCATATGCTCAGCAATTCTGCGAATTTCTTTGGCTTTTGCTTCTGTGGTAACGATTTTTCCATGATAAAGAAGGTTTGTTACCTGGTTACGAAGCAATGCTTTTCTCTGGCTGGATGTTCTTCCAAGCTTTCTATAACCTGCCATTTTCATGTCCTCCTTGAATATTTATAAAACAAAATTCGATTAATCAACATTTTCACGCAGTGACAAACCAAGTTCTTTCAACTTAGCAAGTACTTCTTCCAAAGACTTACGTCCCAAGTTACGTACTTTCATCATGTCTTCTGCGGTCTTATTGGTGAGTTCCTCCACCGTATTAATTCCTGCTCTCTTGAGACAGTTATAAGAACGAACGGACAATTCCAGCTCATCAATGCTAAGCTCAAGAACTTTCACGGAATCGTCTTCTTCTTTCTCCACGATAACTTCTGCCATACGAGCTTTTTCGGACAAATCGATAAAGGTATTCAAATGTTCACTCATGACTTTCGCAGCAAGACTTACTGCTTCATCCGGATCCAATGTACCATTGGTATAAACATCTAATGTCAACTTGTCAAAATCCGTAATCTGGCCAACACGTGTATTCTCAATATTGATATTTACACGCTCGATTGGAGTAAAGATGGAGTCGATTGGAATGACATCAATCGCCATCTCTTCTTTCTTATTCTTATCGGAACTTACATATCCACGACCATTTACAACCGTCATTTCAATATAAAGTTTACTGTCTGCTCCACCATTCAATGTAGCAATGACCTGATCTTTATTGACAATTTCAAGATCGGAATCACATTTGATATCTGCCGCTGTGATAACACCTTCGCCACTGGCATCAATGTACATGGTCTTTGTCTCATTGAGGTTATCGCTATGATTTTTAATCGCAAGACTCTTAATGTTCATTACAATCTCAGTAACGTCTTCTTTGACACCAGGAATCGCACTAAATTCATGAACAACGCCATCAATTTTAATATGACTAACTGCTGTCCCTGGCAGCGATGAGAGCATAATTCGTCTCAAAGAATTACCCAAAGTTGTACCGTACCCACGTTCAAGTGGTTCTACTACAAAACGTCCATATTTCTTATCTTCAGAAATTTCAGCAATTTCAATTCTCGGTCTTTCAAATTCAAACACTCTAGGACCCTCCTTTTGGGTTTACTTAATTACTTGGAGTACAACTCGACGATAAGCACTTCATTGACAGGTACATCAATCTCAGCTCTTGTAGGAACCTGTGTAACAGTTCCTTTGAGATTTTCATGGTCAGCTTCCAACCAAGCCGGAACCATACGAGATCCTGTAACTTCAAGAATGTCTTTGTATCTCTGTGCTCCCTTAAATTTTTCTTTGATTTCAATAACATCTCCAGCTTTCAACTGATAAGATGGAATATTTACTGGTTTACCATTTACAAGCACATGCTTATGATCTACGATCTGACGTGCTTCTTTTCTTGTTCTACCATAGCCAAGACGGAACATAACATTGTCAAGTCTCAACTCAAGGAGAATCATCAAGTTTTCACCTGTTGTACCATATTTCAACTTCTGAGCTCTTGCGAAGTAGTTACGGAAAGGTTTCTCAAGTACACCGTAGATGAATTTAGCTTTCTGTTTCTCTTTTAACTGCATTCCATATTCGCTTAATTTTTTTCCGCTTCTTGCGTTTCTATTGGATTTCTTGTCGATTCCAAGATAAATTGGATCCAAGTCAAGAGATCTACATCTTTTCAAAACAGGCGTCATATCTCTAGCCATTTTTATACCTCCTATACTCTTCTACGTTTTGGTGGTCTACAACCATTGTGTGGAACCGGTGTTACGTCCTGGATACTTGTCACTTCAATTCCGCAAGCCTGGATGGCACGGATAGCAGCTTCTCTTCCGGAACCTGGTCCCTTAACCATTACTTCTACTGATTTCAAACCATGAGGCAATGCAGCCTTTGCTGCTGTCTCTGCAGCCATCTGTGCTGCATATGGAGTGGATTTTCTGGATCCTCTGAATCCAAGTCCACCTGCACTTGCCCAGGAAATTGCATTTCCCTGCATGTCGGTCAGTGTTACGATTGTATTATTAAAAGATGACTGAATATGTGCTTGTCCGCGGTCAATATTCTTCTTAACACGCTTTTTTGTCACTTTTTTTGCAACTTTCTTAGCCATTGACAAAACCTCCTATATTATTTCTTCTTATTTGCTACTGTACGTTTTGGACCTTTACGAGTTCTAGCATTCGTCTTTGTCTTCTGTCCACGAACCGGAAGTCCTTTTCT
>JALEKC010000069.1 GCA_022769325.1 Eubacterium sp. | reverse complement strand
CATAATCTCATTCCTCCATCAGTTCCTTTACTGCCTTCACCATTGCCAACACATCTTCTTCTGACGTAAACCGTCCCAGGCTTACTCGCACTGTACCGCCATATTCCACGCTTCCGATAAGGTCATGAATCAGCGGGGCGCAGTGATAGCCTGTGCGGACAGCGATATCAAAATCTTCATCCAAAATCATCCCCAATTCCTCCGACTGGTATCTCTCACAAACAAAAGATAAAATACCTGTACTTTTTTCCATAGGTTGGGTTCCTAAAAGATGAATCCCCGGAATATCGGTGAGATTTTCCCGCAACAATTGCAAAAGTTTTCGCTCATGCAAAAGAGTTTCTTCGTAGCAGCAGGAAACTTCCTCCATTGCTGCCCCCAGTGCAGCAATGGCTGCGATATCCGGGCTACCCACTTCGTAGCGGGAGATTCCTGTCTCCGGAAGAGACAGATTTCTAGAATCGCTGCCTGTCCCACCGAAGTAAAGAGGTTTCAGAGGATAGGCGCAGGTATTTACAAAGCCACCGATACCAAAGGTCCCATACAAATTTTTGTGCCCGGCAAAAATCAGAAAATCCACCTTTTCTTCCACCACATTGACGGGAAGAATCCCAAGCCCCTGGGCACTGTCTAAAAAAGTGAGTGCTCCCGCCTTCTTGGCTTTTTCAAAAATATCTTGATATGGCAGAATATAACCGGTCACATTGCTGACCTGTGTCACACAGACAAGACGAGGTTTTTCCTGTTGGAAAAACACTTCAAGAACCTCCGTATCAATTTGTTCATCCCTTTTTAATGGGAGCATTTTTATGACGATACCATAACGCTCCTTCATTCCTTGAAGAGTGCGCATCACGGCATTGTGTTCATAAGGGGAAACAACAACCACATCTCCGGAATTCCATGAAATTCCCTGTAAGATTACGTTGGCTGCCATAGTAGCGGAAGATGTAAAAAGGATATCCTCTTTCGCATCGGCATGCACATACTTTGCCATTTTCTCCCTTACTTTTTCAATTTCATTTTCTGCCTCCGCAGCTACACGATAGCTTCCTCTTCCGGCATTGATGCACTTTTGTAATCCCCAATATGTATAGGTTTTCTGCACCTTATCCGGCTTGGGAAAAGTCGTGGCCGCATTATCGAGATAAATCACACCATCACTCCAATTCCTGTTGTAATAAATCCAGCAATATTTTAACTTTCTGATTCTTTTCCAAACTGTCACCAAATTCAGAAATCGCTTCCTCTACCGCTGCCTGAGCAAATTCCATCACAGAATCCGTTTCCACCTCATCAAAAAACTTTTCCATATGATTCCCCTGTTTATCCGTATAGGAAAAATGGCAGGTTCCCTTGGGAGACATTTCCGATTCATTTAATTCCCGGCAAAACTCCTGTATGGCAATTTCAAATCCCTGTATTGTGTCTTGCCTGAAGTCTTCCGGATAACGACCGGTAACTATTTTGGCAAGGCCATAAAGCACTTCCCTGTCCGTTTCCTGCTCCAATTGCGAAAAATAAGATAAAATCTCAGAAGCAGCTGCCGTCAGAAGACTGGTTTGTCTTTTCCTCTTTTGATGATTTGCCCATTCTTTCAATGCAGGACGTAAGGTTTCATCCTGAATATCAAGATATTTTGACACAATATCCCGGATTTGCCAGAGCAGATTCTCATGGTAAGAATCCATTTCTTCTTTGGCCTTGACAATTTTTTTACATAAATTATCATAATTGATATTTCTTTTTCTCTCTCCGCCCCATGCCGGCAATTCATCAAAAAGAAACTGTCTCGGATTGTCCGCTTTTTGAGCCAGAAGTATGCTTAATTTTTCATTGGCTTTGTCAGCATAAGTTGCCATACGACTGGACGCCGGTAAATGGGTGAACCAAAACTGCATCGATTCCACAATTTTTTCCAAAAGACTCAGATTCTGAAATTGAATCTCGTAGGATGGGGGAAATGGAAATATTTTTTGCAATTTCTCTAAATAGACTTCCTTTTTCCTGCTTCCCTTCTCCAGATACATAGCATATTTCTCCGGTGCATCATTTACCGCCTCAAGAATTTCTGCCTGAAAGGGATGTTCTCTATCCCCTTCATAAATGACCACATTCCCATTAAATTTTCTGACACAATGAGCCAGATAAATGGGAATCACTCCATCCCGAAGTCCCAGTTTTGCTCCCCGAAGATTTTCATACAAGGTTTCAAATGATTCTCTCTTGCCATCTGCTCCTAAAACAAAAGAATAGATAACCTGCAATACTTGATCCATCTGATCTGTGGGACGATTTCTGCGAATTCCGGTATGTACCATGGTAGCCCGATAAATAGTAGCTTCTGCACTATTTCCATTTTCCCATTGTTCCATATAATCGCCAGCGATCAAATGTCTCACGATTTCCATTCTGGCTTTCTTAATCTGGGAAGAGACTTTACGCCGGTTGATTAACTCATGGTTGATTCGTGGAACCCATCCATAGCATTGCTCGCAAATATCACTGATTAATTGGTTGAAGGATACCGACGCCATCATTTTTTTTGCATAAATTTGGCAGGAGGAATGTCCCGGCACAAAATTCTCTTCAAATAACCAATTCAATTTATAACGACAATCTTCTTCCATCATCCATAATTCTTCTAAAAGCACCTCATCATGATTGAGAAATTCCTCCTCTTTGAGTATCATTTCGATGCCTTTTCGTCTTTTTAACAACCCTTCCGCATCAAATGGCTTTTCCGGATAAATTGCAATCAATTTATCATCATTAAGCTCGGATATATGTTTTTGTATCTGGTCTTCCCGACCGCCATCGGAGTCCAGAAGTAGTAAGATTTTTCCATCAGCAAACGCACCACCCATAGATTCCTCATACAAAATCTCCGTGGATTTCATTTGCAAAAATACATCCGTTTCCATAAATAAATAATCAAAAAATCGAGTCATTCCATGGATATGATTGTATTTTTTAGGAAGTTCATAGCGATGCCCCATGATTTTTTCCAATTCCTGAGGCATAGAAAAATGAGTGATTTCCTTCTCACAGGCAGCTAGTTTTTCTTCCAAATCCACATCAATTTTTTGACGAATCACATAGGAATTTAGCTTATCACGATACAAAACCACTTCCTTTTTTTCCAGCGCGGTAAGCCTTTTTTGCGTCTCCTCCATGGTCATGCCACATGCCAGAGAAAGGGTCTGCGCTGTAGCCTCCATTTTTTCCGAAAGTCCTACAATCCGCATAAGACAGATGGTTTTTACCAGACAAGTCTCCTCACGTGTCAATCCTTTTTCCAATGCCATCATGGCTTTACTCCACTCCAGATGACTTCTTCGATTCCACAAATCCCGTTTTAAGAGAGGTGAAAAATAATCGAAAATCAAATCCGGGCAAACCATTTCTCCTATTTCCTTTTCACGTTGAATATAATCTACAAGACTTCCTTCCTGACGGCTGGCCAGAAACGTTACCAGAGAACGTTCATTTTGCCCAATTCTTTCACTCACTTTTAACAGTAAAAAGGTGGCAAGCGGGCGCATAGGATAACAACCTTTTACTACAATCTCTTCAAATTCTTCTCTAGTAAAATCTTTATCAAATCCTGCTGTCCCATAATTCTTTTCTGCTATTTTACTCCATGAAATACCCATGTCATCCAAAGATATAAGTGGTTGAACCATATTTTTTATCAATTCATAATTATCTTTTTGTGTGGTGACAAAATAGTATTCCGAAAGACGCCCTTCCACGCCGGTAAACGTATTGATTACTTCTTTGGAAAGATAACCACTATATTCTTTTACACTTTTGTGAGCCACAAAAATCTGCAGCATTCTGGAATCACCGGAGGACTGGTTTGCCAATTCACACATTTGCTGAACCAGATTCATGTCCTTGGATACCTTCTCTTTGGTTTCACTTTCCATAAATTTACTAAACTCATCAAAGATAACAACCATTCCCTGATACCCATACGGTTCTCTGCAAATCCGAGCATTGATTTCTTCATACAATGTGGTTATATCCGTCTGAATCATAGGAGCGAACTGACTTCCCGCCGTCAAAGCAGGATATAGTCTTCGAAACTGCTCCATGGCTTCTTCCTCTTCCTGTTCAAGGGCCTTACAAAATGAATGGATTCCCACTTTACCAAGCGCTTTCTTCAACTTGTCATATGTTTCCGGATACTCTTTTTTCCACTGTTTTATGGTTTGTAATGCCTCTTTATAATAACTGTTGGGAATACAGTCTTCCAATCCAAAACGTTTCAAAGCCCGAACCAGTCCACTGCGATAAGAATGTTCCAGCGAATCACTTCCAAAGGATACTACAATGGGAAGAAAATGCTTTTTTTGTGCAAGATACTCCTTTATCTGTAACCCAAATATCTCATCTGCTTTTTGAATATTTTTCAACAATTTTTCCGTCAAATTTTCATCAAAAGGATTCAGAAGATACATTAAAACCAGTAAAAGATGAGACTTTCCTTTTCCATAGGGACCAATGAGCAAAGTAGAAGAATCTCTCTTCTCTCCGGACAAAAGTTCCAGATAGCGGGAAAGAATCTGCAATGCAGAATGGGTGGGGATAAAATTTTCAATCGGTTCCCTTCGCATTTGATCCAGTTTTAAATTTATAGAATGCTGAAATCTCTCATCAATTGTAATTACTTCCTTTATTTTCATAGGTTCCTCCATTGTCCTTGGCTATCTCTCATAATAATCACAGATTATTTCTTCTTCCGTAGGCAGACTATCCGTCAAATAAACCATATCCAGTCCCGCCGTCCGGTTGATACGCACATATCCTTCATTTTCCAATATATCCAAATACTCGCTGAGTAAAATACGGTCAAGGGACAATAGTTTTCCCGGTCCCCTTTGACAGGTAAGGAGATTTTCCACACTCTCTCCTTTGTCCGTAATCACCCGCATCAACACAATCAACACGATTTCTTGGGGTAGTTTATCTATGGATACACGTTCCCTTTTAAATCCACGATAAGTCTTTTGAATCAAGCCAAGTCTGGAAAAAACACTCCATTTCTTATCTTCCGGATCTTCCTGTCCCCCCTGAGCGTCTCCATACATTTGTAATAATATATTGCAATCGTCGGAAAAAGAGCGCTCCGAAATCGCCTCTTCTTCGCTATAACGTAAAAGCGCCTTCTTGAGTTTTTCCTGCATTTGTTCCTTGGTAAATTCTCCTAATCCTATTTCGTGAAAGAACAGATACCAGAAAGTGGCACGTTCTTCATCCGATACGATATGAATATGCAACAACCAGATAGAAAAAATATCCTCAAGATATAAATCATTTTGACAAATCATCTCTCCCATGGAAGTCAGCATGGTTCCTTTCCCCCGTACCTCATAGGTCAATCCGCTTACCAAAAGCCAATATTTTACAGCTTTTGCCATGGCACTTCCCACTCCCAGTGCATCTGCTCCAAAGAAAAACTCTTTTGTAAATACACGGGGATTTTCTTTCACTTCAGTCAGGCCTTTTGCAAACCATCCATCCCGCATAAAAAAACCACCATGTCCTTTTAAACGATATTTAGGCATCATTTTCTCCCTTCCTTCTCTTTCTCTTCCCGTTTAATAGTCAATACTTTTCGCATATAACATCCCACCGAAAAATGACTGACACATTCTGTACATTTGACACATTTTGTCGCATCAATTCGATAGGATGTAGATTTATCCGGCATCTCTTTCACCGAAATGGCATTAAATCGACATACACTCTCACAGGCTTTGCATCCCATACACATCTGATATTTGGTAATCTGGCAGTCTATCTTTTCTCTCACTTTTGACAAGCCTTTTACATGGAAAGCAGACTCTTTGTGAATGATAATCTTGCACTTGCATTGTCCGATTCTCCCCTGAACAACCAACACCACATTTTTGTTGTCATCGGTAAAAAATGCTTCTCCCAATCGTTTATTTCCCATCTCCGGCTGATAGGTGCCAAAAGGCTTAAACAATTCATACAATTCTTCGGTTATGGGTCTTGTCAACTCGTAATTAAATGCATTTTCTTCTGTCACACATGGTTTATAGGAAACGATGGAACGTCTTGCATAATCCAGTCCATTGCCACCCTGTCTAGCTTTCCACTTGCCTTCCCTGACATAAACTTCCGCATCTTTTTTTCCCACTTTTTTAGCAAAATCCACCAATAAGGTTTGAAAAGCCTCATATTTTTCAGGAATAAATATGCGGGATAAAAATTCCGACCACAGACTGTTGTTGGGGCAGCAAAAACACCCCACTCTGGCATATCCCAGACGATATGCCGAATTAAATGCAATTCCTGTAGTCATCAAATAAAGCCAGACATCAAAATCAAGCCAATCAATAATCGGACACAAGGTCAGCTGTTTGGCAATTTTGGAATTGGTACTTGTCCGCTGGTATTTACTCCGACTTGCCGATTCGCTGTGCCGAATTCCCTGAAAGGCTACAATCCGGTTCTTGTTGCGAAATAGTGCCGATATTTTTTGATTGATGGCACCAGTCTTAAAAATCGTACAACACCAACGCATCACACGACTTGGTGGACCCACCATTTCACACAACTTTGTAAAATCTTTTTCTTTGTTCCGTGAAGATATCATAGGCGTTTTGGGATTTTCCTTTTTATAGAGTTTCACATACTCCTCTGTCATCGGAAACTCCAAGGTGGTATCGCCGAAAATATGGAGAATCTTTTTTCCCGGTCCGTCTAATGCCCGCTTACATAAATCAGCCACCACCGTAGAATCTTTCCCTCCACTAAACGACACAAACATATCACCGATATCCATCCCCCGGGTACTCTCCCATATATAAGACAATGCTTCCTGTGAAATCTCCTGATATCGGTTGGTATTTCCTTTCACAAAACGTTGAATCATTTGTTTAAAATACCGGTCATCCATTTGAAGGATACGTTCGTCATATTGCTCACGAATTTTCCTTGTGTCATGATCTTGAAGACCACGAATGGATAAGGGCATTCTCTTTCCATCCCGGTAATACACATTTCCTGTTGCATTCCACACAGAACTCTCATTCAGACTCCCTGCCTCGAGTCCCAGTAAGATTTCCAAAAGAATTTTTTCTTCCGGAAAAACCACACGAACATCCTTTACAAATGGACGTGCCGTCTTGCCACAGCATCCACACACCGGCTCATACAGCGGAATCCCGCAGGTTTCACACCAAAATAGTGTCGCATCATAGCAATGAATCATCTTTTGCAATCTCCTCCGGCTGAATTTTTAAATACGCACATACTTCACAGAGCTCCGTAGCATTTAAGGGACGGAGTGGTTCTTTTTGAAATACCCTCCTGTCAATGCCGGTATCTTTCGAGACCTCTTCTACATCTATCCGGTGTATTTTTATATATTGATATATCTTTTTCGTCATTTTCATATCCGTCGTCCCTTCATTCTCATTTTCTGAGAATTTTGTCGTACTATTTTTATTTTATTCTTTGGAACTCATAATGTCAATTTATTTTTCCCTTTTTCTGTTTTTTTCTTCTTGACACCCATGTTTTCATTCTTTATCATGATAATATAGATTGTGAACTGGAGGTTTTGGAATTAGAATGAAGAATCCAAACATTGCGCGTGCACTGCGTTATTATCGGAAATTAAACAACTTATCCGTGGATGAAGTGAGCGATTATCTGACAGCCCAAAATATTCCAACAAAATCAAAGACCATTTATGGTTGGGAAAATGGAAACAGCCAGCCAAATGCTGACACCCTGATGACATTATGCGGATACTATAAGATTGAAAATATTCTAGAAACTTTTGGATATACTCCCATGGAACGATCGGATGGGGAATCTCCTATTATTTTGACAAGGGAAGAAAGAAATTTGCTAGATGCTTATCATTCCCATCCTGAAATGAAAAAAGCAGTCCAAAGACTGCTTCAATTTGAAGATGAAAAAGCTGCCAATTCCTGATTTATCACGAAGGCAGCTTTTCATATATGTTCTCTTTCCTCTTTTATGATAACATTTTTCGAATGGCATCAATGATTCGGTTTACAAGGGAAACCCGGTGAAATGGTGTCATGAGATAAAATCCATCTGCTACTTCCAGCAGTTTTTCTGCCACCTCAAGTGAAATCCGAACTGCTACTTCTTCCGCATCTTCTTTTTTCATGTCCGGTTGATATTGATTTACAATTTCATCGGAAACGTGAATCCCCGGCATCTCATTTTTCATAAACATAGCATTTCGATAACTGACAAGAGGCATGATGCCACATATCATCTTTCCACCGGAAAGACGTTTTAATTCTTTGATTCTCTCGATATCTTCCCCGGTAAAAATCGGTTGCGTCAAAAAATAGGCACATCCGGCATCCATTTTCTTTTTCATACGGTCGGCAATGGCCGTCACGTTGACTCCCGCATAATTTAGTGCCCCACCATAATAAACCGGTTCCTCCGGAAACAATTCTTCATTCATATGTTTCAAATATTTCATAAATCGAATGGAATTCATATCAAACACACCGGTGATTTTCCCTCGGTCGTTGCTTCCCACCGGGTCTCCGGTAATTACAAGAAAATCTCGTATTCCATTGATATGAGCTCCTAGAATTTCGGAGCGAAGTCCTATAAGATTACGATCTCTCATAGCCACATGGGGCATAATCTCAACATCCCCACATTTCTTGGCATATACTGCAAGAAGAGACGCATCGGCTCTTGCCCGTGCCATAGGGGAATCCGAAACAGTTATGATATCTACTTGATTTTCCTGAAGGGCACAAATACCCTTGCGAAATTTATCTTCAGAAGCGTCAAATGGGGCATCTAATTCCACCACAAATACCTTCTCTTTTCCCTCACGAAGTTTCGCAATAAATGGTGTGGGATTGTCACGAACTTCATCGGAATTTTTTTCTATTTTTTCTATTTTCTTTTTGTGAACACGCCCGTCTTCTTCCAACAATTTACTCAGGGCACGTATATGACTAGGTGTGGTGCCACAGCAGCCACCGATGAGATTGGCCCCCATGTTGACAATCTCTTTCATCTCCTCTGCATAATATGCCGTATCATGAAAAGACATAGTTCTTCCTTGTATTTTTTGTTGATAGCCGGCATTTGGCAAAATACCCAGGAAAAAATCCTTGGTAAAATGCTGTTCCTTTAACAATTTTTTCATATGCAAAGCACCAACACCACAATTGAATCCAATGACATCAAAGGCCTCTTCGGAGGTCAATTCTTTCAGAATCTCCGCCATTCCAAAGCCATGCTGGGTATATCCCATAGGATTTACTGCAAGTTGTCCGATGACGATGGAATCTTCGCTTTTTTCTTTACAATAGGATGCCAACCGGGGCATCAATGGGAGTTCCGAAAATGTTTCAAATAAGAAAATACGAACGCCTTCTTGATAAAAGGTATCAATCAATCGGCAATATTCTTTCCAAATATCTTCTTCCCTATCCGCTGCGGATTGGCGAATAGGACCGATGGAAGCCGCAATCCAGACCTCTTTCCCGGACTGTCTCACAGCCTCTCTGGCATTGGTCACTGCCGCCTGCACAACTTCAATCTGCTTTTTTTCATCCGGAAACAATCCATGATTCACCGCAAACGTATTGGTACGAAGCAATCTTGCCCCTGCTTCAATATATTCTTTATGAATTGCCACAATCCACTCCGGAGCTTCTAAATTGGCCTCTTCTGCCTCCATCTCCGACATGTATTTCTGATTAAAATAAGTTCCCATGGCACCATCTGCCAATAAAACATTTTCCTGGATTTGATTTATGAATAAATCTCTTTCTTGTTTCTCCATTCTTATCTTCTCTCTCGCTTCCGTCTTTGTTTCTCCTGATACATTTTTTCATCCGCCACTTTCAGCAAAACATCGGCATCACTACCATCCTCCGGAAACACAGAAATTCCATAGGAATACCGAAGCGGAATCCTATTCTGTTCCGATAAAATCATTTCTGTGGTATCCCGATTTTCCTCTATCATCTTTTCATAGTTTGAAATTTCTTTTTCTGACTTCATGCCATAAATCAATATGACAAATTCATCTCCACCGAGCCTGGCAACAATAAATGGTCTTTCGATTTTCATCTCAGAAAATAGTGTTGCAGCTTTTTGTAGATAACGGTCCCCCATATCATGTCCATACTTATCATTCACTTCTTTCAAATCATCCATGTCAATCATAACAAACATCGCATGTTGCAAAATATCCGGGTGATTCAAAAACATTTGCAATTGCTCATAAAAAAAACGTCTGCTGCAAAGCCCGGTTAGAGAATCCTGACAAAGTTCAAGCTGCAATCCCTTTTTCGCTTCTTCCAACTGTCGATTTTTATCTACAAGGCTTTCCACCATCGTGTTCACATATCCACTCAACATCACAAATTCCGGCGTCGTTTCCACCTTAACCCTGGTTCCCAGATTTCCTTGGGCGATTTCTTGAAGATTGGCATTTATCCGCTCAATAGCTCGAATGATATTTCCATCCAAATATTTTGATATAATAAAAATAACAATTCCAAAAATAATAATCATATAGGTAACCAGACGAGAATTGCTTCTATTGATACCTCGATACATGGAACTCTCCTGGCAAACTCTTCCGATGATATATTCATCCTGTTTTTCAAATATACAATAACAGTTTTTGCCTTGAACAGTTGCTCGAAAGCCTTTGTTATACTGCATCATTTTATCAACCGGGATACCGATATCGGAGACCTTTTTCCCGAAAAGGTCGCTTGAAGTACTTCCAACGATTTCATAGTTATCTTCCTGAACCTCAAGTAAAATCGAATCATCATTCATTTTATAAGTGGAGAAAACATTGCGAATATCCGCCGATTCAGTATACTCAAGTACACGCTGCGGGGTCAATCCAATCTGCACGATATAACTGCCGTCCTTTATCCAGGAAGCCGCATACTGCATAATCTTACCTTCTGCTGTATTCTCCTGCGCTTTCTGGCATAACGATAATTCCTTATCCCGTAACATAGGCAAAAAATAGCCAATCTGTTTACCGTCAGTCATGCTCAAACCATAATACTTTTTTACCGTTCCTGCAACGATAACGCCCTCATCATTGAAAATATGTATGGTGTCAACTTCAACTAATTTTGCTATTTTCCTCAGTTCTTTTCGACTTTTAATCTTTTCTTTATCCTGTTGTAAAATGTAAGCAACTGTTTTTGCCCGGCGCAAACAACTGCTACTCAAATCCTGAGTCGCATCATTTAGTTTCTTTTCACTGTCCTTTATCGACTCTTCTACTTGAGAAAAGACCTGTTTCGACTGTTTTTCCATCTCTTCTCTGGCTTCCATCACTTTCAAGTAGTAATTGATTCCAAGAAAAAAGATCAAAGCAAGTAATGTCGTCAAAATAAGTATTCTGCGTACTTTCTTTTTCATCTCATTCCCCCCATCTTTTTACTGACATTATGTCATACTTCTTTTTATTGTATGTTTTCCACAAAAGATTGTCAAGAACTAGTCGCACTTTTTGTGAATTTATTATTTGACACTGGAAAATAATATGTATATAATTATGAGTGCTACGGAGAATCGTAGTACAGAAGATATTAAGAAAGAAGAGATTTTTTTGAAATTTATAAAACAGTTTTTAATCATACTTGGCATTTCTTTTGCCGGGGAAGCACTTCATTTTCTGCTTCCTTTTCCCATTCCCGCAAGTATTTATGGCATGCTCCTTTTACTCCTTGGTTTATTAACAAAGATTATTCCCTTGGAATCGGTTAAAGAAGTCGGTACCTTTTTGGTTGAAATCATGCCCGTAATGTTTATTCCAGCCGGTGTGGGATTGATGTCCTCCTGGAATATCCTTCATCCAATTTTACTGCCTATCAGTATCATTACTGTAGTCACACTCATTTTGGTAATGGCTGCAACGGGAGGAAGTGCCCAATGGTTGATTCATAAAGATAGAAAGAAGGTATCAGAACATGACTAATTTTTTCAACGAATCATTTTTTGCCGGTGTAACCATCAGTTTACTGGCGTATTTACTTGGTATGGCTTTGAAAAAGAAATTCAAGTTGGGGATACTAAATCCTCTTCTTATTTCCATCGTTTTTACTATCCTTGTCCTTGTCATCGCCCATGTGGATTACGAAACCTACAATCGTGGAGCAACCTATCTCAGTTGGTTTTTAACTCCCGCCACGGTCTGTCTTGCGATACCTCTTTATGAACAATGGCAGTTATTAAAAGAACATTTAAAAGCCGTTCTTCTTAGTATATTAGCCGGTGTAATAACTAGCCTTACCACAATTTTTATATTGGCAAAAATATTACATTTATCTCATAGGGAATACATCTCTCTTTTGCCTAAATCCATCACAACTGCCATCGGTATGGGACTTTCCGAGGAACTTGGTGGCTATGTTACCATAACCGTGGCCGTCATCGTTATCACTGGTGTTTTAGGCAACATCCTAGGAGAATTTGTATGTAAAATCTTCCGCATCACTCATCCCATTGCAAAGGGACTGGCATTTGGTTCATCTGCTCATGCCATCGGAACAGCCAAAGCCATGGAAATAGGTGAAATCGAAGGTGCCATGAGCAGTCTTGCCATAGCTGTAACCGGCATTCTAACGGTCCTTCTTGCTTCGGTTTTTGCGCCACTGATTTAGATATAAAATGAGCCAGAGCATGGCAATGCCCAAAACTGCACCTACAGTGTCAATAAGAACATCTCTGATATGACAGTTTCTTCCCGGTATAAACCATTGATGTATCTCATCACTTATGGCATATATTGTCGTAAAACCAATGGCCAATAATCCTGTCTTCTTTTTTGCTTTTGCATCCTTTACCAAAGTTCCAAAGAAAAGAATGGAAAGCAACGCATATTCTGCGGCATGAGCTGTCTTTCGTACCGGAAACTCAATATTATTTGCCATTTGTCTCTGCTCTTCCAAAGGCAGGCTTTCATATCCAGGCACAATTATTTTACAAATCATGGTCCCCACTGCCAGGCTTGTCTGAGTTGATTCATCTGAGGGTTGTGCGGAAAAAGCAAAGATAATCACCATCCAAATCAATGCCAAAAAAAAACATATTTTTCTTCTTATCATAATAGAATCCTAAAACGCAAATGTATCTTTGATACCAAGCCAGAGTTTATCTTTATCACTTAAATTCAAAGGAGTTCCATCTGCCAGCTGATACCCTTCTCCCGATGCATTTCCCGGATAATCCCCCAAAAGTTCCGGCCATGTTATCCCAATCTCCGGATCGTTCCATGCCAAACCGCCTTCATCATCCGGATGATAAAAGTCCGTACACTTATAACAGAACTCCGCCTGTTCCGAAAGAACTAAAAAACCATGGGCAAATCCTTCCGGTATATAAAACTGCTTAAAGTTATCTTCGGTCAATTCTACACCAAACCATTTTCCATAGGTCTTACTCTCTTTTCGCAAATCCACGGCCACATCAAACACTCTGCCCTTTGTCACCCGCACAAGTTTTCCCTGTGGAAAATGTTTTTGAAAATGAAGTCCTCGAAGAACCCCTTTGGAAGAAGAAGATTGGTTGTCTTGTACAAATTCCATATCCAACCCCTCTTCCAACATATCGTTTTTGTTATATGTTTCTACAAAATATCCCCGATTATCCCCAAATACCTTTGGTTCAATGACGCAAAGCCCTTCGATTCCTCCCACATTTTTTTGAACTGTAATCTTACCCATATTATGTTTTCCTTTCACTATTTTAATACAAATTTTCCTGATATTTGCCATCCAGCACGTCTTTCAAATACTGTCCATATTGATTTTTTTTCATAATCTCATAGATTTTCAATACTTCTTCTTTGGAAATCCAGCCATTCAAATAAGCAATCTCTTCCAAACATGCAATCTTACGATGCTGATGCTGCTCAACTGTCTTCACAAAATTCGTAGCATCCACAAGACTCTCATGAGTTCCCGTGTCTAGCCAGGTAAATCCCTGTCCCAGCAGCTCCACATTTAACTCTCCATTTTCCAGATAGATGCGATTCAAATCTGTAATCTCTAATTCACCTCGTGCAGAAGGCTTTAATGCCTTTGCGTATTCAACTACACGATTGTCATAAAAATACAGCCCGGTAACACAATAATTGCTTTTCGGTTTTTCCGGCTTTTCCTCAATAGATACAGCCTTCCCCTCATGATCAAATTCTACGATACCAAAACGCTCCGGATCATCTACATAATATCCAAATACCGTGGCGCCTCTTCCCTGATTCGCATTTTCCACTGCCGCTTTCAAACGTTTTTTCAATCCATGTCCTGCAAATATATTGTCTCCAAGTACCATAGCAACATCATCGTTTCCAATAAACTCTGCACCGATGATAAATGCCTGTGCCAATCCATCCGGACTTGGCTGCACTGCATAACTCAAATCAACGCCAAATTGACTGCCGTCCCCCAATAATTCCTCAAAACGAGGAGTATCCTGCGGGGTAGAAATAATCAAAATATCCCGAATCCCTGCATTCATCAGCACAGACATAGGATAATATATCATCGGTTTATCATAAATCGGCAATAACTGTTTACTTGTTACTCTCGTCAAAGGATACAGGCGTGTGCCGGATCCTCCTGCCAAAATAATTCCTTTCATGTATATAACCTCTCTTTCCGTAGTCACATGTATCTTATGACACTATGTTATAGTATATCATAGTTTGGGATGTTATTCCAGTTCTTTTTCCTCATGGTACCAAAATTGAACCAAAATTTATCACATCATGGTCTTATTGATGAGTGCTGCGTTATTATCTCCAGCTCGATTATCACTTGGAGTTTTACCAATGGTTACCATATATCGTGGATCGTCCTTATAAGTAAGTTTGTAATGCTTGCCATCGTCGGAAATAGTCACCCCAAGTTCTGACAATTCCTGTTTCATGGCACTACTGAGATTCTTATATCCCTTAAACATCGCTTTTACCCGCTGTTTACGCTTTTCACTTAAATGTTGATATTGATTCTTTTCTAAAATATCTTCTAATATATCTCCTCGACGAGTTGATGCTTCTGTTTTTGTAAAAGCCTCATTCAATGCACCAAGAATCATATCTTTTATCTCATCGGGATAAAAATCTTCCTCGTCCCCCTGATACACAATCGGCAAAGTTTCTGTTATATTCAACTTAGCACGCAAAACACTATTCTCCAACATAAGGGCTTCATTGGTTTTTGCAAGTTCTTCTACTTTCTGTTGCATTTTCTTTAAATCTTCATCAAAGGCCTCATATACCTGGTCAATTTCATTTTCCACATTCTGACGTGCATGTTCGGATTCCTGAAATTTCTCAATCTGCCGATTCAGACTATCATTCAGTATAGCATTATTGACTCCTTGCCATGTTTGAAGAATATCCATACTCTGTGAATTCCAATATTGAATAACATTCTTTACCACTTTTTCCAAACGTCTCCTACCATCCCCATTTATACTTCGATATCGGAAACGTCTCCGTGACATGCTTTCGGAAGGATAATATATTTTTACTGCCCCAAAAGTCTCCTTTGTCTCCCTGCAAATCTGGGTACACATTTGGCAACTCTCTTTATCTTTTTCAACCAAAACGTGTGCTGCCCCCTTAAGTCTTGAAGCCAACCACTTTGTGTCAAGAACTTCCTGGTTATCTAATGTCTTTGAAACATAAATCACCGGCAATTGATATTCCTTTTTTTGTTCTACCACATCTGAAATAAGCTGAAAATCCTCATCAGTGATTATCGTTGGAGTTCTCAAAACCGGCAAATTGCAATCCTGTGCCAAATATCCACCTTCAATCAGCAATGTAATAAAATGGGGAGTTGAAAATTCCCCATCCATTACCAATGCATCCTCTCTGTAAGTGCGCTCAAGACGGATTGCAATACATTTCTTCTCAAAATTCACAACAAAGTCTGTATCCCATACAACCGCATCCTCCGAAATTTTTTCATGGCGTACTGCCATGATTTGTTTCTCTGAATAATCAGCAAATTCCAAAGACAGTTTATCATTTCCAAATTTCTTGCTATATTCACCATTCCAATTCACATCCGGCACACGATTTTCCTCGTATTTGCTCGTTCTATTCCATTCCAAAACCAGTTGAACAAACATATCTTTCGTAAAGGAATCATTTGTTTTTAGAATCGTTGAAAATAAAATCATTTGTGGTTCCTCCTTCCTACCAGTGTTTCCTTTGACTATTATTGTTTTTTCTCCCTTCGCCCCCCTCTTAACTCTACACCAGCAGTTCCTCTACTTCCTCCAACGGCATCTTCAGCTCTTTGGCAATCTCCTCAGTATTTTTTCCACTTAGGTAAGCCTTAAAAACTGCCTTGGCAGTGGATATCCCTTCCTTTTGTCCAGCGATATGCCCTTCCCTTAGCCCGGCACTATGACCTTCCTTTAGTCCAGCGCTGTGACCTTCCCTTAGTCCGGCACTATGTCCTTCCTGCAGCCCTGCACTATGCCCTTCCTTTAGTCCAGCACTATGTCCTTCCTCTCTCGCTTTTGTCATTGAATTATCCCATGCTCTACACATATTTACCACCTCTTCACTTTCTTCATAGTTTATCTTAGTTCCTGTTAGCTTGTTTATAACGTCCACAGCTTCTCTTTCCACCTGTTCAAACCGTTTGTAGTCTTGCATCCAAGTGTTGTCTTCCTGCGACTGGTGCTTGATAAACTGCAGTATGGCACCCAGGTCGGTATGAAATTTG
>JALEKC010000189.1 GCA_022769325.1 Eubacterium sp. | reverse complement strand
TCATGGACAGCAAGGGGAGTAATAATTGCACAAATTCCGCATACAATTAAAAGATTGAAAATATTGGAACCCACCGCATTGCTGATGGCAAGAGAATTGTTGCCGGCAAGAGAGGCTGTGACGCTGACGGAGCATTCCGGGAGGCTTGTACCCATGGCAACCACCGTCATTCCCACAATGAGGGAAGGTACACGAAGCTGTTTGGCGATGCTGGCACTTCCATCCACAAAAAAATCGGCTCCTTTGATTAACAAAACAAAACCTAAAATTAAAAGGATAAATGATATAAATAATTCCATCGTATAAAATGCTCCATTCTTTTTAAAAATATATGTCCGGGCGAAAAAGCATTTTGACCTCTTGACCTTGGCGACATAATATAAGATAGTGTAACATGAAATAAAAAAAACGACAAGAGGGAAGTGACAAAAGAATAAAATTGTGCTATAATGCCTACCATAAATATCATAAAGAATGGAGCGTGATAGGTATGTATCCTTTTTACATGTACTGGGATCCCACCTATATCCTGGTAGTCATAGGAGCGATTATCTGCATGATTGCGTCGGCAAATGTAAAGCATAGTTTTCGAAAAAACAGCCGGGTATATAATCAGCGAGGACTTCGTGCCGAGCAGGTGGCGGAGATGATTCTGAGAAGTGCCGGTATTACCGATGTACGCATTGGTCGTGTCCGAGGGGATTTGACCGATCATTATGATCCTTCCAGCAAAACGGTAAATTTGTCGGATTCGGTATATGGTTCTACCTCCGTATCCGCAGTGGGGGTGGCGGCTCATGAGTGCGGACATGTGATTCAGCACGCAAGAGGGTATGTGCCCATTCAGATTCGTACAGCCTTGGTGCCGGTGGTAAATTTTGCATCCAAACTTTCCATGCCTATGATTATCCTTGGATTGGTTCTGGGATTTGTGGGACTGGCAAAAATTGGTGTTATTTTGTTTGGCGCCGCCTTGGTGTTTCAACTGGTGACACTGCCGGTGGAATTCGATGCCTCGGCTAGAGCGATGCGGGTGCTAAGAAGCCTTGGTATCCTTGGAAATGAAGAGGCCAAAGGGGCGAGAAAAGTACTTACGGCGGCAGCTCTTACGTACGTGGCAGCAGTGGTTAGTACAGCGTTACAAGTGTTCCGTCTGGTGCTTTTAATAAATAATCGAAGAGATTAAAATTTCTCTTGATAAATGGAGAAAATTTAGGTATACTATAGATACAAGGAAGTACTTTCCTGAAATGTTCGACACTCTTGAATTTTTGAACCTACAATACTTTAAACGGGATTCCTATATTTGTGTTTGGATGTCAGGCCTTCCCTGCTGACTTGTCAGTATAATGGAAACATTACGAATGGAAGACAGAAGAGCACGTGCGGTTGCCCACCTAGCATATGCTAGGAGTCAAAAATCAAGAACCGGCATTTTGGGAAGTACGAAAGAATTGCGAGGCGGCGAGAAATCGTCGCCTTTCTTAATAGCCAAAGAAAGGAACCGGGGAATCAGACCATGAAAGATGGATTTGTAAAAGTAGCTGCCACAGCACCAGATAGCAAAGTGGCAGATTGTAAATATAATGTGCAAAAAATGATAGAAAAGGCGGAGGAATTGGCTGGAAAGGGAGTACGCATGGTGGTATTTCCGGAACTTTGTATCACCTGCTATACCTGTAGTGATTTATTTTTGCAGGAGCCATTGCTGGCAGGAGCCGAAAAAGGATTGGAAACCTATATCAGACAAACAGAAAAATTGGATTTATTATCCATCGTATCCCTGCCGCTTTCCCATCAGGGAAGATTGTACAATGTGGCAGCTGTGGTAAAAGGTGGAAGGGTACTTGGATTGGTGCCAAAAAGTCATATTCCTATGTATTCGGAATTTTATGAAGGAAGACATTTTGCCTCCGGAGATAGGAACCAGGCTGCGGGGAAGAGTGAAAATGAGGAGAATAGAGCCATGACCACTCATACCTTATCCTTTCAAAAAGAACCGGTTGTCTTTGGAATCCGTCAGCTGTTTTGCTGTCGGGAGATGCCGGAACTTTCCGTGGCAGTGGAAATCTGTGAAGATTTGTGGGTTCCTGTGCCGCCCAGCAGTTATCATGCTATGGCAGGAGCCACGGTTCTTGTCAATGCCTCTGCCAGTGACGAATTGACCGGGAAGGCCAGCTATCGGAGAGAATTGGTGAAAAACCAAAGTGCCCGTACCGTAAGTGCCTATCTGTACGCTGATGCCGCCATGGGAGAATCCACTACGGATCTTGTGTATGGAGGGCATCATCTGATTGGAGAAAATGGTACACTTCTGGCCGAAAATAAAGCATTTGCCGGGGAAGATGCCATCACGGAGATTGATTGTCGCAAATTGTTG
>JALEKC010000180.1 GCA_022769325.1 Eubacterium sp. | reverse complement strand
GAATTAGAGGAGGAACGTCCGGAATTTTACGAGGATCTCAACCTTATACCGTTGATAAAAGAAATGCAGGAACTGTCCGGGGAAGAGGACTTGAGTGAATTTTTCTATCGGATGCCGGATGGGATAGAGCAAATCCGTTATCGGCAGGAGATTTTGCAAGAAATGGATGAAGAGATGGAGCAGAAACTCACGGACTTTGTAAATCGGATTCGGCAGGCAAAAAAAGAGGAAGAATATATCTCCTCCGAAACGGGAGAGCAGATTACGGATGCCACCAGCAAGGCACATTGGCAGTTGGAAATTGCCTATACCTATTTTAAGGCGGTAGATGAGCTGATGCAATTTTTGGAAAATAGGAATCTGAAAGCCCGTGGATGGAAGGAATTTCAGGAAATGTGTAAGAGAGAAATAGGAGAAGAAAGAGTACAGACCTATCATGATGCGGTGATGGAATTACATGATAAATTTTCCAAGCTACGCTACAGTCTGCGGGTGGAGGGAGATCATGTGGCCATTTTGCTGCGGGTGGATACAGAAGATTATGTAAAAGATTTGTGCAAAAAGTATCCTCATATCATTTCCCACCCCGGAGCGATGGGAAATCTTCTGCCGGGAGGAAAGTCCGGGACACCTTTGGAACAGCGTATTTTCAAATATCTTCGGAAAAAGAATCCGAAGTTGTTTCATGAACTGGAAAACTTTGGGAAGAAGGAAGGGCAGATTTACCAGCCGGCTGTGATGCAGTTTCATAAAGAAATATGTTTTTATCTATCCGTGAAAAAATTTCAGCGTCACATGGAGTATTTCCGTTATAATTTTTGTTATCCCACTTTTTCGGATGACGCCTTTGAGGTAACAGGAGGCTATGATTTGGCTCTTGCCGCAAAGAATGTCAAGGAGGGAAAAGAGACCGTTGCCAATGATTATTATTATCGTGAGAAAGAAAGGTTTTTTGTCATTACGGGACCAAATCAGGGAGGCAAGACAACCTTCGGACGGGCTGCGGGACAATTGGTTTACTTTTCCATGATGGGACTTCCCGTACCGGCAAAAGAAGCCACACTTCCTTTGTTTAACGGGCTGTTGACACATTTTTCCGTAGAAGAGAGCATGCAAAGTGGACGGGGAAAATTAAAAGAGGAGCTAGTTCGCCTTTCGGGGATGATGCTGGCAGAAAAACCGCGACTTTTTGTTGTTATCAATGAGTTGTTTACCTCCGCTGCCACCTATGATGCCTATCATATGGGAAGGCGCGTCATTGACCATTTTTTGGCGCAGGACTGTTTTGGTATCTATGTGACCCACATCGAGGAATTGGCAGAGGAAACGGAGCAGATTGTCAGCCAGGTAGCATCTCTGGTTGAGGGAAATGTCAAAATACGAACCTTTAAAATTCGGCGAAAAAAGGCAGAAGGAAAGGGCTATGTGGAGCCGATTGTGGAAAAATATGGATTGACTTATGAGGAAATACGAAGGAGGATTCATCATGTTTGAGATTGGTTTATTGTATCCGGACAAACAGCAGGGGGCGGCAACAAAACGTTATGGTATGCCACAGGACATGAGCAAAGATTTGAATCTTTCTGTGATTTTGAATGCCATGGCAAAGGGAGATGAGGAAATGTTTTCCAATTGCCAACGGGTATTGCTCTGTCCCATAAGTGATGAGAAGACATTACGCTTTCGGCAACAAATGGTATCGGATGCTGTCTTGCATCCTGATTTTTACGAGGAAATATATCGCCTGGCAAAGGAAGCCATGGAAGAAATCAATAAAAATGTGTCAAAGAAGACCACTAGCAAAACAGGACAAATTTCGGAATCCTTGATGCTTCTAAATGTTTTGCTAAAATATCTGAGCCGTTTGAAAAATCATCTGCGAAGTGATTTGGCAGAAAATGCCGATGGAATGTATACTTTTTCTACGAAATTCCGCGAATATTTCAGCGATGATTTTGCAGAGGATTTGCAACAGCATATCCAGGATATGTCGGCTCTTATGCAGGGAGGACGACTGATTATGACAGCCGGAGTGGCAGGGGGACTCAAATGTGGAGATGCCATGGTGAACCGTCTTGTCCCGGTGGATTATCGTAAGATGGGACGTCTTCGCAGGATGCTTCGCTGGCTTTTACTACACCTTGCTTCGCCGGAAGCAATATTTCTAAATCAGGAAGCTCTGAAGCAGGATGCTCTTCGGGTGGAAGAAAATGGGTTGCATTATACCCAGGAAATCTATCGCTCCTTTCTTTATGAGTTTCAGGAGTTTTTCGGGCAGCTTCAGATGCAAATCGGATTTTATGTGGGTTGTGCCAATCTGGCAAGAAGTTTAAAACATCTGAATATGAAAACTTGTTTTCCACGAGTCAGCAGGGGGGCAGGACGAATCGAGTATCAGCATCTTTATGAACTGAGTATGGCGTTGGAGACCATGAAAAATCCGGTGGATAATACCCTTACGGACGCCTGTCGTCTTCATGTCATCAGCGGAGCCAATCAAGGAGGAAAATCCACATTTTTGAGAAGCGTGGGTATCGCTCAGGTAATGATGCAGGCAGGTATGTTTGTGCCGGCAACGTATTTTGAAAGTGGCTTGTATGATAATATTCTGACGCATTTTACCAGACGGGAGGACTGTAGCATGAACAGCGGCCGACTTGACGAGGAAATGAAGCGTATGAATCGCATCGTGGATATGGTTACCAATCAGAGCCTCATTTTGCTCAACGAGTCCTTTTCCAGTACCACGGAAAAAGAAGGCAGTGAAATTGCAGAGCATATTATCCAGGCTATGTATGATAGCGAAGTCAGTATTTTTATGGTGACCCATCTGTTTGCTTTTGCCAGCAAAATGTATCAGAAAAATCTTTCTGCCGCACGTTTCCTGAGTGCGGAGCGCAAGGAGGATGGTACCAGAACTTTCAAGATGATGGACCATGAACCCACCGAGACAAGTTATGGCCTGGATTTGTATGAGGAGATAATAGGTTCAAAAAAATGTGCTAAAGGATGAAAAGTTCGTTCAAAAAAATGTGTTGGCTGATGAAAGGTTCGTTCAAAAAAATGCGATGTGGTTCCTCTGGAAGTAAAAGCGGAAGAAAATCTGCGGTCAAAAAGTTTGAAAGCATTTGTGGATAAATTTCAACCTCGATGTGCTGTGCGGATATCTATGAGTGGCTATCGCAAACAGGATTGGCTTGTCAATAT
>JALEKC010000131.1 GCA_022769325.1 Eubacterium sp. | reverse complement strand
CCCTGAAACGGGTAGTCCCGGGTTCCAATCGGGGTCCATCCATTGGCTGGGGGCTGTGTTTCCCACAAGGCATACTCTTCCCAATTGTCATTGAGATAAATATCATTCTTTAGCACAAACTTCTTATCCCGCAAGTAATTTCCACTATTTACAATTTTTGCCAGCCCTGCCAATTGGCTGGCATTGTAAATCGAATATTCTTTTTGATCAGGATCCTGGTCATACCAGGTGGTGTCTACGGTTCCATCCCAAATCTCACACTGCTGCCCTGCATCCGGTTGATTTTCCTCTGCCATCAATTTTTGATTCCATGTCGATATCGGAGAAATCAGACCCAACAACATTGCCAAAATGATACCGATACTAATTTTTCTCTTAGTCATCATCTTCTCCTTTGTCAATCTGTGACAATCTGGATTCCTTCCGGCTTTTTCGTCGCAGCTGGCTTGGTGGAAGTCGGTTTGGCCGTAGCCGAAGATGGGGAATATGCTGCCGTCTGACTTCCCTTACTCACCACCAGATGTATCACAGAGCCCTTTTTCACTTTTCTATTTTTTGGTTCCTTTTGCTTTATGATACTATTTTTTGGTTCTTTTGAAAAGCATTTTTTTACATTTATCCGAAAACCTTTTGCTTGTAAAAGAGCTTTCCCTTCCTTCAGAGACTTCCCTTTTACATCAGGAACCGTCACTTTTTGAATTCCTCGACTCACAAATAGGGTAATATTCTGTTTTTCTCTATAAAGGTATTGCTCACCAGGTGCAATGCTCTGACTTAAAACGATTCCTTTCTTTTTCTCGCTGTATTTTTTCTCCACTAAAACAGAGAGGCTATTATCTGCCTGCTTCACAAGCTGCAATGCCTCCTCTATGGTCTCTCCTTCCAGTCTCGGCATGGTAATCCTCTGAATTTCCGGTGTAGATTCCGTTCTTTCCTCTGCTTGCGATGTCTCTTTTTTTGCCACTTCCTCTGTAACATCCTTAACGTGTTCAAGGTTTGCTACCATTATTCCAATGCCGATTCCCCCCAAAATTAGCACCACAAAAAGAACTGCCCCATAAATGATCCGTTTCTTTTTCCACAGCGGCAACACTTTGTGATTTTTCTTCTCACGATTATAATAAACCGTTCTCTCGATTTTCTTCTCTTCTTCGGACTTGGGAATCACTTCTTCCAATGCCTTCGTAAAGGTGGACAAATCCGAATAACGCTCCTCCGGTTTCAGAGCCATGGCCTCTTCCAGTACATCGGCCACTGCCAACGGAATCTGCTGCATACTTTCCAGCATTTTCTGACTGCTTATCTCTGCTTCCCGCTCAAAGGCCGATACCGGAGCTTTTCCTGTCAGCATAAAATACATGGTTGCAGCTAAAGAATAAATGTCGGTCCAGGGCCCCTGCTTTCCATTTCTTGAAAATTGTTCTCTTGGTGCATATTGCTGTCGAACGACAACCGTCAGACTTTTTTGACTCCCCTGTTCCCCAAAAATAGTACGCCTCGCGGAGCCAAAATCAATCAATTTTGCCATCCCATCCGGTCGAAGAATAATATTATCCGGACTGATATCACGATGTAATAGCCCCTTTTCGTGCAATTTTTCCAAATCCTTCATCAACGGTGACAACACAGTATACATTTCTGCAGGTGTAAATTTCCCCTGATTTTCCACCCTTTGCTGCAATGTAATTCCCGGGACATACTCCATCACAATATATCCCGTCTCATTTTCCTCAAAATAGTCATACATCTGTACAACATGATTACAAAATGCCGCTTTTTCTAAAGTTTTTCCTTCTTTTTTGAAACGCTCCAACCCCTCTTGAAAGTATTTCCCATCTTTTCCGTCAAAACAGGTCAATTTTTGAGAACGTCCGGAACTGGCATCACGAGACACAATATTGGCGGGAAAATACTCTTTGATGGCAATAGGTCTTTTTTCTCTGCTATCATAACCTATGTAAGTGATTCCAAAGCCGCCTTCTCCCACTTCTTTTCCCACCACATATCGTTTTGCCAGTCTGGTTCCCACCCGCAAATAACGCGGATTTGTTATTTCAAGCGGATCAAATCCACAAAAGGGACAAATTTTGTCGTGAAGTGAAATTTCTCTCAGACATCCTAAACATATTTTTATCTTTTTGCGCACATGAAATCCCCTTTCCCAAAACTTTTATAAATAGCGAAAGATCTCATCTTCTTCCCAGTCAAGCTGTTGTAAAATAGTTTTCAAATAGTCTCCAATACTTTCTTCCAGATAGAGTAGTGCCTCTTTTTCGTCGGGATACCTTCCCTCTCCCCAATACTTATCTAAAATATCTCGGCATTTTTTTTGCAGCATGGGATTTTGTTTATAATGTTGCAAAATAATGGCACTTTCCACAGAATATGCCGGATTCATCAAATAGGCATTTTCCACAGCGTACATAATAATACATTCTAAGTTGTCCTTGGCACACATGGGCTTCATATAAGCCAGAGAAAGCATATAATTAATCTGCTCCATGGACATATTTAAATTGACACCAAGTAAAATCATTTTCAACCGATTCGGACACTCTCTCCGCTGACGAAGGGCAGATAACATTTTTTCATAGGAAACCGGAAGGGAATTCGTCTGTACAAAGCGATGAATATTTTCCTCTTTTGCCTCCACAAACATTTGGATAAATTCGCTCAGTTTTTGATAAGATTCTTCGTAGGATTTACGGTTTTCACAAATGAATTGTTCAAACGATTCTTTACTTTCCTGGGTCATCAATTTTTCCTCAATTTCCATGGTGTCTTTGGGCCCATCTTCGCCACCGGTGTATTCCTTCATTCGTTTCAAAAGATGCTGTTTCAATTGCAAATAGCATTCATAGGCATCGCCATCTTCCGGGTAATGTTGAATGACAAAAATACATACCGCATCTTCCATATTTTTCCCATAGAGTCGGGGATATTTCCCATATCGCAAAAGCAATTCATTGAATTCCGGAAGAGAAAGCTGCATCCCCAATCCAATTTTCAAAAATGTCTCGCGATTTTGTGGCATTGCCCCTTCGCGGCACCATTTTTTCACCGTATTGCGACTACAATGGCAAACCTTCGCCAATTGAACATAATTCAAATGCTTGCGCTCCACCAATCGATTGATATACTGTTTCCAATTATGATAATAGCTGCTGTTTTTGCTCAAAATTTCCTGTAATTCTGCAAGGCTCTCGCACTTACTCACTTGCTCATTTACATCAAATGTATTTCTCTTGTCTTCCATTTTACTCTTTCTCTTACTTTATTTCAATGTATAAATCAACTTCGCCAAAACTTATTACGTCGCCACTCCGAACCACAACATCATCCACCACTTTTTCGTTGTTATGATAAGTGGGATTGGTACCTTCCAAATCCATCAGATACACTTTTCCCTCCTCGGTATACAGCCGACACTGCCGCCCGGACACTGTAGGCTCCTCCACAATGGCTACATCACACAAATCCGGTGCTCTCCCAATGACCATACAGCCCTGTAGCCGATATTCATACTCTCTTGTCTTATTATGAACATCCCGCAACCGAATCAAAGGCTCATACTCCATCCCTGTTTCCTTCTTTTTTTCTCTCTTTTCCACAAACCATTTCCTTATATTGAACATTTTTATAAAGTTACTCCTTACCTGTTCGTCTAATATCTTATCCTATACTAGCACAAATAGGCAAAGATTTTTTCCAGAAATTGACCACTACGCGTCCTCCTGATTTCACCGGGAAATGTCTCTGACTTCTGTCACTTCTCACCACAAATCAAGGTTCTGGAAATGTCCCTATTATAATATTTTTTACCGAATAAATCAAGAAAAAACGCCAGTACTTAAACTGACGTTACATCTTTTTAGCCACTTCAACTAATGGACTATATGGAAATTCCATACTCCTCCATCAACTTCTCCTGCAATTCACTATCCTGTGTCGCCTGAAAAAGTTCCTCCGTACGACCATCTTGTATCAGGCATGCAGTTAAACGGTTGACCTGTTCTTTTCCACGCTCCATACCCTGTTCCAGTCCCTGCTCTAGTCCCTGCTCCAAGCCCTGCTCCAGGCCCTGCTCCAGGCCACGCTCCAAGCCTTTCTCCATCCCTCTTCTCTCTACTTCGTCCAACATTTCACACATGGTAGTATCCTCCTTTCCTTTCGCTTCTTCCTTCATCTCCAAATATCGTTCATCTTCACTAAAGGCATACAGTACGTCCATCAGTTCCTCTGGATGCCGGATATGCCTCTGGGTCTCCCTTGCCAATTGTTCCCGCTTCTTTCGGTCGTTTCTGGCGGATAGGTAGGTGGCCACGTGCCAGAAATCTGACTTGTATTTTTCCGTGGTCTCTTTGTCCTGATTTGTCAGAGAAATCAGATGCAGTTGATGATTCAGAAGAAAAGGTTCCAACTTCTTTTTCTCCTCTCCCTCCAAATCCAGCATATCCAAAAGAGACAGCGGTCGCTTCCACTCTTCTTTTCCATAGTACAACACAAACGTAATCACGGGTTCCAGACGGTCTTCGTCTCCGATTTCTCTGGTAAAATACCGTTTCCCCTCGGCTGCATTTTTCTTCTTCTGTTCTTTAATCTGTTCCTTGTAGTTTGCATAGATATAACCCAAGTCTCGGACCGGCATGGTATTGCATATCCCTGCCTGATTTTCTGCCTGTATCATGGCGATGACGATGCCCTCTTTTTTGAAACGCATCCTCACATCCCCCATCAGTGTTTCCAGTTTTCC
>JALEKC010000058.1 GCA_022769325.1 Eubacterium sp. | reverse complement strand
ATGGAACTCCGCTGAAAAAACTGGCCTTTGACCTGGATGATATCCATGCCGTCAGCCAGAATCATAAAATCATGTTTTATCGACAGGGAAAAGCCTGGAATTATTTGATTTCTGCCAACCGCTTTTCCACGGAAGTATTTGAACGGGCTTTTTGCGTGCCCCGCGAGAAAATCATTGAAGTGGGATATCCTAGAAATGATATTTTATATTCCGAGCATGCCGATGAGATTGCCAAAGAAGTAAAAAAGGAATTTGGAATACCGGAAGGAAAGCGTGTTATTTTATATGCGCCAACCTGGCGTGACAATCAATTTTACGGAAAAGGGAAATACAAATTTACCCTGGCCATGGATCTTGAGCGTATGCGGAAAGAATTTGGGAAAGACAGTGTGATTTTGCTCCGGACCCATTATTATATCGCAGACAGCCTGGATTTGACGGGGCTGGAAGATTTTGTATACAACGGAAGCACCTATAATGATGTGTCCCGACTGTATCTTGCCAGTGATATTTGTATCACGGATTATTCATCCGTGTTTTTCGACTATGCAAACCTGCGTCGTCCGATGCTTTTCTTTGCTTATGATTATGAAGATTACAAAGATGAGATTCGTGGAATGTATTTTGACATGAATACCGAACTTCCGGGACCAATTTTACAGACAAATGATGAACTTGTGGATGCTCTCCACCATATCGATGTCATTTCCGAAAAATACAAAGAGCGTTATGATCGATTCTATGACAAATTCTGTCATGTAGATGATGGACATGCCGCGAAACGTGCCATTGATATTGTATTTGAGGGGGCAAAACCCACTTTTGCAGAAACGGAGGAATGATGTGAAAACCGTAATACGATACATTGTAAAAAAGCTGGTAATTATCCTGTACCGTATTATGTGCGTGGTGATACCGGTCAATAAAAAGAGAATCGTTTTTGATTCCAGTCTGGGAAAAAGCTATTCCGGGAATCCTCGACATATTTTTGAATATATGGTAGAAAATGGGTATCAGGAAAAATGGGAATGCACATGGTTTTACGAAAATGAACCCTATCCCATTCCCGGAGACGGATATCAGTTCCGCTATGGAAGATTTCGCTATCTGTACTATATGGCTACGGCAAAAGTTTGGGTATTTGACTGCCGTCAGCCGGAATGGCTGATTAAACGGAAGGGATGCTATTATATCCAGACCTGGCATGGAACACCCCTTAAAAAACTGGTGCTTGATATGGAAGATGTGTTCATGGTAAATGAAACGGATATCGAGTCCTATCAAAAGGGCTTTGTGAAAAATGTTCAGAGTTGGGATTATTTGATTTCTCAAAATCCATTTTCCACTGTTACCTTTCGACGTGCCTTTGATTACAACAAATGTATGTTGGAAATCGGCTATCCGAGAAATGATATTTTGTTCCGGAAAAATAATCCGGAGGATATTTTGCTTCTCAAACGCCGTCTGGGACTGCCTTTGGATAAAAAGATATTGCTGTATGCACCAACTTTTCGAGATGATGAATTTAACGAAAATTCCAGTTATAAATTCAGCCCTAAACTTTCTTTCCAAAAATTAAAGGAAGAATTACAGGATGAGTACATCTTAATTGTAAAATATCATTATTTGATTATGGACTATATAGACTGGTTCCAGCACAATGGATTTATTTATCATTTTGACCAAAGCAATGATATCGCAGAATTATTTCTAGTATCGGATATGCTGATTACGGATTATTCATCCGTTATGTTTGATTATAGCATTTTACACCGACCGATGTTTTTCTATGCTTATGACTTAGATAAATACAAAAATGATTTGCGAGGGTTTTATTTTGATTATCGCGGGGAGATGCCGGGACCGATTTCCACCAATACGGAGGAATTGATTCATGACATCCGAAATTATGATGCGTCTGAATATGACGAGCGATATGAAAACTTCCGGAAAAAATACAATTGCTGGGATGATGGAAATGCTTCCGCCAAAGTGGTGGAAACCATCGAGGAATTGTTGAAAGCCTAAAGAGATTGAAAAATAAAAGACGATTTAACCCCTATTGGACAGAGATAGAATCTGCCAATAGGGGTTTCTTTTAGGAAGAATGACGTTTTTCCAACTCCACCAAAGGAATGGGAAGGAGAGACAAAATCGCTACCATCAGCCATTGAAAGGCGTTAAGGGACACAGTGTGAAAGATAAATTGCAGGGGAGCAAAAGAAATGACCAGGCATTGTAATGCCATGCAGAAAAAGGTGCTGGCAGCCAATTTGCCATTGCCCCAAATCCCCATCTGAAAGAGGGATTTGCTATCGCTTCGCATGTTGAAAGAGTGAACCAGTTGAGATAGGGATAAGACGGCAAAGCACATGGTGCTGCCGGTGTCCCTATTTCCCGTCCGAACCCCAAAAAGGTAGGCAAAAAGTGCCAGTGAGCCGATGAGCAATCCCTCTACAAAGATGCGAAACATATTGCCACCGTCAAACAGGCTCTTTTTATTGGAACGGGGAGGTTGATTCATAATATCTTTTTCTGGAGCCTCCAGTCCCAGACAAATGGCAGGAAAGGAATCCGTAACCAAATTAATAAAAAGGAGTTGCACCGGAAGCAGAGGGGAAGAATGCCCCAGCAAAATGGCTGCAAAGATGGTCATAATCTCTCCGATATTGCAGGAGAGAAGAAAATGAACCGCCTTTTTGATATTTTGAAAGATTCCACGACCTTCCTCTACTGCATCCACGATAGTGGCAAAATTGTCATCCATCAATACCATGTCTGCCGCATTTTTGGCAACGTCTGTTCCGGATTTGCCCATGGCACAGCCAATATCTGCTTTTTGCAGTGCTGGAGCATCATTGACACCATCCCCCGTCATGGCAACCACTTCTCCCTGAGACTGAAAAGCTTTTACAAGACGGACCTTGTGAGTGGGAGAAACCCGGGCATATATGGTATATTGGTAAATGACACGGGAAAGCTCCGAATCGGACATTTTTTCAATTTCGGGACCCGTGAGAACCTCATTTTCGTTCTGGCAAATCCCAAGATTTCGACCGATGGCACAGGCGGTTAGTTTGTGATCTCCGGTAATCATAATAGGGCGTATGCCGGCGCGCTTGCAGCGGGATACTGCAAAAGCAGCTTCTTTTCGCGGTGGATCCATAAAAGCAGCAAAGCCCACAAAAATCATATCCCGGTCGCAGGAATCCTTCCAGGTGGATTTTGTCTTGGAGGGAAAATCCCGGTAAGCCACGGCAAGAACCCGAAGGGCATCTTTGGCATATACTTGTAAAATATCCATTAAGTGTTTTTTTCGCAGGCTGCTCAGAGGTTTGATGCCCTCTTTTGTCAAAATTTCGGTACATCGGGACAGGATGATTTCCGGGGCCCCTTTCGTGATACAGCGAAGGCCTTCGGGCGAAGAATGCATCGTTGTCATGCGCTTGCGTTTGGAATCAAAGGGAATTTCGTCCACAAAAGGGTAGGACTTTTCCCACTGCTCCAGAGGCAGAGATTGGGCCAGCACGTATTGTTGGATGGCTGTCTCCATGGGGCTGTGTCCACGACTGGAAAGGGCAAAAAAGGAAAGCAGTTTTGGGCTATCTACGAGAGAATGCTTAGCTGTCAAGGTCATTTTATTTTCCGTAAGCGTACCTGTCTTATCCGAGCAGATGACCGTGGCACTTCCCAAGGTTTCCACAGCCGGAAGTCTGCGGATAATCGCTTGTTTACCTGCCATGCGCTCAACTCCCAGGGAAAGCATGATTGTCACAAGGGCGGGCAGACTTTCCGGGATAGCAGCCACACCCAGGCTTACGGAGGTCATAAACATTTCCAGAAGAGGCTGTTTTTTTATAATTCCCAGAAAGAAAATAAGAATGCAGATGGCAAGGGCCAGAAAACCTAAGAGCTTTCCCGTGTGATTCAGCTTTTTTTGCAAAGGGGTGTCCGGTGGTGTCTCGGAGGAAATCAAATCTGCGATTTGTCCCAGTTCAGTATTCATCCCCGTTGCCGTCACAACGGCGGTTCCACTGCCTCCCACCACCATGGTGCCGGAAAAGACCATATTGGTTTTGTCTGCCAGGGAAGTGATATGAGACGGCAGAGGAGCGGTGCCTTTTTCCACCGGATGAGTTTCCCCGGTCAGCATGGACTCTTCTACGGAAAGAGAAAGGCTTGTCAGAAGCCTTGCATCCGCAGGGATCAAGTGCCCGGTTTCCAGCAAAATGATATCTCCGGGGACAAGTTTGGCAGCTTCGATACTGCTTACATTTCCATCCCGCAGACAAAATGCCAAAGGAGCAGATAATTGCTTGAGCGATTCTAAGGAGCGCCTTGCCCGGGCTTCCTGCAGTACCCCCAATATCGCATTTAATACAACGATGGCAAGAATAATAGCGGGCTCCACAAAATCAATTTGATTTTGAAAATAAGAGACCAGAAAGGAAACCACGGCAGCCACAAGTAAGGTTAAAATCATAAAATCTTTCATTTGATTAAAGAAAGATTGTAAAACACTTTCTTTTTTGGGATGTGTTAATGCATTGGGCCCATAGGAGTGAAGTCGCTTTTGGGCTTCTTTCCCAGATAATCCCTGTGTCTGGGAAGTCTGAAAATGATCCAGTACTTTTTGGGGGGAACATTGTTCCCAGAATATTTGATTCATAATGCCCTCCTTTGGCAATGGTACAATTTAGTCTATGCATGGAAAAACAGATATAACACCCTTTCTCTCATTTTGACATAGGATAAAATAACGTCAAAATATGGAGGATAATGGGAAATGTTGTGGATTTTTTTGCTAGCGTTGTCGGCAACGATAGATTCCTGGGCCGTGGGAATGGCATATAAAGTACAAAATATTCAGATTCCGACCCTTGCCAAATGGATGATTTCTCTTGTCTCAGGAGTGACAGCAGGGATTGCTTTGGTTTTCTCCAATTTATTGAGAGAAGTCGTCCCCATGGTTGCCATCCAAAGGTTGGGAGGGATTCTCCTTATTCTAATGGGGATAAAAGCATTATGGCAGATAAAAACAGAAAGAAAACAACCCAATTATGACCGGGATTTTTCTAAGAAAATAGAAATGTGGGAAGCGATATGGATGGGCATGTTGCTGTCTCTGGATTCTTTTTGCGTAGGCATTGGATTGATGCCCTATGGGTCCTGTGCTTATGCCTTCCCCCCACTGGTAGCCGCTTTTACCATAGGATTTTTGATGCTGTCTCAGCGGATTTCCTATCAGAAATTCCTGGATTATGTGGCAGGTCTCATATTAGTGGCAGCAGGGGTGTGCACGATTTTTATCTAGAATAAATGTAACTTATGATTAGAAAGATGTTTGTGTCCGAAAATCGTTCTAGATCTATTCGGTATTCAGCAATTCATGAAGAAAAATTTGAAAAGATTGGAACCAATTTCCGGACACAAACATCCGATAATTTTCTATTTACAAAAAGGGTGGATTTATATACAATATTAAGTAAGAGAATATGTGGGAACATGAGATGAGAAAGGCGGGAATATGAAATGAGTATCGTGGCACAATTCTTTATGATTATGGGTGGTTTGCTGACGGGATATGTGGGAATCGGATTGGCGGCAGCGCTGGGAAATCTTATAGGAGGATTCGTTCTCCGGTTTCAATTTGATGAATTTATCTTTTTTATGATTCGCCTGGCAAAATCAGGAAAACACTTTTCCTTTGGATTATGTGATCCGAAGCCGTACATACGTTGTCAGATGATAGATGGAAAGTCTACCAAAGTACGGGGAGTGATCTATGGTGCCTTTTCTATGGCAGTGGCTTTGTTTGTGACAGAGACGGTTTGTCTGCAATTGTTTGCAGCAAAAAGGATGCCCTTCAATGCCTTTACCTTCCCTATGGCTATTGTTATGATTGGTTATACTTGTTTTATCGTTGTCCATCTTATCTATATTCAGCGCAAGAAAATGGGGGACAACCCCGGGGGTGTGTTGCGGGAAGAATATCAAAGAATTTATGGGGAGATAAAAAAGGGCGTTACACCAGGACAGATTGAGGTGAAGGAGATTCCCTTTACCGGTCATTTGACAGATGTTTCTATTTATAAAAAATATCTTTTGTTGAAATATTATCATCATTTGGACCAGGGAGATTATGCCGGAGTGGGAAAAGTGATTGATGAGTTGGAAAATTATGTACCGGATAAATGGGGAAAGGCCGATTTACCGATTCTGGCGGAATTGGTATTTTATCATGTGATTATTCGGAAAAATGAAGGGAAAGCCCAATTTTATGGTAAGACATTTTGTAATATGTTGGAGGGAAATGAGCAGGTAAATGAGAAAAGGGTATTTGCGTACTGGCTATTTTTTGAGCAGTCGGACCGTGGGGCAGCCCTTCAATATACCATGAAAACCTTAAAACAGATTCCATCCTATTATTTGACGGGATGTCAGGAAATGGAAAGACGATTGTTGAGTGCCCTGATTAAACGGATTGAGCGTACAGTATAATTCTGCATAAGGAAGAGATGAGGATAGGTATGAAGGAAAAGATTTTGTCGTTGGCACGTGGGGAATTTCGATACGAATCACCGAAACTTCGCTTGTCAAATGAAAATTTAATCATGCAGGTGGAAGAGGGAGCAGAGGCTTCTGTGGAATTGACGATTTCCAATGATGAGGATACCAAGGTAAAAGGCTTTGGTGCCAGTGAAGATATTCACTTTGATTTTTTCCCGGTTTTTGATGGAAAAAAGAATGTGCTTCAGGTAAAGGTAAAAGCCGGAAATCGGAAAGCCGGAGAAAATATCAAGGGAGAACTGGTTCTTGTAACAGATTGTGGGGAATGCAGGATTCCTTATGAAGTACAGGTGGTAAAATCTTACTTAAAGGATTCCCAAGGAAATAAGATTGTCGGCCTGGATAGTTTTCTGGAATATGCCAGAGAAAATCTGGAAGAGGCGGTATCCATTTTTTATCATGAAAAATTCCGCGATTTATATTTGGAAAATATGAGTGACAAGAGGTTATATCAACATTTAACAAATAAAAATTCTAAGAAACAGGCCTTGATTGAATTTTTGATTTCCCATGGCCGGCTGACAGCAGACTCACTTTCCACAGAAACAGAGTCCATGCAGATGCAGAAAAAGGACAAAGAGGCGGTTCGGGAAAATCTTTCGGAAGAAGAAAAGATTGAGAAGAGGAATCGGAAAAATCAAAAGATGAAGTGGAGGAATCTCATCATCTCCCATATTCAATATATTATGAACAGCAGTCGGAAAGAACAGTGGCTACAGGCAGTAGGTGACTATTTCCACATGGACTGCATTTTGGAAGGCTATCTTGGCTTTGTAAAAAAAGATGAGGAAGAGATGCAGAAGTATCTCGGGATGGTTGAGGGAATGGCGGCACCGGAGGAAGGGGCAACTCTTGCGGAGGTGCTTAGATATCTCACATCTCAGTATATTAAATGTAAAATTAATAAAAATGAGTTAGACAAGGATGAGTTCTATGCCCAGGTCTGTCATTATCAAGCCAATGGATATCAGCATATCTTCTGTACGGTAATGCTGGAGCGGATGGGGTATTATCAGGAAAACATGATGGGACTTTGGGAAGCATTGAACCAGCTTTGGAAAGAGGGATGCTACAGTCCCTATCTGTATCTGTATCAGGCCATGATTTTGCTGCAGGAACCGGATCTTCTCGTGGGGCTGGATTCTCAGATAGTGGGAGTCTGTCGTTTCGCTCTGAAATATGATTTGCTGACAGAAAATGAAGTTCTTGCCATATCTTTTTTGGCTACGAAGAAAAAGAAAGATTCTCCTGCTGTATTGGCTCTTTTGATGGGATGCTATAACAAATTTCATACCCTTGACACTCTTCACAGCATCTGCGCCCTGCTGATTCGTGGTGAAAAACAAGGGCCACAATATTTAAATTGGTATGAATTGGGGGTTAAGAAACATCTGCGACTGACAGAATTGTACGAATATTATATGTATTCTCTTCCACCGGAAGAGTTTGACAACTTAAATCCTGCGGTTTATTCTTATTTTCAATATGAAAACCATTTGCGGGATTCCGTAAAGACGTTATTCTTCCGGCAGATTGTTCAGAATAAAGAAAAACATCCGGAAGACTATGCAGCTTATGAAGCAACTATTAAAAAATACGTATTTGAACAGGCCCAAAAAGGAAAAATAGATGCATCTTTGGGTTGGCTGTATGATTATTTTCTGCCAAAGGAGCCGGAAATCGGGAAGTTGTATCAGATATTGCCGGAAATCATATTTTCCTGTCGGATTACATGCCTCTCCCATGAATCCATTTCTCGTGTTGTGGTGGTCCATGACGAGGGCGGTGGTGAACAAAGTTATCGCATGCATGGAAAGGAGGCCATTGTCTCCCTGGCAACACCAAATTATCAGATTTATTTTGTAGACGAAAATGGATATTATCGTTGCCAAACCATTGAATATAAGATGGAGAAATTGTGTCACCTGGATTCTCTGGCGGAGATGTGCTATGATTATGGGGCGGATTCTACCATGTTAAAACTACATTTATTTTCTGGAATTTTGTCCCGTGATACCCAGATTGGCACCAAAGAAGCTATTTTGATTCACGAGCTGATTCGGAGCCGGATACTGGGAGTGGAGTATGAACATAAAGGATTGCTGGCTTTGTATGATTATTACAAATCAATTGGAGAAGATGCTTTGTTGGAAGAAGTGATTCGGGATATTGATTTTCATTATATCAGCAGAGAGCGTCAGGTAGGAATTTTGCAAACCATGATTCAATACCAGATGAATGAAGATGCTCTCGGTGTGTTCCGGAAGTACGAATTGACGGAGAGCACACCGAAGTTAATTCTTCTTTTAATTACATGGGTTTTAGGGGAAAAAGAGCAGAAATTCGATCCATATTATATGAGATTATGCAATTTCCTTTATGAAAAAGGGGAAAAGAATAAAGATACCATTGGCTACCTTTTGGATTACTATATGGGCGATACCATGAAATTGTTGGAATTCTACAATGTGGCAGGAAAACTGGGACTGGAAGTCAGTGATGGTGCTCTGGAACGACTGCTGGGGCAGGCTCTTTTTTCCGGTGCGGATCTCACGCAGTTTTTAGAACCTTTTGAGGAGTATTATGAATATGGCGCCAATCGCACGTTGGTAAAGGCCTTTTTGTCTGAAGTATCCTATGAGTATCTTACGGAGCGGATGGAATGGACGACGGAATGGAAAAACATGGTTGCCAAAGAGTGTTTGGCAACCCGGAATTCGGTTATGGTTCTTGCCTTGCTCAAATATTTTTCCACTAGAGATACCTTGGGAGAAAATGAGAGAGAGTGGGCAGAGTTTCAATTGGAAGAATGTGTAGCCCAGGGAAAATATTTTGCTTTTATGAAAGATTTCTGTGGAAAGATAAAAGTACCGTTTGAAATTGAAAATGCCACTATCCTCAATTGGATTGGCAGAGGGAATGGTAAGATTTTTGTGGAAATCGGCGAGGAAAAACTGGTGCCGATGCATCAAATTTTACCGGATGTATATTCTTTTGTCACAATTATGTTTTATCATGAAAAATATACGTATCGGATTCTGGATGAGCAGAAGAATCCGCAGGGAAAGGAAGGTGTCCTTTCCGGAACCCGGGATTGTTCTCAAAAGGAACCGGCTTTTTATACCATGTTACAGGAGATGCTTTCTCTGGAGCAAGAGGATGAGGAACGGGTGGCACAATTAATGAAAGAGTATCAGGAGAGAAAGCGTGGAGCACAAAAATTGCTTCAGCCTTTGGAATGGGAAGGAGAGAAGAAGTAGGTTATGAGTCATCGTGATTTATATATGGGATTGGATTTGCGAGATTCTTTTTCCCAGCTGGCGGTGATGGCACCCCAGGATGAAGAGCCGAAGATGATTTCAAATCCCCAAGACAAAACCGGACAGATTCAGATTCCAACGGAGGTTGTGATTCCGGGAACACGGGAAACCATTGGTGGCTTTTTGGTGAAAATACTTGAGCAGGAGCCGATTATCGCGGCGGGTGTAGAGTCGGATCCGGTAAATGTTCTGGCTGCTTTTTTGCAGAAAATCTTGTCTTTTACCAGACGGGATTTCCCGGAGGGGACCATTCGACGTCTGGTGGTAACTACGCCATATAGGGATTTTCGGTTTATCAATACCATTTATCAGGCTTTGGAAAAACTTGGGATAGGAAAAGACCGTGCCATGGTGGTGGACCGCAGACAGAGTTTTGTTTATTATGTCATGAATCAAAAAAAAGATTTGTGGGTCAATCAGGTGGGGTTATTTGATTATGAAAATCAGGAAATAAAATATTATCAAATGCGTGTGGACAGATATGAGCGTCCCCCTTTTGTGACGGTGGAAGAAAGAGCCTATCCGGAGTATGCAAAGATGTTGGAGGAATCGGTTTCCGAAGAAGGGGATATCGCCGGAGAAAAAACGAAGGCTTCCGTGGTGGAAGCGATGGTTCAGGGAGCTTTACATGGGCAGATTATCACCACGGTTTATATGACCGGAGGGGGATTTGAAGATGGTTTTGCCGATGATATTGTAAAACGACTTTGTGTGGGGCGGCACGTATTTCGCGGCGAAAATCTGTATGTTTATGGTGCTTGCTTTATGGCTCGGGAAAATGGGGGAGAGCGAAAAATGGACCCCTTTATTTACTGGGATGATGATACCATCTCTGTAAATATTACCATGGAAGCATATACCAATGCCAAGGTACAGGAAGTCATTCTTGCCAAGGCGGGAACCCCTTGGTATCAAGTGGATTATGAACTGGATGTCATTCCCGATGGGGAAGAAGAATTGCAGATTAAGGTATATAATATGCGGGACAAAGGCGTACATACTCATATTCTTTCCATGGATGGAATTCAGGGACGGCTGGACCGAAAGGCCCGCATCGGCATCCAAATACGCTTTGCCGGGGTAAATAAATGCATTTTTACCATTCGTGACAAAGGTTTTGGCGAATTTTATCCATCTTCCCATCGGATATGGGAAGAAATAATCATGATTTAAAGGCAGGTGTCAATATGATTATATTGTGTCAGGGAGATTTGGCAAAAGAGCCTTATATCATTCCGATTTCAGAAGTTCCTGTGTATTCGTTGGAAGAATTGTGTTATTATATGTTTCATAACATCTACACAGTGACGGAAGAATTTTTTGACGAAAAACTGGTTTATTGGCTCAAACAACAAGTTCATCTTCGTACGTTGGCTTTGAAGATGGAAAAATTGATTCGAAAGCATCACAATATCAAAGATTTGGTGGTGACTCTTCTTTGTGCATGTGATTATTATAATAAGGATGAGATATTTTCATTGGTGGAGATACTGGAAGTGATTTCCAATCTCCCGCCGGCACAAAAAGCCAGAATCAAAGCAGATAATTATTTAAAAGCGGGGAAATATGGGAAAAGTCTTCAAGAATATAAAAAGCTTTTGCATGGTCCCTTGGCAAAAGAGCTTACCACCCGGGAATATGGAGATGTATTGCACAACGAAGCCATTGCTATGTATCATGTTTCTTCGTTTCGTCAGGCAGCCAAAGGATTGAAAGAAGCTTATGCAAGAAATCATCGGCAGGAAACTCTGAATCAATACTTCTATGTCCTTTTATCTAGTGGAGAGAAAGAAGTGTTTGAAAAAGAATGCATCGCAGAAGGAAAAACTCCAGAAGAGATGCAGTCGTTGCGGGAGACATGGGAGCAGGCAAGCAAGGAAGGGGCGGATACGGAGAAAACTTCTATGGATGGTTGTCTGGAACAATGGAAACAGGAGATAAGAGATTCTCTGGAAGAACCCTGGGAAGAATAAGGAGGACCTGACAATATGATTTTCGGAAGATTTCGCAGAAAGAAAATAGAATCGAAAGAACCGGAGTATTTACAAGAAGATAAGGTGGAAGAGATACAGAATTCCTTGGAAGAAGAGACAAAAAGTGAAAAGGAAAATGTAGATTTAACAGATAGAAAGCAACGAATTTTATATATACAGCGCCTCTATGAAGGGATTCAGGAAGCGAGGCATCAGACCGATTTGATTAAGGATGAGTATGGAGAAGTGACGTCCCAGTTAAAGGATATTCAATTGATGGACCAAGCCATGGAAGAAGATAAAGGAATTCTCATGGAGACAGCCACAGCCATCGATCAATTGTTAAAGGAGAGAGAATTTCTCAAAAAAAGAAGATATAAGTTCAATGATGCACAGCGTCAGGCGATGGATAATTTCGAAGATTCAGCCGCACAGGATGTGAAGAAACTAAAGGAATTTGAAGAATATCAAATCAAGATTAAACATGACTTGCGGCAATTGGAAAGCGAAAAACAGTTGCTGAAATCCGACAAAAGGGAAATTGTTCAAAAGCAAAGCACACTGCGTATCGTATCTAAGATATTGAGTGGAATCCTTTTGGTATTTGGATTGTTGATGCTGACCATACGATTGGTATTTCAGGTGGATGTGGTGGTGCCGGTGATTGCCACGGCGGCCTTTGCCTTTGTGGTTCTTCTGATTATTGTCTGGGAAGCCCGGAAAAACCGCACTGATATGGTGCTTACGGAGAGAAAGTGCAATCGTGCGATTGCTCTTTTGAACCGTGTCAAGATAAAATATGTCAATAATACCCGAACCATTGATTATATGTGCATGAAATACAAGGTTCGCAATGCCACGGAATTGGAATTTGTTTATGACCAGTACCGGCGTGCCAAGAGAGAATGGGCGCGAAAGCGTGAAAGTGTGTATATTCTCAACGAAAAGAAGGAGATTTTGGTGGCAGAATTGAAAAAAATCGGGGTAAGAAATGCTGAAATCTGGTGTTCGCAGGTTGAGGCCATCATCAATCCCAAAGAGATGGTTGAAGTTCGACACGGATTGAACCAGCGAAGACAAAAATTGAGAAGCCAGATTGATTACAATACAGGAATCATGCAGGATTTTATCGGTGAACTAGAGCGCATACAGGGGATGAAACCCGATTATGCACAGGAAGTGGAAGAAGTTCTGGCAAAGTCAAAAAAAGTCGATAACCAGGATTCGAAAAATCAGGATAAGAATGGAGGGAACATATGAATCTGTTATTTTTATTGAAACCCAAAAATACAGTGGATTACATTTTAGAAGAGGATACCCTGCGGGAAGCTTTAGGAAAGCTTCGGACCAGCGGTTTTACAGCAGCACCGGTGATTTCCAAGGAGGGCAAATACGTAGGGACTGTAACGGAAGGAGATTTTCTCTGGTATCTTCAGGATGCGGCTACGCCGGAGAAGGTAAAGGATGAAGTCCTTGTGCGAGATATCCTTCGGAAGGACTGGAATCAGCCGGTTCATGTTTCAGAAACCATGGAGCAGTTATTGGAACTGGTATTGAACCAGAACTTTGTTCCGGTAATCGATGACCGTAATTTTTTTGTAGGCATTATTACCAGACAATCTGTGATACGACATTTTATCGATCGCATTTTAAAATTAAAACATCAGGTAAAAGAACAAGATGGTGAAAAACAGGAAGGAGAAAAAGAGTGAAACCCCGAGTCGATTATACATTATATTTATGCACAGACCGTGAACTGATGTCTGAGGACACCTTGGAAAAATCGGTGGAACTTGCCATACAGGGAGGCGTTACCGTTGTTCAGTTGCGGGAAAAGGATTGCAGTGGCAGAGAATTTTTACAAGTGGCAAGAGAGGTAAAGCAGATTACCGATGCCTATGAGATACCTTTGATTATCAATGACCGCATCGATATTGCCATGGCGGTGGATGCGGATGGAGTCCATCTGGGACAAAGTGACATTCCGGCCCATACCGCAAGGGAACTTCTGGGACCGGATAAAATCATCGGTGTGTCAGCATACAACAAAGAATTAGCTGTGGAAGCACAAAAAGAGGGGGCGGACTACTTAGGTGTCGGCGACATCTTTGGTACATCCACCAAAGCCGGAACCCATCATGTGGAAATTGATACCCTGAGCCGGATTTGTCAGGCGGTGAAGATACCGGTTGTTGCCATCGGCGGCATCAATCTTTCCAATGTCACAAAACTGGCGGGAACGGGAATCCAAGGGACGGCGGTTATTTCCGCTATCATTGCTTCCAAAAATATAACAGAAGCAGCGACAAAGATGTTATCGCTGCTGAAAAACGAAGTTATCGTAAATTCTCCAAAAGCATAACCGGAACACGCAAATCCCCGGTGCCTCGTCCAAGTTCAATATCCGGTTTGTTGGAACCGTGGAAGTCGGAACCTCCGGTGATAAAGAGGGTGTATTCGTCTGCTAGTTTGCGGACAAATGCTTCGTCCGTACCCCGGTTTCTGGAATAAAGGGCTTCTATGCCACACAAACCATAGGAAGTCAATTGGTCCAGCATATGACGAATCTGGCTTACGGACAATTTGTATAAAAGGGGGTGAGCTAAAACCGGGATACCTCCGGATTCTTGGATGAGATCAATGGCGCTTTTGGGAGTGAGATATTCTCGATTGACAAAGTAGGGACTATCCGAGGACAGACAGGTGTGAAAGGCATAATCCATGGAAGGAACGCCGCCATTTTCCAACAGAAGCCTTGCAAAATGGGCCCGGGTGAGAATGGTATCGCCAAAACGCTCACACAGAGCTTCGTAGGAAATCGGGTAGCCCGCGTCCTGAAGATTTTTACACATCTTTTGATTTCTGGCATCCCGTTCTTTGGAAATGTTCTCCAAAGTATCGATTAATTTCTTGTTGTGGATATCGTATTGATAGCCCAGCATATGGATTTCTACGGATTGGGATGGAGTCACCATATATTTACAGGATAATTCCACTCCCGGAATCACTTGAATTTTATGATCAAATTCTTCTGCTTTTTTCATGGCCGGTTCCACCCCGCAGATGGTATCATGGTCTGTGAGAGAAAACGCAACCAATTCTTGTTTGATGCCGAGAACCACCAGTTCTTCGGGAGAAAATGTACCATCTGAACAATTGGAATGGACATGTAAATCAATATATCTCATACTCATACCTTCTATTCTAAATCTTATTTATTGACATCTATTGTACCACATTTTCGGTCATATGTAAAATAGAAAGAACATATAAATGATAGTAACTATATAAAAAAAGGCAGATTGCAGCATGAGACGATGGAAGGGCTTTTTTACGGCCTACGCGTTGACGGGGATACTACTGGTTTTGGTAGCCTTTATTTTATGTCAGACCAAGGCTTCGGTGGAACATATGGGAGGGATTCTTCTTTTGATTTATGCCATTGCGGCTTTTGTGGGGGGAATGATTTTCGCGGCACAAAACAAGAGCAGACATTATCTGATGGGAGGATTCTTTGGTTTTTTGTATTTTCTCTTTATTTATGGCATCAGCGCTATATGGAATCGCAGTTTATTTGGTATGTTTCCCACGATTTTGACAACACTTCTGGTCTGTGTCATGGCAGGAATGCTGGGGGGAATGCTTTGTCCGCGCAGAAGAGGGGAAAATTGACAAAAAGAAAATCTTAGTGTAAACTAAAAAAAATACGTGAATGAAGTAGGAAGTGGAGGAATACCTATGACAGACCAGCAGGCGGAGTGTATCATTGCTCTTGTGGAGGAGGGGACTTTTTCAAAAGCAGCAGATAAATTGTATATTTCCCAGCCGGCCATTAGCCAGAATATCAAACGGCTGGAACAGCAATATGGTGTCACAATATTGGACCGAACTACCAAATTAATGCGTTTGACAGAAGCAGGTACTGCGATTTACCAGGCTGCCAAAAAAATGCAGAGCGCAGAACGAGAAGTTAATATGATTTTGACTGATATTAAGCAATTGCATACCGGTACCATTACCATGGGTACCACGCCTTTTCGGGCAACCTGTATGCTGCCTAAGTCCTTATTTCGATTTAAAAATGCTTATCCCGGGGTCAAGATAGAGACGGTATTTGATTCCCTTCACAACCTTCAGCAACAATTGCGGCAGGGAGAAGTTGACTTTTGTATCGAGGCGGATTTGTTTCCCACGGATGAATTTCGAACGGAAGAAATTGCGGCAGAGACCTATTATCTTGCCATTCCCGCCAACCACCCCTTTAACAAAGGCAGAGAAAAGCAGTGTCTGAGCCGGGAAGACATATGTCAAAAGACCTCTCATCTATATCGCACAGAGGGGCTGCATATCAGCGAATGTGGGGATATTCCATTTTTGGCATTGGACGATTTGGAAAATGCGGCAGATATGTTGAAACGGGTGTCTGAGGCAGAAGCCTTTGAACCAAATGTTCAGCAAATTGCCCATAATCTGGAAATTATGTTCCATTGGATTGTTGCCGGGTATGGTGCCGGTCTGATACCGGATACACAAATCTGGTTCAACCCTTATTCCACTCATCCCTGCTATTATAAAATTGCCGATCCGGAAGGAAAATTTGGCATTGCCACCAATCGAATCGTGGTTGCTTACAATCCGATGCGATATTTTTCCGCGGCATCCAGAGAATTTATGCTTGTGTTATCAAGCCTGATCCGGAGTGGAGAATGGCTCTTGAGACCCCAGCCCTAATTGCAGATGTAATCTGGAATAGGTCCAGTTTACGCGACCCTGAATCTTGCTTGTGCGAATCTGGATATGGTGTTTTTCTGGTTTTGAGTGTCCATCGATAAAAATCTCAATATTTTTTTGGGAGGTAAGTACGGAATGCACTCCCAGTTCCCGAACCAGTTTTTTGTCAATATAGATTTCCAGGGAAGCATTGTTTTGCTCTGGGTCCAATTGATATTGTAAGAAAAACATATTGTAGGTTATTTTTTTATCAAATAGGATACTTCCCTCTCGGATGCGAGGAGGAATGACGATTTTGTGCTTCTGAAAATATTGTAAACTTCCCAAAAAACAAGGATTTTGTGGCATTTCATAGGATTCGTCCGGGATGACATGGACGATCATGTCGATAAATCGGGTAAAATATTCTCCCAATACTTTATGCCCTTTTGTTGTAAAAGTACGATCCTCATTAAAAAGTTCATTTTCAGTATAATGTTCTGCCTGTATATCCTCCTGCAATGCACGACTTAGGTCTAAAACCGGAAGTTTATAATACAAAGAGAGATATTTTTGGTGACCTGCGTAGCCCAGTCCGTTTTTTGAGCAGGACAAAATGAGGGAAACGGCGATATCTTCTTGTAAAAGCGCCCGAATCAGTGCTTCCGAGGTTTCTTCGTGTAATTTTTCGCCGGGGTCTTCCATGGAAAAATCCAAAAAGACAATGTCTGGTTTCCAATCCAGTATTTCTTCCAGATAAAACATACCTCCCACGCTGGACATTCCGGCATATTCCAAATTAAGGAGTTCAAATTTCGGTTTTTGTGTCAACAGACCTCCGATTTTTTCTTCAAAGGAATGGGTAAATTTATCAGTCATTTCTTCATAGGCGCGGACCGGAATTCCTCTTTCGTCATCCATTTCCAGGTCGGGGATTTCATCCTCTTCAAACGAGTAGGAAAAATCACTTTCTTCTAATTCCTCTTTCATTTTTTTCCAAAGAGCTTCATAATCAATATTGGCATACAAATTTGTGCCGCCCAAAAAGACGATACGGATTTCCTTTTTTTCTAAAGCGCGTCGCATCCGATAGATGTTTCCACGTCGAAAGGCTTTGGGATATGGATAAATGGGTTGCATTTACGACTCCTCCTTTTGGTTTTTCAAAGCGTATTTCATTCTCAGGGTTTCCAGAGTATTGCAGATGTTCCGAATCCATGCACTGCAGCAATCCGGCAGCATGTTGGTGTCGGGATAACCAATCAGAGCGTATCCAAAGGAAGTTCCGTGAAAATGCAAAGGAACATAATAATAGAGAATGGTTTCTTTGGGGGCCCGGGATGTGGTTTGCTTGGAAGGAATCCCTGGAATATAGGAAAAATCACTGATATTGGCCGGGACTTCCGGAATCGTGATATCCTCCGGAATTACGATGTCAAAAGGGGAGGAAAGAAAATTCTTATCTCCCTTTTTAAATATTTGGGCATCCAATCCAGGAAAGCGTTCCATGAAGCAATATACAGAGGACAGAGTTTCATCTCCGTCTTTTTTTGTCAGCCATTTTTTGTCAAGGCACAGGGAAAAGATGGAAAAACCATCCAGATATCGAAAGGTACTGTGGATGATTCCCGGCAAATCCTCCAGATTTTCACAATGAAGCAAATCCTCCAACATATAATTGTAATTGGAAAAAAAGTTTTCGTATCGTCCGGCATTTACCGGTCGCATCATATCCTGAGTATAGCCCGGCAATTTGGTAAAATTGTTTTCAGGGCAGCCGCAACTGTCCCAAATCAAAAAGGAAGAACGTCGTTCTTTGATTTCCCGTGGTGGTCGATTCTCGATTTTCCCCATGAGAGCCTGAGCCGCACGACGTCCTGTGGCTTCGCCATCACGAATCATGGAGGTGATTCGATAATTTTCGGCCACTCCATCATCCAAGGCATCAAATCCCGTGATGGCTATGTCTTCCGGAATGCGGATTCCATTTTCCATAAAAATACGATAAGCACCAATGGCCATAGCCTGATTGGCGCACATAAGAACTTCCGGTAATTGACCTTTACGTATCATTTCCAATGCCACACGCTGGCCGCCTCCGTACCAGAAATTTCCTTCGTAAACCTTGGTTTCATCATAGGGGATGTCACAGGCTGACAATCCGTTTTTATATCCTTCCAATCGGCGAACGGCATGAGCATGCCACAGAGGACCTGACAAAAAAGCGATATCCGTATAGCCGTGAACTCTCGAAAGGTGTTCTACCATCTGCTGCATGGCAATGGCATCATCAAGCATAACAGCATCAAAAAATTTGCTTTCATAATCCAGGGAAATCACAGGCCCGTTGTATTCTTTGGCAATCTGTTCTTGCAATGAGTCGCGAAGACCACCGCTGTACTGCAGGGTAGAGGGAACAATCAATATTCCCATAAAATCATTCCAGGGAACAATGTCGAAAATCTTTGTCTCTCCAAGGATATTGGAGGGTTCCACATCCGTGTGTAAATCCGTTGTATGAAAATTGGTAAAGATATGAAGTTCATATCCGGCAGCGAAAAGTTCTTTTGACACTCCGCCAATGAGGGTGCGTTGATAGGAGGCATCTCCCTGCCCAATTAGTAAAGCAATTTTTTTCTTTGTCATTCTATTTCCTCCGTATTTTTATGTGATTTATGTATCGAGATAATAGATTCAAAACGTTCTTATTTTTCTATAATTAAGTATAGTAGTTTCTAAAATAATTGTCAAGAATTAGGAAAATTTCGTTCTTTAGGTGGATTTTTCAGCCCAGATTGTGTACAATAAAAAGAAAAAATAAATCCGGGAGGTAATCCTATGACAGGAATTAAAAACTTTAATAAGGCAGAAGTAGTAACGTTAAAAGAACAGGTAGCTTACCAGGAAGGACAAGTTGTTTCGAAGACAATGGCACAAAATGACCATGTCAGTGTTACGTTGTTTTCTTTTGATAAAGG
>JALEKC010000051.1 GCA_022769325.1 Eubacterium sp. | reverse complement strand
TTCCATTTCTCTGGAACCGGAAAAAGTGGAACGACTGCTTCCTATTGCAAAAAAATATGGTGCCATGTTTATTTTGTTACCACTATCTGAAAAAGGACTTCCGAAAAATCTGGAAGAAAAGAAGGAAATCATTCATATCATTATGGAAAAAGCGAAACAACAGGGATTGAGGGAGAAAGACGTGGTGGTAGATGGTCTGGTGGCTACGATTGGTGCCAATAAAAAGGCGGCCCTGGAGGTGCTTGAGACCATTCGCTATTGCAAGGAAGAATTGGGCGTGGCTACCATTTGTGGATTATCCAATATTTCTTTTGGATTGCCGGAACGCCAATTTATAAATACCGCATTTTTAACTATGGCAATCGCACAGGGACTTACCATGGCCATTGCCAATCCCGGTCAGACGTTGCTTACCAACGCTGCACTTGCTACGGATTTATTGCTGAATAAAGAAAATGCAGATTTAAATTATATCAATGGCGTGAATTCGGCAAACATTTCCACGGAACAATCTGCCAGAAACCTTCAGCAACAGGAAGAGGGACATCCTTTGTATCTGGCTGTTGTAAAGGGCAAAGGAAGTCAGGCTTTATCCCTTGTACAGGAAGCGGTAGAAAAAGGGGAAAAACCGGGAGAAATTATCGATACCTATCTGATTCCCGCCATAAATTACGTGGGTGAGCTCTTTGAGAAAGGCACTTATTTTCTGCCACAATTAATTGCCAGTGCCGAAGCCATGGAAAAGGCCATCGACTACCTGGAACCATTTCTTGCCAAAGAACGTGGAGATGAAAAACTGGAAACCATTGTGGTGGCAACGGTAAAGGGAGATATCCATGACATCGGAAAAAATCTTGTGGTATTGATGCTGAAAAATTATGGATATGATGTCATTGACCTTGGAAAAGATGTAGACAGTCAGCTTATCATTGACACGGCAGTGAAGGAAAATGCCTCCATCATTGGACTTTCCGCACTTATGACCACCACCATGACTGCCATGAAGGAAGTTGTGGAGCTTGCCAAAGAACAAGGAGTTAAGGCAAAGATTATCATTGGTGGTGCGGTTGTGACAGAGAGTTATGCAAAAGAAATTGGTGCGGACGGATATTCGAAAGATGCCAGAGAAGCTGTAAAATTAGTCAATCGTTTATTGGAAAAATGACAGAGAGGAAGAGAACGTGGTTGATATAATCATTCCGGTTTACCGGCCCGATGACAAACTGGTAAGACTCATCGAAAAACTGAATCAACAAACGATCCCACCGGCACATATTTTCTTTATGCAAACGCTTGGGGGGGAAGAAAAAGAAGATGAGAGAGTTAGACAAATTCTGGAAAAAGCAGGGAGCGCTGTTGTGGTATCTGTAGACAAAATGGAATTTGACCATGGTGGCACAAGAAATCGTGGTGCCATGATGTCGAAAGAGCCTTATTTGCTTTTCATGACCCAGGATGCTGTGCCGGAAGATGAATATTTAATTGCATCTTTGGTGTCGGCTCTTGAGGAACAAGATACCATAGGGGCCGCTTATGCCAGACAACTTCCGGATGACAAAGTGGGAATTATCGAAACCTATACCAGACAATTTAATTATCCCGAGACCTCTATGGTAAAAGGAAAAGAAGACCTGGAGCGATTGGGAATTAAAACCTATTTTTGCTCCAATGTCTGCGCTATGTATCGCCGAGAACTTTATGTAAAAATGGGAGGCTTTGTAACCAAAACCATATTTAATGAAGATATGATTATGGCGGCCAGTATGGTACAGGCAGGCTATAAAATTTCTTATGCAGCCCGGGCAAAAGTGGTGCATGCACACAAATATTCTTATTGGCAGCAGCTGACAAGAAACTTTGATATGGCAGTTTCCCAAAGGCAGTACCGGGAAATTTTTGAAAATGTGAAATCGGAGTCCGAGGGGATTCGTCTTGTGAAAAAGACGGCAGCCTATTTGATGCATCATGGAAAATGGTATTTGATTCCGGATTTGGTTTTGCAAAGCGGATTTAAATTCATCGGATACAAAATGGGACTCAACTACGAAAATTTACCAATGTGGCTCATACGTAAAGTAACCATGAATCCTAGATTTTGGATGGAAAAAGAAGGAAAATAGAGGGAAAAAGATGGCAGAAATCGAGATTATATTAGCAACCTACAATGGAGAAAAATATTTGCGTGAACAACTGGATTCTGTATTGGCAAATACCTTTACGGATTTTGAAATACACATTTGCGACGATGGTTCCACGGATGGAACCCTTGAAATTGCCAGAGAGTATGTAGAGAAATATTCTCAGATTACTCTATGGGAAAACCAAGAGAACCAAGGTTATACCAAGAATTTTCTGCAGGCGGTGAAACGAGAAACCGCTTCCTACTTTATGTTTTGTGATCAGGATGACATCTGGATGCCGGATAAAATAGAACAGACCTACCGTGCCATAAAAGAGGCAGAAGAAGCCAAAGAAATACCGATTTTGGTTTATACGGATGCCTTTAATTATGATAATGATACAAAGAAAGATACCGGTTCCTTTCACAAAACCAGTCATTTGGATACAAAAAAGGTTGACACGGCACATCTTTTCATGGAAAATAAGTGTATCGGATGTACCATTATGTGCAATGCCAAAGTTCGTGACTATATTACGGAACTTCCTGAGGAAATACGGGTTCATGACTGGTGGGTGGCATTGATTTGCAGCCATTTTGGAAAGGTGGTTTATCTGGATAAAATGACCTTGCATTATCGGCAGCATCGTGATAATATGATTGGAACAAGCAGTTTTTTTCATTATCTGACTGAGCGACTTCGCCATGTAAAGGAGCAGCGTCAGGCTTTACAGGCTACATTTGCCCAGGGAAAAGCATTTTATCAATTGTATGGGGATTGGATAGAGGATCCGAAAAAGAAAAAAATTGCCTGTGAATTTGCAAAATTGGCAGAAGAAAACTGGATGATGCGTAGGATAAAAGCTTGTCGCTATGGATTTTTAAAAAGCGGTATGGTAAGAAATATAGCGTTATTCTTTTTGATTTAGATGGATATGGAGGAAGCTATGGCTGAAAAAGTGAAAAACAAAAAGGGAAAAAAGAAACGAGTTGGAAAAGTTTTTTTGGTAATTGGAATTATTTTAAGTATGGCTCTGGGCAGTATGGCTGCCACGGCGAAATACAAAGCGGATGGAATTCTCTCCCTGATGAATCAGGATAGTGATAATGCCTTGAAAAAAGTGGATATTTCTGAATATGAAACCGTCAGTGATTCGGATGTCATCAATATCCTACTGGTGGGGGCGGATAAAAATCTGAACGAGCAGGATTCCAGTGATGCGGCAAGACGATCGGATTCCATGATGATTGCCACACTGGATATGAAGCATAAAAAATTGAAAGTAACTTCTCTGATGCGCGATATGTATGTGGATATTCCGGGATATGGGAAAAATAAATTTAATGCAGCCTATTCCTTTGGCGGCATAAAATTGCTGTATAAAACCATTGCTTCCAACTTTGGAATCAAATTGGACGGGTATGCAGAAGTGAACTTTGATGCCTTTATCGATGTTATCAATGCAGTGGGAGGCGTGGAAGCTACTCTTACTGAAAGCGAAGCTTATAACTTAAATGATACCAATTATATTCGCCGTAAGAAATATCGAAATGTAAAAGAAGGAACCCAGATACTCAACGGATATCAGGCACTTGGGTATTGTCGTATCCGCCATGGGAAAATGAAAAATGGACATATGGCAGCGGTGTTGACGGCATCCGGAAAAGGGGATGATTATGGAAGAACAGAGCGCCAGAGATTGATTGTTCAGGCATTGCTGAAGAAGGTAAAATCCATGTCCATAGATAAGTGGATGGAACTGGTGGATGTGATTCTGCCCAATGTTACAACGGATTTGTCCAAAGAAGATATTTATTCCTATGTGCTTGCTGTAGTCAAGATGGGAACCACAGATATCAAACAATTTAGTCTTCCGGCGGATGGTGCTTATACCGGAGAAAAAATCAATGGGGCAGATTGTCTTGTCATTGATGTAGAAAAGAACAAAAAGGCCTTGTCGGATTTTATTTATGAAAAATAAATATCTGTCCTAAGAGTTGACAAGAGGCCTTGGAATTGGTAAAATAAATGTTTGATAAGCACGATGAGGAGGTTTGATTATGCAAAAGATGGTATTATCCATTTTGATTGATAATACACCGGGAGCGTTATCCCGTGTGGTAGGTCTTTTCAGCCGTCGAGGTTACAATATTGACAGCCTTACGGTGGGGGAGACAGAAAAGGCAGAAGTATCCCGCATGACGGTTGCTGTGACCGGTGATGGAATTGTATTAGACCAAATTGAAAAGCAGATTCATAAATTAGAAAATGTGATTGATGTGGAAAAATTATCTGGGGAAGCTTCTGTATGTAGAGAACTGATTTTGGTAAAAGTGGCTGCGTCCCGAGAAGAGAGACCTTCCATCAATGCAATTGTTGAGATTTTCCGTGCGAAGATTGTAGATGTGGCAGCAGATTCCATGATGATTGAGTTGACGGGAAATCAGGCAAAATTAAATGCCTTTACCAAATTGCTTGACGGATATGAAATCAAAGAACTGGTTCGTACCGGTATCACTGGCCTGACAAGAGGATTTCTTACGGAACAGGCGTAAAAAGATGGTTATGAATCAATCATAGTTTGGTGTAAAACATCTGCCGGATTTCCGGTGGAGCTTTATATAATAATTTATTATTTTAGGAGGAAAAAACAATGGCAGACGCAAAGATTTTTTATGAAAGTGACTGTAACCTTGGACTTTTGGACGGCAAGACGATTGCTGTTATCGGATATGGCAGCCAGGGACATGCACATGCGTTGAACGCAAAAGAAAGTGGATGTAATGTAATTATTGGTTTGTACGAGGGCTCTAAATCCTGGGCAAAAGCAGAAGCACAGGGATTTAAAGTATATACGGCAGCAGAGGCTGCAAAGCAGGCAGATATCATTATGATTTTGATCAATGATGAGTTGCAGGCAAAAATGTACAAAGAGTCCATTGAACCAAACCTTGAACCAGGTAATATGCTGATGTTCGCTCATGGATTTAATATTCATTTTGGACAGATTGTACCACCAAAAGATGTAGATGTTACCATGGTTGCTCCAAAGGGACCAGGACATACAGTACGTAGCGAGTATCAGGCAGGAAAAGGTGTTCCTTGTCTTGTGGCTGTTGAGCAGGATGCTACAGGAAAAGCTCAGGATATTGCTTTGGCATACTCTTTGGCAATTGGTGGAGCAAGAGCCGGTGTTCTTGAGACCACATTCCGTACTGAGACAGAGACCGACTTGTTTGGTGAGCAGGCAGTACTTTGCGGTGGTGTTTGTGCATTGATGCAGGCAGGTTTCGAAACTCTTTGTGAGGCTGGATATGATGAGAGAAATGCATACTTTGAATGTATCCATGAGATGAAACTGATTGTTGATTTGATTTATCAAAGTGGATTCGCCGGAATGCGTTATTCTATTTCCAATACCGCAGAGTATGGTGACTATGTAACAGGACCAAAAATCATCACAGAAGATACCAAGAAAGCAATGAAGAAAGTATTGAAAGACATCCAGGATGGTTCTTTTGCAAAAGAGTTCCTGCTTGACATGTCAGAGGCTGGCGGACAGGCTCATTTCCGTGCTATGAGAAAACTTGCTTCCGAGCACCCATCTGAAATTGTTGGTGAGGAAATCCGCAAATTGTATAGCTGGAATGGTGAGGATAAGTTGATTAACAACTAATCTTACATAGCATAAAGTTGAATTAGGCAAAAGGCCCGGTTGCAAACGTGGAAACCGGGCTTTTTTTCGAAAATGTTGGTTGTTAGAAGACAGAGAGGATAAGATGGTACAATTAGTAATATGTGATGTGGATGGTACCCTGGTGGAAGATGGGGGTTCCGCTTCGGCTTTGAATCCGGAATATTATGATATCATTGAAAAACTTACCAGACAGGGAATCCAGATGGTAATTTGCAGTGGAAGACAAAAAGCCAGTGTAGAAAAATTATTTGAGCCGGTAAAAGATTTGCTTTATCTGGCAGTGGATGGAGGAAGTTTAATCTTTCGGAAAGAGGAGTGTATTTATTCACAGGTTTTGGAAAATAATATTTGTAAGCAGATTATTGAAGATGCAAGAAAAATACCACCTTGTGATATTTTAGTATGCGGGAAAAAGCGTGCCTATGCTACCAGTGAGGATTCGGAGATGTATCGTTGGATATCCGATTCTTATGGATTTGATATTCAGGCAGTAGGTGATTTGCAACATAACATATCCGATGATATAGTAAAAATATCTTTGTATCATCACAATATGGTGGAACAATTGACAGAAACCTGGTTCCGGCCCAAATGGGAAGATAAGGTTCGCCTCAATCTGGCAGGGATACAATGGCTGGATTGTGTTCCCAAAGAAGCAGGAAAGGGAAGTGCCATTGCTTTTCTGCAAGAATATTTACATATAAGCTGGGAAGAAACCATGGTGTTCGGAGACAATCAAAACGATATTGAGATGATGAGGCAGGCAAAATACAGTTTTGCTGTCGCCAATGCAAGAGAAGAAGTGAAAGCTGCTGCCTCCTGTCAATGTGGACCCTATTGGGAGGATGGTGTATTGAAGGAGTTAAAAAAATTAGCCATGGAGTATGAAAAATAGGAAGGAAAAGAAAGATGATGGGAATTTTGATTACAATTTTAGTATTAATCGTCTTATCTCAAATTTGCTGTCTTATATTTCTTAGTACAAAAGTTAAAAAATCGCAGGATAAGCAGCATAAGTATCATGATATTGTAAATCAATCTTTGGAAACCTTTGCTCATGCAATTGATGCCAAAGATGAAAATACCAATGGTCATTCTGTGCGTGTTGCTATCTATTCAGCAGAAATTGCAAGACGCATGGGAATGACAGAGGAAGAACAGGAACAAATTTATTATATGGGAATGCTCCATGATATCGGGAAAATAGGAATTCCGGACGCGATTTTGCAAAAACCGGGAAAACTCACGGAGGAAGAGATGCAGATTATTCGCAATCATCCAACCATAGGGGGAGAAATTTTAAAAGATTTTACTGCAATTCAGGGTATTAGCAATGGAGCCAGATATCATCATGAAAGATATGATGGAAATGGATATAATGAAGGGCTTAAGGGAGAGGAAATCCCTTTGGCTGCGCGAATTATCTGTGTGGCGGACAGTTATGACACCATGTCCAGCAAACGCGTATATAAAGAATTGCATGAAGAAGATTATATTTTATCCGAACTGGATGGATGTAGTGGAAAACAATTTGATCCGGCGATTGTTCCTTTTATGATCGATATGATAAAAGACGGGACAGCCCCGCTGTCCCGCTCAGATTATAAAAGCCGGTAAATGATGGCGGCAATGATAATGCCGATGATGCTGGCTATCGTAAATTTGATTGTAAGTCCAAAAGTAAGAACAAGAACCCCTAAATCAAGTACGATAGGTGAGGAGAGCCCAAAGGTTTTTCCGTAGGAAAGCCAGGAAAGGGCAGGAACACCGGCGGTAAGATGGGCGATAAAACTTCCCAGAACGATGCCGGCCAACAAAAGTAAAAACAAAGACCATGTATTTTTTCCGGTACGAGCCATAAGATATCCTCCAATCCAAATAATTTTCTCTTCTCTATCTTACAATATTTAAAAAAAATAATCAATGAAAAAAAGGAAAATCCTTTTTCGCGTTGAAATATGTAAATGTAGGCATTTGCACGAAATGGTATTTATCGGAAAGAGAGAAAAGTCATATGACATTACGGGAACAATTTGAGCAAAGAGAGCATGATATTCTCAGCCCCTATGCGGCGTTTAGCAATCAATCTCAGGGAAGAGAAAGATTTGAAGAACCCTGTGACTTGCGGCCAATTTATCAAAGAGACCGGGATCGGATTTTACATTCCAAGTCCTTTCGCCGCTTAAAAGGAAAAACACAAGTTTTTCTTTCGCCGGAAGGAGATCATTATCGTACCCGGCTGACCCACACACTGGAAGTGGCACAAAATGCCAGAACCATTGCGAAAGCTCTTCGCTTAAATGAGGATTTGACAGAGGCTATTGCTTTGGGGCATGATCTGGGTCATACGCCCTTTGGACATGCCGGGGAGAGAGTGCTCAATCGAATCTGTCCCGATGGATTTATGCATCAGATTCAAAGTGTCCGTGTGGTAGAAAAATTGGAAAAAAACGGTGCGGGTCTGAATTTGACCAAAGAAGTCCGGGATGGTATATTAAATCATTCAACTTCCGGCCATCCTTCTACTTTGGAGGGAAAGATTGTACGCTTATGTGACAAGATTGCCTATGTGAACTCGGATATTGATGATGCTATTCGCGGAAAGATTATATGTGAGGAAGATTTGCCGGCGGCCTGTGTCCGGGTACTGGGAAAAAATCTGCGAGAGCGTCTGAATACGTTGATTCATGATATTGTGATACATAGCATGGGGCAAAATGATATTATGATGTCCGATGAAACCTATGAAGCGTTGCAGGAACTGCGAAAATTTATGTTTGCCAATGTCTATGTGAATTCCGTGGCAAAGAAGGAAGAAGGAAAGGCTGAGAGAATGATTGGCCAGCTTTTTGCCTATTATTCCAACCATATTGAAGAAATGCCGGAGGAGTATACCCGGATGATTTGGGAAAAAGGAGAAAGCATTTCTACCGTGGTTTGTGACTATATTGCCGGGATGACCGATCGTTTTGCTGTTTCTACCTATGAAACTTTGATGATTCCAAGTACCTGGCAAATATACTAATTGTTGAAAGAGAGAATAAAAAAAGGGAAGATGGGAATGTATTACAGTGAAGACTTTGTTGAGGAAGTACGGGAACGTAATGACATTGTAGATGTTATTTCCTCCTATGTGAACTTAAAACGTTCCGGAAGTAATTATGTAGGGCTGTGTCCATTTCATAATGAAAAGACGGCCTCCTTTTCCGTAAGTGGCAATAAGCAGATGTATTATTGCTTTGGATGCGGGGCCGGGGGAAATGTATTTACATTTCTTATGGAGTATGAAAATCTTACATTTCCGGAAGCACTTGGACAGTTGGCAGAGCGTGTTGGTATGAAGTTACCGGAACATGCGGAAACAAAAGAAGAAAAAAGAAAGCGAAGTATCCGGGAACAAATCCTGGAGATATATAAAATTGCAGCCAATTATTATTATGCAAAATTGAATTCTGAGCGTGGAAAAGAAGCCAAACAATATTTGCTTGGAAGACAATTGTCTGAAGAAACCATCCGGCATTTTGGATTGGGATATTCGGACAAGTATAGTAATGATTTGTATCAATATATGAAAAAGAAAGGCTATGATGATGCCTTGTTAAAACAAACGGGATTGTTTCAATTCCAGGAGGCAAAGGGAGTCTATGACAAATTTTGGAATCGTGTCATGTTCCCGATTATGGATCGTCAAAATAAAGTGATTGCCTTTGGTGGTCGTGTCATGGGAGATGGGAAACCCAAGTATCTGAATTCTCCGGAAACCATGATTTTTGATAAAAGCCGCAATCTGTTTGGACTCAATTTTGTCCATGGAAAACAGGCGGAGGGCATGATTATATGTGAAGGATATATGGATGTGATTGCCTTGCATCAGGCAGGATTTACCAATGCGGTGGCATCTCTGGGAACTGCTTTTACCAGTCAGCAAAGTAGTTTGCTGAAACGATATACCGATACGGTCTATCTTTGTTATGACAGCGATGGAGCAGGAGTCAAAGCGGCTCTCCGAGCTATTCCCATGTTGAAAGAGGCGGGCATATCTGTGAAAGTCATTAACATGAGACCCTACAAGGATCCGGATGAATTTATCAAAGCACTTTCGAAAGAAGAATTCCAAAAGCGCATTGAACAGGCACAAAATAGTTTTTTCTATGAAATCGACCAGTTACAGACCGCATATAGTATGGATGATCCGGAAGAAAAGACCCGTTTTATGAATGAAGCGGCAAAAAAGTGTCTGACATTTGAAAATGAAATCGAGAGAAATAATTATATCGAAGCTTTTGCCAGACAATATGCCATTCGGTCAGAGGATTTTCGCAATCTTGTGAGTCATCAGGCAGCAGTGCGGGTTGGAATTGATTATGAGAAGATACGAAAAGAAAGGCAGAAAAAACAAAGAATTCAAAAAGAAGATGGAATCCTAAAAGTACAGGGAGTCATTCTTACATGGATTGCCGACGATGTGGGATTGTTTCCTAAAATATCCAAATGGCTTCAGCCGGAAGATTTTTTTGAAGAACCTTATGGAAGAATTGCTACGATGCTTTATGAACAGGCGCGGACGGGGAAAATATCACCGGCGCAGATTATCAGTAATTTTGAAAGCAAAGAAGAGCAGTCTTTGGCAGCTGGTATTTTCAATAAAAAGATACAGCAGATAAAAGAAGATTCCGAGCGAGAAAAAGCCCTCAATGAAATGGTAAAGACACTCAAACGGGCAAGTCTTGATAAAAAGAGCCGGGAAATCACGGATCTTTCCCAATTACAAAAGATTATTATGGAAAAAAAGCAGTTGGAAACATTACACATTACTTTGACATAAATGCTAAAAAACTTGTATATTTGCAAGAATGGAGGAAAATATGAAGGAAGAAAAGAATACAGTGGATGATCAGGCACAATTTTTGGAATCATTAAACAAATTGGTAGAACTGGGTAAGAAAAAAGACGGTAAACTTGAATATAGTGATATCAATGAACAGTTTAAGGAGATGGATCTGGATGGAGATAAAACCGAAAAGATTTTAGACTATCTTGAGCAAAATGGTATCGTTGCTATGGTTCCTGAAGAAGAGGTTGACGATGATATTATTTTGGATGTGGATGATGAACCAACAGAAGAGGAGTTGGAAAATATTGAATTTTCCGTTCCCGATGGTGTCAGCATCGAAGACCCGGTTCGCATGTATTTGAAAGAAATTGGAAAAGTTCCTCTGTTGTCAGCAGATGAAGAAGTGGAATTGGCAAAGAAGATGGAAAATGGTGATCTGGAGGCGAGAAAGCGCCTGGCAGAAGCTAATTTACGTTTGGTTGTCAGCATAGCCAAACGCTATGTGGGGCGCGGTATGCTCTTTTTGGATCTGATTCAGGAGGGAAATTTGGGATTGATTAAGGCCGTAGAAAAATTTGATTATCGTAAAGGCTATAAATTCAGTACCTATGCTACCTGGTGGATTCGTCAGGCAATTACCAGAGCCATCGCCGATCAGGCTCGAACCATTCGTATTCCGGTTCATATGGTAGAGACCATTAACAAACTGATTCGTGTACAGCGTCAATTGTTGCAGGAATTAGGAAGAGAACCGTATCCGGAAGAAATTGCAAAAGAGATGTCTCTTCCGGTGGATCGTGTCCGCGAAATTCAGAAAATTTCCCAGGAACCGGTTTCTTTGGAGACACCAATTGGAGAAGAAGAAGACAGTCATCTTGGCGATTTTATTCAGGATGATAATGTTCCGGTACCGGCAGAAGCTGCCGCTTTTACGCTGTTGAAGGAGCAATTGTCAGAAGTTCTTGGTACCCTGACAGACCGGGAAAGAAAGGTATTGCAATTACGTTTTGGGTTGGTTGATGGACGGGCCCGGACTCTGGAAGAAGTTGGGAAAGAATTCAATGTTACCAGGGAGCGTATTCGTCAGATTGAAGCAAAAGCGCTTCGTAAACTGCGTCATCCAAGTCGCAGCAGAAAATTAAAGGATTATTTGGATTGATGAAATTATCAAAGCGATTACAGATGAATGTTTCTCTGGTTCCACAGGGAGCCCGTGTGGCAGATATTGGTTGTGATCATGGTTATGCTGCCATTTGGCTGGTGGAAACCGGGACAGCCCTTCGGATGATTGCCATGGATATCAATCAAGGTCCCTTGGAACGGGCCAGGGAACATATCCGCCAAAATGGATTGGAAGAAAAGATTGAATGCCGGAAAAGTAATGGCATGGAAAAACTTCTTCCGGGGGAAGCCGATACCTTGATGATTGCCGGTATGGGAGGCCCGTTGATGTTGGAAATACTGAAAGCATATCCGGAGGTCCTTGCCAAAGTAAACACTTTGGTTTTACAACCTCAATCAGAGATTGGTATGGTTCGGGATGCCATGGGGGAACTTGGATTTGAGATTGTGCGAGAAAAGGCATGTAAGGAAGAAGGAAAATTTTATTTTTCCATGCTGGCCCTGCGGCGGCAAAATTCCACAGAATCTCTTATGTATAATGTGCCGGGGACCAATTACAGTAAGTATTTGATTGAACGGAGAGACAAAACCATGCTTGCTTTTTTAGAGCAGGAAGAAAAAGTATACCGGGCAATCTATGACCAACTACAGAGCAAAAATATGGAAGGAGCCCGTAGACAGGAAGTAAAAGAACGTTGCCGGTTGTTGGGGCAATTGATTCTGAAAATGAATGGAAAGGAGTGCCAGTGAATGGAACAGATTTCTGTAAAAATAGATGGAGAAAAAGTGGTCTGCGAGAAAGGCATTACATATTATGAATTGGCAAAACAGACCGGACATGCCGATGCCATGGTGGCAAAGGTGGATGGTGTAATTAATGAATTGTGTAAAACGGCAGAAAGCGGAAATCGTATTTCTTTTTGTCCTTATCAGGATAAAGATGGACGACGTGCTTATGTGCGTGGTTTGACTATGGTTATGCTGAAAGCCTTTTACAAAGAAGCCCCCAAAGATTTATTTGAAAAAGTCACTGTGGAATATGCTTTGGACAGTGGATATTATTGTACCCTGCGGGGAATGGAAGTAACCAAAGAACTTCTTGACCGGGTCAGCCAGCGTATGAAACGTTATATTGCCGAGGATGTTATATTTGAAAAAAAATCATTGAGTGTGTCTAAGGCCATTCGTTTGTTTGAGGCAAAAAAAATGTATGACAAGAGCCGGTTGCTGCGTTATCGAAGAAGTTCCCGGGTAACTATACACAAATTGGGAAAAGTGATGGATTATTTTTATGGACCTATGCCTTATAGCACAGGATGCCTAGATAAATTCCGATTGGAGCCGTTTGAATCCGGCTTTGTATTGATTGTGCCAAAGGAAGAGGATCCCAAACATTTACCAGGCTTTGTACCAAGTCATAAATTGTTCCATACATTGGAAACCGCAGCCAAATGGGGAGTACAATTGGAAGTGGAAAATGTGGGGCAGCTAAATGATGTGATTGTAAATGGTGGAATGCGTGATTTGATGCTGGTTCAGGAAGCTTTGCACGAAAAAGAAATCGGTCAGATTGCAGAGCAGATTGCATCTTCCAAAGAAGTGCAGGTAGTAACCATTGCCGGGCCATCTTCCTCTGGAAAAACCACCTTTTCCTATCGTTTGTCTGCTCAGTTGAAAACCTTGGGATTAAAGCCACATCCGGTGGCTTTGGACGATTATTTTGTCAATCGTGTGGATACCCCAAAAGATAAAGATGGAAAATATAATTATGAATGTATCGAAGCCATTGATACCAAGCAATTTAACAAAGATTTGGAATTGCTGCTTGGCGGAGAGGAAGTACAACTTCCAACCTATAATTTTATTACCGGAAAGAGGGAATATAACAAACCCAAATTAAAACTTGGCCCCGATGAAATTCTGGTAATCGAAGGGATTCATGGATTGAATGATAAATTGACGGAAAAGATTTCCAAGGATAACAAATTTAAGATTTATATTAGTGCGTTGACAACCTTAAATATCGATGACCACAATCGTATTCCGACAACGGATGGACGTTTGATTCGTAGAATCGTAAGAGACGCCAGAACGAGAGGACATAGTGCACAAAAAACCATTGCCATGTGGAAATCGGTACGAGAGGGAGAAAATGCCAATATTTTTCCATTTCAGGAAAAAGCGGACGCCATGTTCAATTCTTCTCTGATTTATGAATTGGCAGCATTGAAAACCTATGCAGAGCCCGCACTATTTCGTGTACCAATGGATAGCGAAGAATATGCAGAAGCACAGAGATTATTGAAATTTTTAGATTATTTTCTGGCAATCAATCCGGAAGAAGTCCCATTAAATTCCATTGTGCGGGAGTTTATTGGTGGAGGAATTTTGTTAGAATAATTTTTGTTCTATTTGTTTATATGAGTAGCACAGATGATCGCACCTGGCTATACCGAAAGGTCCCAGGTGAGGAAAGTCCGAGCTTCGCAGGGCAGGATGCCGGATAACGTCCGGTGGAGGTGACTCCCAGGCTAGTGCAACAGAAAATTACCGCCGGCATACGCCGGTAAGGTTGAAAAGGCGAGGTAAGAGCTCACCGCCTTTCTGGTAACAGAAAGGGCAGATGTAAACCCCATC
>JALEKC010000041.1 GCA_022769325.1 Eubacterium sp. | reverse complement strand
GACTTCCACCGTTCCTATCATTATGCTCTCGGCAAAAGGGGAAGTCTTTGACAAAGTTCTGGGACTGGAACTGGGTGCCGATGACTATATCATCAAACCCTTTGATTCCAAGGAACTGGTTGCCCGGGTAAAAGCCGTTTTGCGCCGTTATCAATCCGGTGGCACCCAAAATTCTTCCTCCCAGGACGCAGAATCCGCTTCTGAGACCGTACAATATACCGATTTATCCGTAAGCTTATCCAATTATTCGGTAACATACATGGGAGAGCCGGTGGAAATGCCTCCGAAGGAATTGGAATTATTATATTTTCTGGCGACCCACCCCAACCAGGTATTTACCAGAGAACAGCTTTTAGACCGCATCTGGGGCTATGAATATGTAGTAGACACACGCACCGTCGATGTGCATATCAAGCGTCTTCGTGAAAAAATCAAAGATCATGAGGAATGGCGGCTGGCCACTGTGTGGGGAATTGGTTACAAATTTGAGACAAAGAAAGGTTGATGGCATATGCGTCGGAGATTTCGTCTGACATTGGGAAGAAAATTATTGCTCCTTTACCTTTGTATCTTTTCTTCCTCTTATTATATCACACATACTTTGGTTTTTGCTCTGGTGCGAAACAGCCTTTTCAAGGCTGCCATGGAAAATGATGCTATCACCAGCAGCTATATCGCAAAGCGGTTGCAGTTTTATTTTGATTTACTTGACTCCATCCTCTTCATGATGGGGGGTGTGCTGGCTGTGACATTCTTTTTCATCTACGCCATGAACGTCATCCCCATGCGTAAGCTATGTAATGCTGCCAAAAGTTTTTCCATTCACCAGAAAAATGAACCGATTCCCATACATACTTCCGATGAATATGGGGAACTGGCTGACGCATTAAATATCATCGCCGAAGATTTGAATAATTTTGATGACTATCAACGAGCCTTTATCTCCAATATATCCCATGACTTTCGCTCGCCCCTGACGTCCATTCACGGGTACGCTCAGGCCATGCTGGATGGCACAATTCCTTATGAATCTCAGGAAAAATATTTAAATATTATTTTGGCTGAGACGGATCGTCTGACAAATCTCACCTCCAATTTGCTGGAGTTGAATTCCTTTAACGGAGATAATGTATTGCTGGATATAACTACCTTCAATATTCACGATACCATTTCTCAGACCGTGGATACCTTGGAAGGCACTGCCGGGAAAAAGAATATATCCTTTGAGTTGGATTTTTATAACAAAAAAGATTTGTATGTAGAAGCAGATGAGAGCAAAATTCATCAGGTGCTCTACAACCTCATTGACAATGCCATCAAGTTCAGCAACAATAACTCCTCCATCCGTATCAGCACCCGGAAGAAAGGCTCAAAAGTCTTTGTTTCCGTGAAGGATTCCGGCATCGGCATTCCAAAAGAAAGTGTGAATAAAGTCTTTGACCGTTTCTATAAAACGGATATTTCCAGAGGAAAGGACAAGCGGGGAACCGGTCTCGGACTCTCTATTTCCAAAGAAATCATTCAATCTCACCAGCAGACCATCAATGTTGTCAGTACCGTCGGCGTGGGAACCGAATTTGTATTTACCTTAAAAAAAGCGACTCTTCCTTCGTAAGAGCCGCTTTTGGTTTTATTCTTATCTTTTATACTTCAAACTGATTCATTTGATCTTCTATCTTCTGAGCCACATCATGAAGCTGTGTCGCATTGCCCGATATGGTGTCAACGATTTCATTCACTTCTGTTACAGAAGCAGAGGTTTCTTCTGTTCCTGCGGCATTTTCCTCCGCAATAGCAGTAAGACTGTGAACCACATCCACCACTTCTGTCTTTGCCTGATCCATCTTGTCTGTCTTTTCATAGATGATATTGATGCTGTCCATGGAAGAACGGATTTCATCCTGCACTTTCATAAACATCTCTCCGGTAATACCCATTTTCACATTCTGTGTATCCATAATCTCTTTTACCCGGTCTACAATCTCTACCGCCTGGTCAGAATCCTGCAACAGCATATTGGCGATATTTTGTACCTTCATAGCAGATTCATTGGACTGCTCCGCCAATTTCTGTATCTGACTGGCTACCACTGCAAATCCACGTCCCTGCTCACCGGCACGAGCAGCCTCGATAGAGGCATTGAGGGAGAGAAGATTGGTCTCTTCCGCAATGGATGTAATCAATTCGATGGCATCCTTAATCTTTTGTGCCGACTCATTGGTTGTATTGGTCTGATTATAAATCTCAACGATAGATTTTTTCGCTTCCTCGTTGATGTCTTCTAACTCTTTTAATGTACGCTCTGCTTCTTCGCCGGAGGTTTTCATTATCTCCACGTTTTCACGAAGTTTAGCCACTTCCTGGTTGGTCTCATCTACCATATTTCCAATGACAATGACACTTTCCGTAGCGGTCTGTGTATCATTGGCCTGGGACGAAGCACCCTCTGCCATATCATGGATGGCATAACTAATCTGTCCAATGGTTTCTGCCGTGGTCGCTGCATTTCCGCTCAATTGATTGGAAGAATCATACAAATGCTGACTCTCCGCCTTTAATTCTCCCACAACTTCGCTCAACTTTTCCTGTACCTGCTGAACGGAACGAGCCATCATTCCCACTTCTCCGCCAGTCTGTGCCAGTTTATCCAACTCACCGGTCTTTTTGAAATTCAATTCCCCAAGACGAGAAACAATACCTGCAATCTTTTTCAAAGGATCAAACAAACGCTGGAAGCAGAAAAAGGCAATAAGCAAGCAGATAATCTCGCACACAACAGAGACTCCAACCATCGTTTTAATCGTTGTATTCACAGCGGCAAGAGCATCTTTCTCATCCGTTGATACTACAAGAATATATTCTGCATGTGGTCCCACATAATATCCGGCATATTTGGTTTCTCCCTTAAATTCATAAGTGGCAACAGCTGATTCCGGAATCTCCCCTTTGGAAATTTTACCCACAACTTCCTTTACCACTGCATTTTCCACCGGCTTCCCAATCTTTTCAGCATTGGGATGAAAGAGCATGGTTCCGTCTTTCGATACAACATAAGCATAACTGCTCTTCATGTCATGTACATTTACATCTTTAAATAAAGAACGAAGTGTGTTTTCCGAAAGACCTACACTCTCCCCGTGATTACTGATTTCCAAGTCCAATATTTTTCCATTTGTTATTGCCACATCATACATGTATGAATGCACAATTTTTATCATATTGTTCTCAATCTGGGGGGCTGTAAATTTCAATGTAAGACCAATAACAGTAAAAATCATAACTCCAGTCAAAAGCAATCCTTTTACTTTAAGAGAAATGCCCTGGCCTTTCTGCTTTTTCTTTTGAACCTCTTTCATCGCGATTCCTCCATTTCCGTTTCTCTATTGTTTAATTTTCCCAGGATAATCGATGCAGATTTCCCTGAGTATTTAGATTCGCAAATCCATGCTGTCGCATTGCTTCATATAAGACGATGGCAACTGAATTGCCGAGGTTCAAAGAACGAATGTCTCCAAACATCGGTATGCGAATTGTATTTTCTTGATTTTCCACCAATAACTCTTCCGGGATGCCTGCACTCTCTTTTCCGAACATAATAAAACAGTCATCCTCAAAAACCACATCCGAATAGATATGACGAGCTTTGGTAGTTGCCATATAAATCTTAATACCCGGATTTTTTTCCACAAAATCCAGGTAACTGTCATAAATCGTATAATCTAACTTGTCCCAATAATCCAGTCCCGCACGCTTTACCTGTTTCTCCGTAATCTGAAAGCCCATAGGCTCTATCAGATGGAGTTTGGCTCCGGCCGCCACACAGGTGCGGCCTATATTTCCTGTATTAGCGGGAATCTCAGGCTCCAACAATACAATATTTATCATTTCCTACTACATGCTTTTGACGCATGCCCTCTCTATTCCTGTTTTAATGCCAGATACAATTCAACGGTTGTCGTGTCGAATGTAAGTGGAACACAAAGATTTTTTGCAAATGTATTTGTAAAACTTACTTCACCATGAGACAGTGTAGGCGGTGTGATATCGATTCCAACTCCATTGGCAGAAAATACGGTAGACGCATTTCCCATAATCATGTTGCCAAGTTCACTTAAGGCACTGGCAGCAAAATCATCAATTTCTTTTACTTCCATCATGCACATCTTGGATGCAATATTACATGCATCTTCCTCAGTCATTGCCAAAAGAACCTGACCCTTCATCTCACCGGTTACACCTATGATGATAACCCAAGTACCTCTCCCAAAACTCGCTTCTTTTAAGATGGGTTTTTGAATCTGTACCTGTACAAAACACATATCTTGAAACACTTTCTTTGCAGCCATTAAAAAAGGATTAATATGTTCCGCATTTAATGTAGCCATATCCTTTTCTCCTTTCTCATACACCACATGTAACCTAATTACAGTATAGCATATTTCTTATAAGGTGTCTATAAATTCCTTTATCTTTTCCAGTGCCTTTTTCAAATCTTCGATGGAATAGGCATAGGAAATTCGCAAAAATCCTTCTCCGCATTTTCCAAAGGCATCTCCCGGCACCACCGCCACTTTTTTCTCCTGTAAAAGTCTTGTGGCGAACTCCTCACTGGTCATGCCAAATTTTTGGATATTCGGAAATACATAAAAGGCTCCATAAGGTTCAAAACAAGGTATTCCCATCTCCCGCAATGTTTTTACAAGGAACCGTCTTCTCTGATTGTAAGCTTCCCGCATCCGCTCCACATCCGGCATACCGTTTTTCAGTGCCTCGATGGCAGCATACTGACTGGTGGTGGGGGAACTCATAATAAGATATTGATGAATCTTCACCATCTGCTTGATGATTTCCCTTGGCCCTGCGGCATATCCAAGTCGCCATCCCGTCATGGCAAAGGATTTGGAAAATCCATTGATGACCACGGTACGCTCTGCCATCCCTGGAATGCTGGCAATAGACACATGCTTTCCCTGATAACTGAGTTCCGAATATATCTCATCGGACATCACAAAAATATCCTGTTTTTTACAAATGTCTGCAATTACCTGCAATTCTTCTGCTGTCATAATAGCTCCCGTAGGATTGTTGGGAAATGGCATAATCAGTATTTTGGTCTTATCCGTAATGGCTTCTTTTAATTTTTTTCCGGTTAATTTGAACTCATCTTTCTCCTCCAAGGAAATCCGCACCGGCGTTCCACCTGCCATTTTTACGCAAGGAAGATAAGATACAAAACAAGGTTCCGGAATAATCACTTCATCTCCCGGATCCAGCATAGCCCGCATACAAATATCGATGGCCTCACTTCCTCCTACCGTAACCAGAATTTCCTCTTCTCCATATGGCAATTCAAAGCGTTCATGGAGATATCGACTGATTTCCCGGCGAAGGGGCAACAAACCGGCATTGGAAGTATAGTACGTCCTTCCTTTTTCCAAAGAATAGATTCCTTCTTCCCGAATGTGCCAAGGCGTGTCAAAATCCGGCTCCCCTACACCAAGGGAGATTACATTTTCCATCGTATTTGCCACATCAAAAAAACGACGAATCCCCGATGGTTCCAATTCCACTACTGTTTTCGACAACGGATTTCTCATGGTGTAATCAACATCCTCTCTTGTTCATTTTTCTCTTTTACCATCAAAAGACCATGTTCTTTATATTTTTTCAGTACAAAGAAAGTGGATGTATTGACCACTTCTTCAATCGGTGAAAGTTTGGTTGTGACAAATTTTGCCACTTCCTTCATGCTTTTTCCTTCCAGAATAACCGTCAAATCAAAGCTTCCACTCATCAAGTACACGCTCTCTACCTCATCAAACTGGTAAATGCGCTCTGCCACTTTATCAAAACCAGATTCCCGGTGCAAAGCCACGTTCACTTCAATCAACGCCGTCACCATCTCATTGTCCGTGTGGTCCCAATTGATGAGTGCCGGATATCCACATATAACGCCTTCCTCTTCCAATTCCTGTATCGTCTTCTGAATTTCTTCTTCCGATGCCTCCAACATAGCTGCCATGTCTTCTGTGGATATTTTGGCATTTTTCGACATAATTCTCAATAGTTCTTCCTGTAGCATCTTCTTTCCTCCTTTTGCCGGATTTCTTCTATTTTCGGATTTCTTCTATTTTCTGATTTCTTTTTAAGTACGCCTCGGCTTTTATCTCAGGGAGGTGTCAAATAGCGAGTTTCCTCTCCCTGACAAATCACCCGGTCTTTTCCCTCCGTGGCACATCCGATTATTTCGGCAAAAATTTGATGGTCCCGCAACCGGGCAACCAATTCTTCGCCGTGATCGGTTCCCATCAACATACTTCCCTGGGAATCTATTTGATAAGGATTTTCCTCATATCTTTCACATATTTCAATGCTCTCCTGACGAATGGGAATAGCCCCGCCGTCAATCCGAAGGCCGGTTCCCGATGCTTCTGCCATCTCCCACAGGGCACCGTAAATACCATTATGAGAAATATTGTGAAAAGCTCGCACTCCGGACGCTAAGGCAATCTCCACTTCTCTCTCTCCCGACAAAAGCGAACTTCCCTCCACTTCTTCATAGAGATAATCCACCGCCTCTTCCACAAAAATTTGGGGGAAATACCGGATAAGTTCTTCTTTATGGAGATAAGCCATTTCTGCCGCCCCGGCGGCTCCTGCCCATTTGGTCATGACAATCTGCTGACCGGGCTTGAGTTTATGGCTACCGGTGTCTGGCATAAGTTGTTTTCCAAAGCCGGACAGCGTCAAAAGGGGACTCGTAACCAGCTCGCTCACTTCCGTATGTCCGCCACAGATGTCCACTTCGTATCTGGCAGCAAGTTCTCCCAACTGCCCCATGATAGATTGGATTTCTTTTTCCTCTGCGGACAATGGAAGCAGCAACTGCACCATCATCCCCTTAGGACGGGCTCCTGCTGCCAACAAATCATTTTGCATATGATAAAAGGCTTTTTTCCCAAGAAAAGGAAGAGGTCCGCTGCTGGAATTTATCGTAGGACAGATAAATGTTCCTTCCCCCTGTCTATAAACAGAGCAATCTCTTCCCGGTGCCGGTTTCAGCACCAGATTTTCACTTTGATATTGGATTTTTTTCCCTACCGAGCGCCTCCATTGATTTTGGGATATTTTTCCTTGTCTCATGGCTGTTCTCCGTCGATTTCCGCAGTCTGCTGCCCCTCTTCCGGTGCCTGCGTAGTTACCGGCTGCGCCGTCGCCTGAGGCTGCGGGGTACTTTTCTCTTTTTTTCCGGTGCCGGAAGAATTTCTCTGGTGTTTTCCCGATGTAGCAGAGTCTTTTTTATTCTCGCTGTCTTCAGGTGCTTTCGTTGCTTCCGGCTTTTCTTCCGCTTTCTTGGCTCCCTTAGTTACATAACGGGGCGATGCCGAATACGTGCTGGAATTCACCTGAGTTTTGGTCTCTTTCCCATTCTCATTCACAATTTTCCAAAGAATGGCCTTGTAACCGGTATGCGCTTCCTGAGTCACCGTTTCATAGGACTCCGGCTGACTTTTGTCATAAGTGATTTTATCCGCCCCCGGCTCAATGGTTTCTGTCACTTCCGACTCAAAGGTCACACTCCGGTTCTCACTTCGGGTCTCTTCGCCGTAAATATTAAAATAAATGGTTCCACTATAGGTTCCCCCTTGAATATAAATGGGAACTTCCGTATTATTTTTAAATTTAAAATCCTTGTAATCTCCGGCGATGGCAGCGTCCATGGAAGGTTTTACATAACTGACCACCATGGAATGAGGACTTCGTTCTACCACTTCCAGTTCGGCACGGAGCACTGCATTGTACAAGGTCGTGGAAACCTGGCACACTCCTCCTCCCAGGCTGTCTTCGACTTTCCCCTGAACATAAGATGCTGCCGCAAAATATCCATTTTCTTCCGTCAAAGGCGAAATGGTGTCATGCACCGAAAAGATCTCCCCCGGATAAAGGACGGCACCATTGATTAATCTTGCGGCGTTGGCAAGATTTTTGGAGCGATTGACATTTCCGGCATTAAATGTGGTGGAAAAGGTGCCAATCTTATCTTTGCACCGTTCTGCAGTTTCTCTGGAGACTTTCGGCTTTTGAATCTTCACTTTCGCACTGGCGCGAATGACCAGCGTATCATCTTTTGCCTCCCGCACCGCTTTTTGAATATTTTCCATGGTCTCTTTGACTTCCAGGACAACCCCTTCCCGGGAATCTCCATAAACCAGTTCCCCATCTTCCATGGAAATTTTTGCGTTTTGGGCACTGGTACATTGTTCTTTGCATTTCTTTTTCACAAATGTTTTCAGCGTCTTTTCATCCAATTGCTGCTGAATCTCAAATGAAATTTTCCCTGCTTTTGCTTCTTTAATTTCTTTATAATTTTCGATAAAATTTCCTTTACGCCCCACTTTCAGAGCCTTCTCCAGAAATTCTTCCGCTGAAAATGTATACCCCACTTCTGCCAGAGTTGTGGTGACAACCCGGCCGTTTACTTCAACCTCTAATACCTGTTTCCCCCGTTTTTCCGTCTCTTTGTTGACTTCCTGCAATGCTTGTTCCTTGGTCATCAAACCCACATTGACATGCTCCACGGTAACCCCTTCACAGATGGTTCCTTCTTTCGGACGCATGCCCGCATATGTAGCATACGTATATGCTGCGATAATTCCAAACATAAAAATAATAACAACAAAGGCAAGCAGTATTCGTTTTCTTTGCACGTAAAGACCTCCCTTGCATATTATTCAAAAAAGTATTACAATCATACATATAATGTAATGTCAAAAGGTATTTTGACCCTGACATCACACGTAAGGCAGAATAACGCCGGCAAGCATAGCGATAATAAGCACTCCACAGATGATTGCTGCAATCATTTTTTGCTTTTTGCGACTAAACATATTAAATATCCTCCTGAACTTATATTTTATATTTATAGAGAAAGGACTTACATTATGTTTTCAACACTCCGTTTTCCTTCTCTTTTTGTCTGTTTCCTGATTTTTATCGCATGGATGCATTACAAAAAGCGCAAGGCAACCAAACAACAGGAAAAAGAATCCAAGGAATTTTGGCAGCGAGAAGAAGAAGCCAATCATACACGTAAGAAAGACATCTCTCATCTGCCTCTTTTTACACCTGATTCTTCCCGGATTCCCTGGGAATATACGCAAAATGAAACCATCCGTCATTACCTGGATAAATTGCGCCGGTGCATGGACAAGCCTATGATGGACCTTTCCGAATATACCAATACCGATTTGAAACTGGCCTACGGCATCGGAAATTTCCAAACCCTGTCCGAGTATGATGAAACCTACCAGACATTTATACAGAATCTCTCCGCTCTGGCCAATGCCTACTTCGAAGTGGGAGACTTAACTCGGGCAAGGGAAGTCAGCCGCCTTTGTATCGACTACGACCCCATAAACCGCGTAGCTTATCTTACTTTGGCAAATACCTACAAAAAAGAAGGTAATTCCCATGGTCTGGCAGATTTAAAACAAGAAATCATCCAATCTCCCCTTCCTCGAAAAGAAAGTCTATTGCGGGAAATTGACCATTGATTTTGTATAAAAATCCTTCCATCCGACAAAAACAGATGGAAGGATTGTTTTTTTATTTTTGTTTTTAGCGGCTCTGGCCAATATGATATCTCTGGCACAACTGCTGGTCAATCTGCTGATTTTCCTCGGTAAGAGCTGCCAATTTGGTCATATCTCCCAAAATCTGATTGACACTGGAAAATGGCTGTGCAATGATATAACGTCTTGCTTCTTCATCTAATTTCAATGAAAACTGCTGTGCCATTTGATCCACAATCTGTTGTTTGAGCAGCTCATCCGGCGCATACAACTGTACCATGCACGCCCGGTCAAAAAATCGAATCATGTCATTACTGGCATGGTCTTTTGCCAACAAACCGGAAGTACAGATTATCTGCTTTTTCTTATCCCCCATAGAAGATAGAAACAGATTGGTAAATACCTGCTCTGCCTCAAGTCGCCCGAATATCTCCGCAATGTCATCAATCAAGAGAACATCCACATCATCATAAAGCTTAATCTGCTTCGGCTTTGCCCCCAAACGAATGGTGCGGTCCACTTCTTCCAAAAACTGTCTTCCTGTCATAAAGGCCACTTTTTGTCCGGCCAATGACTCTTTGCACTTGTCATAAATTTCATGCAAAAGATGAGTCTTGCCACGTCCCGGTTTCGCATAAATCAAAACCGGAGAATATGCCTTTACATTATTCAATACGGCTTCTGCCATGGCGACGGCTTCTTGGTTTGCCCCACTAACAAAAAAATTATCTAGTTTCATCATTTGATCTCATTACCCTTCCTTTCCCCCAATGATAGAATCACCCTATATAAGAGTATCTCACAAAATGAGAATAAAAACAACCTGATTTTTAAACTTTTTTTATCTTCGCTAAACAGTTACAGTTACTATCTTCGCACTATGTGTGAGCGAATTTCGTTTTTGATAGTCAAATAGGAGAGAATACGCTTTTCTCTCACATATTTCTCCCGTTTCAAGCAACACCGGAATATCCAGTGTAAATTCCCGCAGATAAATCATATGAAATAACTGCTTTGGCAAATATCCTTCGTATCCTTCCAGCACTGTGGGATGCTCCGTTTCTCTTGTAAAAAAACTGCGAACTTCCTGCTGATATTCTTTGGTTCTTGGCAGGATAAAGTCCGGTGGATTTTTTACAAAATCTCTGGCAAACAAGTCAAAAGTCAAGGTTTGACGCAGCCACTCACGGCACTTTTCTCCTTCCACATTTTTCTCGATAAAGGCCCACAATATCTCATACCGTGCAATCCGGCTATGTTTCAAGCCAAAAAGACCATTTTCTTCATAATACATTCCCATTTTTTCATACATGGTAAAGGCATCCAAAAATTGCTTCTCCAGCAAAATCATAGTGGCTTGAAATTGAAAACTGTTATAATATACTTCGACCATTTCTTCCACTTGCTTTAGCCGAAGTACATCTTCGAAGGGCAGCCATTTGGTGGACAATACCTCATAGGGTGGCCGGCTTTGATACGCAATTTCGTAATCTTCTCGCTTTTCCTCCATATAAGACCCCTTCAACACCTTTAAAAAACCGAGCTGGAACTGGTCCGGATGCATCCGGTATACGTCATTAAAGGATTGATGAAAGGACTCATAATCCTCATAAGGAAGGCCGGCAATCAAATCCAGGTGCTGATGAATATTTTTTCCCTGGCGAACCCGTTCCACATGTCTGGAAAGTTCTTCCAAGTCCATCTTCCTCCGAATTTCTTCAATGGTGGACAAGTTGGTGGACTGCACACCAATCTCAAATTGAATCAGCCCCGGTCGAAATTCACGGAAAAGCTCAAAATCCTCTTCCCGTAGCAAATCCCCTCCTATTTCAAAATGAAAATTCGTGATACCATTGTCATGTTCTTTGATAAACTTCCATATTTCATACGCATGAGTATGATTGCAGTTAAAAGTTCGGTCCACAAATTTCACCTGAGGCACCTTATGTTCCAGAAAAAATGTCAACTCCTGAAACACCAAATTGAGACTTCGCAGACGCACGGTCTTATCCAGAGAAGAAAGGCAGTAACTACAGGAAAATGGGCAGCCTCGGATGGTCTCATAGTAAATAATGCGGTTTTCCATCTGCTCCACATCCTGATAAGGAAAAACCAGATCATCCATCTTGATAGGCATCTGTGGTGCCGTAAAGAACGGTTTTCCCTCATTTCGAAAACATAATCCTTGGATTTCCGAAAGGTCTGACACTCCCTTTCCCTGCACATAAGCAACATACTGGCGGAAAGTATTCTCTCCCTCTCCCACCATCACCAAATCCACAAAAGGATATTTTTCCAGTACCTTTTCGGCATCATAAGATACTTCCGGTCCTCCCAGAACAATTTGGAGATGAGGGCAGACCTTTTTGAGATTTTCTGCCACATCCAACACATATTCAATGTTCCAAATATAACAGGAAAACCCCACCACATCCGGTTTTCTTTGATAAATACCCGCCAGAATTTCCTCCCTTTGATGATTGATGGTATATTCAGCCAACTCCACAGTTTGTCCATACTCCCCCGCGTTTGCCTTCAACGAATATATAGCAGGGTTTGAATGGATATATTTCGCATTGATGGCCGTCAAAACAATTTTTTTCATTCTCTTTCTCCAATCTGACTATTTCCCCGATTGTAACGATTTACTGCCATACCAACTCCCAGCAAGCACCAATATACCGGGGCTACGGCTACGGTAGAATCATTGGCAAGTCCCGTCACCAGATAACCAAACGTCCCCAGCATAATCCCGATGCCAAATATTTCCATGGAACTATATGAAGTTTTTCGAAAATACAATCGAAATCCTTCCCACAGATAGATTATATACAATGCCAGAAAGGCAAACAAAGAAATCCCCCCGGTCTGTATGGCAATCTGCAAAAACATATTGTGAGGCTTTGTCACCAGAGAACCCGCATATCCTACATTGGTAAGTCCCACATAATCATCATTGGGGAAGGTATAAATAAAGGTATTGGGCCCCGCCCCCTGGAAAATGTATTGTTTCAGAAGAGGCAGTGTCCGTGACCAGATAAAGCCACGGCGGCTCCCAAAATGCAGCTTATCTTCAAAACCAAAGGTGTCAATATGCCGCAGGGAATCCAATTTGTAAAATGGCGTCACAATGCGATACTCCGTCTGATTCACACCGGCTTCCTCGTATTTTTCGCCCTGCATTGCAATGGTATAACTGCGTCCGGTGGACGGTGTATAAATAATAAACCCATTGTAGGTCTGATTTTTGGACTCAATCTTTTTCTCTTCGATCTCAATG
>JALEKC010000038.1 GCA_022769325.1 Eubacterium sp. | reverse complement strand
AATGACAATACAATTCTATCACAAATGAGGAAAAAATAAAAGAAAAAATATGGAGTTATGAACATAATTTAGGAAATTGGTGATTTGAACCTATACAATGTTGATAACTGCCCCAAAATACAAGAAAACTGAAAGACGATTCGAAAAAGTGGTAAAACAGTAAAAATATGAGGAAACAAAAAAATTTATTCCTCACCGCTGCATGGAAAAGGTATGATTTGCATTTCCAACAAAAATATGCTATAATTCCAAAGCGTACAGTTGCGAAAAAACAACTTGTACGCTTTTGTTCACGTGGCAAAGTAATATATCAAAGGAGGCAGCAGGTTATGGACAATAAATCAATGATGCAGTTGGATGGAAACTTGAATGAGCAATTTGATGATTTGGTAAAATATTGTATGTTATCGGGAAAAATCAGTCAGAATTTGTACGAAGAATATGATGTAAAGCGAGGACTTCGTGATTCCAATGGAAAAGGTGTATTGACCGGATTGACTGAGATAGCAGATGTTGTTTCCTATCAATATGATGATGAAGGCAACAAGGTTCCGGGACCGGGAAAATTGTATTATCAGGGATATAATGTGGAAGAAATTATCCGCAGTCATAAAAATAAGAGATTTGCTTTTGAAGAGACAACCTATCTTCTTTTATTTGGCGAACTACCTTCCGAAGAACAATTTGAAAGTTTTAAAAATATTTTATCCAGTTTACAGGAAGTGTCAGCTCATTTTGTCCGGGATGTAATTATGAAGGCCCCCAGTGAAAATTTGATGAATGCTTTGCAAAAAAGTGTGCTGACGCTGTATTCCTATGATGAAAATCCGGATGATATTTCGGTTCCGAATGTGTTACGTCAGTCCTTGCAATTGATTGGTAAATTGCCGATTATTGCAGTTTATGCCTATCATTCTTTACGCCATTTCAAATACGATGATGCCCTTGTGATTCGGAAACCGGATAAGTCCATGTCCACGGCAGAGAATATATTGCAAATGATTCGTCCCGATGGGAAATTTACACCGTTGGAAGCCCAGGTATTGGATGTGGCATTGGTGCTTCATGCAGAGCATGGAGGAGGAAACAATTCCACCTTTACCAATCATGTGGTGACCTCATCCGGAACGGATACTTATTCGGCTATTTCTGCGTCTATTGCTTCGCTAAAAGGACCAAGGCATGGTGGTGCCAATTTAAAGGTTTTACAAATGTTTGATGATATTAAAGAACATTGTTCGGATTGGAATGATAGGGCACAGATCACAGAATATCTGAGTAAAATACTGGATAAAGAGGCGTTTGATGGCAGCGGGTTGATTTATGGAATGGGACATGCTGTTTATACGGAATCTGATCCACGTGAAGTGATATTGAAAAAATATGCGAAAAAATTGTCCGAGGTCAAAGGTCTTCAAGAGGAATTTAAGTTATATGAAACCGTTGAAAAGGTGGCAGCCCGTCTGTTGATGAAAAAACGGCATTTGTATAAACCGGTGTGTGCCAATGTTGACTTTTATAGTGGATTTGTTTATACTATGCTTGGAATTCCAAGAGAATTGTTTACACCGATTTTTGCGATTTCACGTATTTCCGGCTGGTGCGCCCATCGGTTGGAAGAGCGTGTCAACGATGGAAAGATTATTCGCCCTGCTTACAAATTTGTAGGAATGCACAAAGAATATCAAGAGATTAAAGAGAGGATTTAACAAATCATGAAGCGGAAAATCTTATTTTTTGACATTGATGGGACCTTGATTGATGAAGAGACCGACCAAGTGCCGGAAAGTGCAAAAGAGGCATTGGCAAAAGCAAAAGAAAAGGGACACTTGTTATTTCTATGCTCAGGGAGATGTCTGGCGATTATTCCAAAGGATGTAATGGATTTGGGGTTTGATGGCCTAATCGGTGGTTGCGGAACTTATATTGAAATGAATGGCAAAGAATGGTATCATCATGTTTTGCCGGAGAAATTACAAAAAGAAATTATTCGGGATTTGCAAAAATATCATATCGATGGTGTTCTGGAAGGGAAAGACTGCTCTGCATTTCGTCACGATTACTGGATGCCGAAAGTGGCTTCCATCTTTACGGAAAACGGAAGTTTTTCTGCACGGACACAATGTTTTTGGGAAGATGATTTTTCTTTTGACAAAATGGCATTGTGGTTTGATGAATCGTCGGATATGGCAGGATTTCGAAAAAAATATGAGACACAATTTGATTTTATCGAAAGAGACCCTACTTTTTATGAAGTGGTACCCAAAGGAATTTCCAAAGCAACCGGTATTGAAAAAGTATGTAAGGAATTGAAGATTGACAGAGAAGATACCATTGGTTTTGGTGACAGTGCCAATGATGTATCCATGTTGTCCTGTGTCAATACATCAGTGGCCATGAGAAGTGGGAATCCGATTCTGTTTGACCGGGTGACTCTGGTTACAGATGGTGTGATGCAGGATGGAATTGCCAATGCAATTCATAAACTTGGTCTTCTTTAAAGCAACGAATGAATATGATAGAATTGAGGAAAACAACCAATGAATAAAAGAATTTTTGCATGGTCTGGGGTGATGCTATTATTGGCAGCTGTATTTGTATGGGGAATGACGGGTCATCCGAAAGCCGCGGTCGAAAATTCTATGCCACAAGCCGGAGATATAGTTTTGACCGGGGGAGCCATAGCAGGTGGTGGAGCCATAAGTGGTGGCACTGTCAATGGAGGTGTCGTCAGCGGAGGTGCCGTCAGCGGAGGAGCCGTCAGCGGAGGAGCCGTAAGTGGTGGCAGTATCAAAGGAGTTATCGAAACAAAACCCAAAATTAATTTGGAAAACACAAAATATGTGGAAACATCAAAAGGAAAAATTGTGGGACAAGCGGGAAAAAAAGCCTTTCGCTTTATGGGAATACCATATGGAACGGCAGAACGTTGGGCAGAGCCGGCGCCAATGAAGTCCTGGCAAGGAGAAAAAAAGTGTACCAAAGCCAAAAAGGCAAAGGGGGACGATGCTCTCTTTTTGAATGTATATCGCCCCAAAAAATTGACTCATGGAGTGCCGGTTATGGTATTTTTACATGGTGGCGGAAATGTTGGAGGCACCCCCAATCTTAATTTTTCTACTTTTGTAGACGAAACTGAAACCATTGTAGTATCTGTGGAATTTCGGCAGGGAGCTTTTGGATGGCTGCAGTCAGAGGGGTTAAAAACCGGAAATCCTTTGACCGACAGCGGAAATTTTGCTATGTTGGATATTAAATTGGCTTTGCAGTGGGTTCAGGAAAATATCGGCGCCTTTGGCGGAGATGCTTCCAATGTCACTCTTTCCGGGTTTTCAGCAGGGGCAAGAGATACCTTAAATGCCATGATTTCACCTATTATGTCCGGATTGTTTCATAAAGTCATCAGTTTTAGTGGCGGTATGACAACATGCAGTATCTGGGAGGGAAAAAAATGGACCAATGATAAACTGGCGAGTATTCTTGTGCGTCGCGGTCGTTTTGCGAAAAAGAAACGGGCACTTTCCTATGTCCGAAATTTATCCAAAAGAAAAAAGAGGAAACTTTTGTATTCCCTGACCGATAAAGAAATTAAGAGAATGGCCGGAAGTTCCGGGCTACGACTTACCAATTTTCCACAATGTTTTCGGGATGGGAAAGTGATTCCGAAAGATGGATTTGATTGTCTGGAATATGGTGAGTATCACAGAGTACCTATGATCATTGGTACCAACCGGTCAGAATTTGCCAATGTGTCATATAAAAGTATGCAGCGGATATTGACAAAAAAGCCAGCTACTTTCCGCAATCGTAAACAATTTTATCATATGTTGAAAATGGCAAAACAATATGGAAGTCAGTTGCAAAGTTCCTTTTATTTGGAAAAACTGGCTGCCAAAATAGCCATCGACCCATATCATTCCGATATATATACTTACCGGTTTCAATGGGGAGAGACGGCAAATGTCACTTCAAAAAATTATGCCAAATATGTAGGTGCCATCCACGGCATGGATTTGGATTTTTTACTGAATCGATATAAACGAGGGGAAAAGGATACCAGTGACCGTATTTATAATCAAAAGAATAAAGAGGGACGTGAGGAGTTGTCGGAGAAAATGCGAGGTTATGTAAGACGATTTTTGTATACCGGTAATCCCAATACAACCAGTGAGGATATTAGCCATGAGACGGTATGGAAGCCTTGGAGTAAAATTAAGAACAGCAATCGTATTATGACATTTTCGGCAACCTGCAAAAAGGCACAGACGAAAATGACAAATAAATATATTAATCGGGCAAAAGTAAAACGTCAAATGCGAAGAAGATTGTCGAAGTGGGCATACAAATTTTTAAAAACCCGTATATTAAACAATAGATTTTTCGCTTGATGCAGTTATGGGGCACAATGGTGTCGGACAGGAGGCAGATTATGAAACTGAAACAGGTTCTTGCAGATGTGAAATATGAGTTGATTCAAGGGTCTTTGGAAAAAGAGGTTGCAGATATTGCATACGACTCCCGAAAGGTAAAAAAGGATGTTATGTTTGTGGCTATTGAAGGAACGGTAGTAGATGGACATCAATTCATCGACAGTGCCATTTCTCAGGGAGCTGGTGTGATTGTGGTGGAAAAACCAGTGTCGGTATCGGACGATAATGTCACAGTGATTCTTGTGAAAAATGGAAGAGAAGCACTCAGTTTGATGTCTGCAGCATATTTTGATTATCCTGCTAGAAAAATGATTACCATCGGGATTACGGGAACCAAGGGGAAATCTACCACGGAACACATGATTCGTGACATCATCGAGAAATCCGGCAAAACCTGTGGTATTATTGGAACCGTCGGTGCCTTTATGAATGGGAAGACAATTGTCACAGAGCATACCACACCGGAATCTTATGAATTACAAAAAATATTTGCCATGATGGTGGAAAATGGCTGTGAATATATGGTTATGGAGGTCTCTTCCCAGGGAATTAAGATGGATCGTGTGGCTGGAATCGAATTTGATTATGGTGTATTTACCAATATTTCCCCAGACCATATCGGACCGGGAGAACATAAAGATTTTGAAGAATATCTGAGCTGTAAAGCCAAACTGTTTGAACGCTGCAAAGTGGGAATAATCAATAAAGACGACTCACATTTTGAAGATATTGTTAAAAATGCCACATGTAAAGTGATGACCTTTGGTGTGGAAAATGATGCCGATGTAAAAGGAAGTCATATTGAACATGTGACTCAGGGTGGTGATTTGTCCATGAAATTCCAGGCAGAGGGATTGTTGGAGGGAGAAGTTGTAGTGGGACTTCCAGGGCGATTTAATGTCCACAATGCATTGTGTGCAGCCTGTACCGGAGTGGCACTACAGATGCCAAAGGATGTAATTTTACATGCTCTTGAACATGTAAAAGTGCGAGGCCGTGTGGAAGCCATGCCGGTATCGGAAGATTTTTCCGTATTGATTGACTTTGCCCACAATGGAATTAGTTCTGAAAGTGTTCTTTCTACACTTAGAGAATACAATCCAAACCGGATTATCAGCGTGTTTGGATGTGGTGGGAACCGAAGCAAACTTCGCCGTTATGAAATGGGAGAAGTGATTGGAAGAATGTCGGAACTTGCCATTATTACCAGTGACAATCCGCGACGTGAAGACGTGATGGATATTATCGAGGATATTAAAGTGGGAATGGCAAAAAGTAATGGTAATTATGTGGTGATTCCGGATCGGGAAGAGGCTGTTGCCTATGCATTGGAGCATGCCCAAAAAGGAGATATGATTGTGCTTTTAGGAAAAGGGCATGAAGAATATCAGGAAATTAATGGTGTAAAATATCATTATAGCGAACGGGAAGCCATTGTTAAAGGGATGAAAAAAATATATGGAAAAGACTTTACATATCTGTTATAATAGACGATAATAGAGTTAGGATAGGATATTTTTTGAATCGAAAGGAGTCGATTGTATGAATGTTAATATGAATTCTATGATTGCCAATACATTATTTGGTTCAAAGACAAGCATTTCTTCGGGAAGTTTTTTGTCTGCATCCAATTTTGGGGATTTGAGTTTAATGCGAAATGGTGTTTATACCAAGATGCTGAAAGCCTATTATGCCAAACAGACGGACAGTACCGGTTCCGATGCAGTTTCGTCGATAAAAGACAAGACATCAAAGGATTCTTTTTATTCCATCAATGATAAACTCAGTAAGTTGCAGACGTCTACAACGGATGAAGCCTTGTCAGCTATAAAAAGTGGAGCTTCCAAGATGAAGGAAGCGGCAGATAAAGTGACATCTTTGGATTATGAGTCTGCTTCTGAGGACACGATATATAATCGGGTAAATGAGTTAGTCAGCAGCTACAATACACTTGTGAAGCAGACGAAAAAAAGCGATCTTGTGAGTATTTCCCAGAGTAGAACATGGATGGAAAATGATACCAAGGCACACCAGAGTCAATGGGAGAAAATTGGTATTACCATAGGTGACGATGCAACATTGTCAATTGATAAAGAGAAATTTAACGCTGCTTCTCTGAGTGACGTTAAGAATTTTCTTGGTGGTTCTTCCGGCTATGCCGCAAGATTGGCTGGAAAGGCCTCTGGATTTTACCAGTTGGCATCCAATCAGTTGACGTTAAATGCAGGGTCATCCCTGTATACGAAAGACGGTCTATTAGGATAAGACTTTTGCGCAGAGGATATCATTCATTTTATGAAGAGTTATGAGCACAGGCATGATCGGATGCTTGTGCTCTTTGCGGTAAATATGGAGGAAAATAACGTGTATCATTTTTTTGTGCCCATGGAGCAGATTCAAGAGAATCGTGCATGGATTACCGGGGATGATGTGAATCACATCGCCCATGTTTTGCGAATGAAAGAAGGGGAAAAACTGGTAGTTTCTGCCGGACGTGGGATAGATTATTATTGTGCCATTCAGTCCTTTGAGCCGGATTGTGTCTGGCTGGAGATTGAAAAAGAAGAACCGGTGCAGACGGAACTTCCTACGAAACTGGTGCTTTTTCAGGCGTTGCCCAAAGGGGACAAGATGGAGTGGATCATACAAAAGGCAGTGGAACTTGGCGCATACGAGATTGTGCCGGTGCGTACCAAACGGGCAGTGGTTAAGTTAGATGAAAAGAAGGCCGCTAAAAAAGTGAGTCGGTGGCAGGCCATTGCCACTGCTGCAGCCAAGCAGAGTGGAAGAGGAATTATCCCGGAAGTTCACGAAGTGGTGGATTTTGGAAAGGCATTGGAAATGGCAGCAAAACTAGAAAAAAATGTCATCCCCTATGAATTGTTCGAAGATATGGAAACTACAAAAGAAGTGATGAAACAGATTACGGGACATGCCTCCATCGGAATTTTCATTGGACCCGAGGGGGGATTTGAGAGAGGCGAGGTGGAACGAGCCATGGAACAGGGAATACAGCCGATTTCTCTTGGAAAACGTATTCTTCGCACGGAGACGGCGGGGATTGCACTGTTGTCTGTAATGATGTTTCGGATAGAAGAAAATGAGTGAGGAAATAGAAATGGAAGCATATTTGGATAATGCGGCAACCACCAGGGCCTTTCCTGAAGTTGTAGAAATGGTAAGTAAAGTAATGGTTGAAGATTATGGCAATCCCTCCTCTTTGCACGGGAAAGGAGTGGATGCAGAGAGAATCATTCGAGATGCCGCAGATGAAATTGCCGTGACGTTAAAATGTAACCGAAAAAATATTATTTTTACTTCCGGTGGTACGGAAAGTAATAATGCCGCTTTGATTGGAACGGCACTGGCTTGCCAGAGACAGGGAAAGCATATTATTACAACCTGTTTTGAGCATGCGGCTGTGTATGAACCATGCCTATATCTAGAAAAGCAGTTTGGCTTTGAAATAACTTATCTTCCGGTAGATTCTATGGGACATGTTTCACTGGAGGAATTGAAACAGGCATTGCGCCCGGATACCATTCTGGTATCCGTTATGATGGTGAATAATGAAATTGGTGCTCTTTTGGATATTCAGGGAATTGGTAAGGCGATAAAAGAATACAATTCATCCATTGTCTTTCATGTAGATGCTATTCAGGCTTATGGAAAGATGAAAATTGTGCCTTCTCGCTGGAAGATTGATTTGCTTTCTGTAAGCGGTCATAAAATTCATGGTCCTAAAGGAGTCGGTTTTTTATATGCCACAGATGGTGTAAAAATGCATCCCCTTATTCATGGTGGGGGGCAGCAGCAAGGTCGCCGTTCCGGCACACAAAATGTATCGGGAATTGCAGGTCTTGGTGTGGCAGCAAAAATGATGTATGAAAATCATGAGGAAAAAGTGGAACATCTCTATATGTGCAAAGAATACTTGTTACAAAAATTGAGAGAAATAGACCAAGTTACGGTGCATGCCATAGAGCAAGATATCCGTAAATGTGCCCCTCATGTAGTAAGTGCAAGTTTTGAAGGGGTGGGCAGTGAAGTACTATTACATGCCTTGGAAGATCGTGGAGTATATGTTTCTTCCGGCTCTGCCTGTTCTTCCAATCACCCGGGAATCAGTTCCACATTGCAGGCCATCGGTGTACCGAAAAATCTTTTGGAATCAACCATCCGTTTTAGTTTTTCGGTTCATACTACAATTGAAGAATTAGATTATACGGTGGAACAATTAAAAGAACTTCTGCCGGTTTTGAGACGATATGTAAGAAGATAAGAAAAGAGGTTATTATGATAAAAGCATTTTTAATTAAGTATTCAGAAATAGGAATTAAGGGAAAAAACCGCTATCTGTTTGAAGATGCACTTCGTGACCGTGTCACAGAAAAACTGGCACGTTGTGAAGGTAATTTTTTGGTGCAGAAAGAAAATGGGCGAATTTATGTGGAAGCAAAAAGTGAGTTTGATTTTGATGAGGTCATCGCAAATTTAAGCAAATGTTTTGGCATCGCCCATATTTGTCCGGTAGTTTTAGTTGAGGATAAAAGTTTTGAAAATGTATGCAGAGAACTTTTGAATCATATGAAAGAAGAATTGGGGGAACAACCCTTTACGTTTAAAGTATTTGCAAAGCGAAGCGATAAGAGTTATGCCATGACAAGCCCGGAAATCTGTCGGGCAGCAGGAGAATATATCCTGGAACATATGCCAAATGCCACAGTAGATGTTCATCATCCACAAGTGTCGGTAAATGTTGAAATTCGTCATCGCGCTTATGTTTATGTCAGCAGTATCAAAGGCCCCGGAGGAATGCCGGTGGGAACCAGCGGAAAAGCCATGCTTCTCCTTTCCGGAGGAATTGATAGTCCTGTGGCAGGTTACATGATGGCAAAGCGGGGAGTTAAGATTGAAGCGGTATACTTTCATGCTCCGCCGTATACCAGCGAGCGTGCTAAGCAAAAAGTCGTTGATTTGGCCGGGATTGTAAGTGAATATGCGGGAGAAATCAATCTTCATATTGTCAACTTTACGGATATTCAAATGTATATTTATGACAAATGTCCTCATGATGAATTGACCATTATTATGCGTCGTTACATGATGAAAATTGCCGAGAAAATCGGAAAAGAGACGGGGTGTATGTCCCTGATTACGGGAGAGAGCGTGGGACAGGTAGCAAGTCAGACCATGCAGAGTTTAGTGGCTACCAATGCTGTATGTACCATGCCTGTATTTCGCCCGGTTATCGCCTTTGACAAGCAGGATATCATCGATATTGCAGAAAAAATCAATACCTTTGAGACATCCATTCTTCCCTATGAAGATTGTTGCACTACTTTTGTAGCCAAACATCCGGTGACAAAACCGGATTTGGAGCGTATTGAAAAATCTGAGACCCATCTTTCGGAAAAAATTGATGAGATGTTTGAAAAGGCTGTAATGGAACGGGAAATTATTAAGATTCAACCGAGATAAAAGGATTTGAAAAACAGAGGGCCTGGGGAAAGAAAAACGGAAAAAGTGCAAGAAAAAAGGACTGTATCTTGGGATAAGATTCACAGTCCCCACATTGTACTTTTTGTTCCCCATAGATGTCTCGGTAAAATACCGAGACGATGTAACTCTATTGATGTCTGAATTAGACAATAAACGGCTGTAATTTTTCCAAGATAGCATCTACGTCATTTTCACTATGGATGTTCAAGTCAATTGGTTTTGATAAATCCAGACTGAAAATACCCATGATGGATTTGGCGTCAATGACATATCTTCCGGAAACCAAATCAAATTCAGCATCGAACTTTGTTACTTCGTTTACAAATGCTTTCACTTTGTCAATGGAGTTTAAAGAAATTTTTACTGTTTTCATAATTTGTTCCTCCTTTATATTTTTTCTGGGAAGGAATTCCTTCCTTCATGTATTATAGTATTATGTAACGCAAATTATGTCAATAGAAAAAAGTAACCACTTGTGTAAAAAAAAATACAAAAAATTGTGCAAAATGTAGAATGATAAAGAATGGAGGATGACTGGTAGTATGAAAGTTGCCTTTTTGACCCTGGGTTGTAAAGTGAATTTTTATGAAACAGAAAAAATGATAAAAGCTTTTGAGGCGGAAAAGATGGAAGTGGTACCATTTAAGGAAAAGGCAGACGTTTATATCGTAAATACATGTACCGTAACCAACATAGCCGATCGAAAATCCAGAAAGATGCTGCACCGGGCCAAGAAGATGAATCCAGGTAGTATCGTTGTGGCTGTGGGATGTTATGCAGAAAGTGGAAGAGAGAATTTGGAGCAGGATGAAGCTATCGATGTGATCTTAAATAATCGGGACAAAGAATCCATTGTGGGGCAGATACAGCAATATTTAAAAGAAAAACATCCGGAATATCTGAACGGCGAAGATGGAGTGGCAAAACCATCGGAGCATTTTCACAGTGGAAATCCTTCCGAGGAGAGAACGAGAAAATATATCAAAATACAGGATGGCTGTAATCAATTTTGCAGTTATTGTATGATTCCTTATGTGCGGGGAGGCGGTATTCTTTCCAGCAGAACCGAGGAAGAAATTCTGGAAGAAGTAAAACGATATGTGACACAGGGATTTCAAGAAATTGTTCTCACGGGAATTCATCTTTCCTCCTATGGGGTTGACCGTTCTCTTTACAAACAATTTGTTGAATTAAAAGGGCGTCCACTGGTGGAACTGATGAAGAAACTGGAAGAGATTCCGGGGTTGGAACGCATACGACTGGGGTCTTTGGAACCACGAATTATATGCGATGAATTTCTTGTGGAATTAAAGAAAATAACCAAGTTTTGCCCACATTTTCATTTATCCTTACAAAGTGGATGTGATGCTGTATTGCAACGCATGAACCGGCACTATACCGCTGAAGAATATCGAGAAAAATGTGAGAGGATTCGTCAGTTTTATGAACATCCGGCTATTACGACAGACGTTATTGTGGGATTTCCGGGAGAGACCGAGGAAGAATTTCAGGAGACTCTGCGGTTTGTAAAATCAATTGAATTGTCAGATGTTCATGTATTTCCTTATAGTATGCGCAATGGGACGAAGGCCGCGAAAATGGACAATCAAGTGGAACCTCAGGAAAAACACAGGCGCAGTGAGGAATTGATTCGGGAAGTGGAAAAACTCAAGGAAAATTATCAAAGGTATTTTGTGGGGAAAGAAGTCCGGGTTTTATTTGAAGAAGTGCAGGAAATTCATGGCGAGGCTTATCTCACTGGGCATAATGAAAGATATGTGCGCTTTGGTATACCGGTTCAAGGGACGACTTACCGGGAAAATCAAATAGTTTCTTTTGTGGCAAATGAGAAAAATATATTGTAAACTATGATTTTTTAGAAAATATAAAAAAGGTATTGCGATTTTGATATAGTTATATTAAAATAAAAGTAATGTTTTGATGAGTACGGTGTTAAAATCGGGAGTCTGAAAGGAGTAAGAAGAGAGAATGCAACAAGAGCATGGCAACACACAATTATTTAAAGTAGATTTAGAAAAAGATTATGATGTTCGAGAGATTATTGCGTCGGTGTATGAAGCATTGACGGAAAAAGGTTATAATCCGATAAATCAGATTGTAGGCTACCTCATGAGTGGTGACCCAACTTATATCACCAGTCATAAAGGGGCACGCAGTCTTATTATGCGTGCCGAACGCGATGAGATTATTGAATTGTTTTTTGAAGACTATATCGAGAATAATTTAAGGAAATAAGAAATTGAGAATTATGGGACTTGACTATGGTTCTGTGACTGTTGGAGTTGCTATCAGTGATGGACTCCGGATAACTGCACAGCCCGTAGAAGTGATAAAGAGGAAAAGTGAGACTAAACTACGTCAGACTCTGGCTCGTATTGAGGAATTGATTGCCGAGTATGAAGTGGAAAAAATCGTGCTGGGACTGCCGAAAAATATGAATAATACGTCAGGAGAGCGCGTGGAGAGAACCGAGGAATTCAAGGAAAAATTGGAGAAGAGAACCGGCCTTGAAGTGATTTTGTGGGATGAAAGGTTGTCAACCGTATCTGCTATGGAAGTTTTAAAAGAAGGAAACGTGCGTCGTGAAAATCGCAAACAATTCGTAGATAAGATTGCTGCAACATTTATTCTGCAAGGATATTTGGATTCATTAGAAAAGTAAAAAGGAGGAAACCATGTCAAAAGATGGTACAATTGTGCTTACTGCTGAGGACGGCGGTGAGGATGCTTTTTTTGTGTGGGAAAAAGCAGATATTGCCGGAAGGGAGTATTTGCTTGTATCCAATCTGGATCCGGCACAGGAAGAAAGTGAAGACGAGGAAAAAGAAGAGATTACTTTGATTTTGCGCGCGATAAAAGAACAGGATGACAGTGTGGTATATGAGGTCATTGAGGAGGAAGAAGAATTGCGCATTATATCGAAATATTTTGAAGAATTATTGGAAGATGTAGAATTATTATAAGGAAAATAGAGAGGTGTAATTTTGAGTAAAAAAGTTAAAACAGGAAATGAAAAAGTGCGTATCGTACCATTGGGTGGGTTAGAACAGATCGGTATGAATATTACGGCATTTGAGACGGAAGACAGTATCATTGTAGTTGATTGTGGATTGGCATTTCCGGAAGATGATATGTTAGGTGTGGATTTGGTTATTCCGGATATCACTTATTTACAGGAACACCGTGACAAGGTAGAGGGATTTGTTATTACTCATGGTCACGAGGATCATATCGGAGCTTTGCCATATGTGTTGAAAGAATTAAATGTGCCGATTTATGCTACGAATTTGACGATGGCAATCATCGAAAATAAGTTAAAAGAGCACAATTTAATGGGGGTAACCAGACGAAAAGTAGTATCCTATGGTCAGTATATCAATCTGGGAGATTTCCGCATTGAATTTATACGGACCAATCATAGTATCGCTGATTCGGCGGCACTTGCCATTTACACACCCGCTGGTGTCATTGTCCACACCGGAGATTTTAAAGTGGACTATACTCCGGTTTATGGTGACAGTATTGATCTTGCCAGATTTGGTGAATTGGGAAAGAAGGGGGTTCTTGCTCTTATGGCAGACAGCACCAATGTGCTGAAGCCGGGATTTACCATGTCTGAGAAAAGTGTAGGAAAAACCTTTGATGCCATTTTTGATGAAAATGAAAAGAGCCGTATTATCGTGGCAACCTTTGCCTCCAATGTGGACCGCGTCCAGCAGATTATTAATTCAGCAAGAAAACACAACCGTAAAGTGATTGTGGAAGGACGCAGTATGGTCAATATTATCAATACGGCAGTAGAACTTGGATATATACAGGCACCGGATAATATTATCATCAGCATTGAAGAAATGAAAAATTATACGGATGATCAGATTGTTTTGGTTACTACGGGAAGCCAGGGAGAAGCCATGGCAGCTTTGTCAAGAATTGCTGCTTCCATTCATCGAAAAGTAACCATTAAACCGGGAGATACGGTTATATTTAGTTCCAATCCGATACCGGGCAATGAAAAGAGCGTATCCAAAGTTATCAATGAGCTTTCCATGAAAGGGGCGAAGGTGATTTTCCAGGATGCACATGTATCCGGACATGCCTGTCAGGAAGAATTGAAACTTATTTATTCTTTGGTTCGTCCCCAGTACTCTATTCCGGTACATGGAGAATATCGTCATTTGCTACGCCATGGAGAATTGGCACAGGAGATGGGAATTCCCAAAGAAAATGTCATCATTATGAAATCCGGAAATGTACTGGAATTGAAGGAAGACAGTGCCAAAATTGTAGGAGAAGTGCAGGCACAGGGAATCATGGTTGACGGACTTGGTGTAGGCGATGTGGGAAATATCGTATTGCGAGACCGCCAGCATTTATCCGAAAATGGATTGCTTGTGGTAGTATTGACTATGGAGCGTGGCTCAGGTCAGGTGTTGGCAGGGCCGGACATTGTCTCCCGAGGATTTGTTTATGTGCGTGAAGCAGAAAATCTGATGGACGAATGTCTTGAGATTGTTAATATCGCATTGGATCGTTTATTTGAACGAGGAATAACGGATTGGGGTAAAATTAAATCCGAGGTAAAAGATTCATTAAATGACTTCCTCTGGAAGAAAACAAAACGTAATCCGATGATTTTGCCTATTATTATGGAAGTGTAAGATAAATATTTTGTTGGAAAATTTGGCTGGAAGGAGGCGGCATCATGGCTGAAAAATCAGAACCAAAGGGGACGACAGCACTATTTCTTATCCGGGGAATTTTGATTTTTGTTCTCAATCTTGTTTTGTATAGCATCGTATTATTTGCGGCTGTTCATGCATGTAGTGCCACCTATTCCTTTGCCAATGAGGTGTTTGGGGATGTCATTGCGGAAGCCCCACCGGGACAGGAGAAGAGTTTTGTGGTGGCAGAATCCGATGATTTGTTTACCATTTCAAAAAAACTGGAAGAACAGGGCTTGGTCGCCAATGCCTATTCGTTTTACATTCGCCTGAAATTATCCATGGGGGAAAAAAGTATTGTTCAGTCAAAAACCTATCAATTGAATACAAGTATGACATATAATGAAATTTTGGATGAAATAGTAAAGGATGTCAAGTGATGGAGGAACAAAGAGTAGAAGTGTTTTTTGATTCACTTCGCCCGGACTATCCGGATTATTTGAATGCATTGGAAAAAGAGGCACTTCGTACAGAGGTGCCTATTATTCGTCGTGCCACAAGAGATATACTTCGGTATCTTTTAAAGACCAAAAAACCAAAACGGGTATTGGAAGTGGGGACGGCCATTGGATATTCTGCTTTAGTTATGCAATATTGTCTGCCGCCGGAATCCGAGATTACCACGATTGAAAAAGTGGAGATGCGGTTGGTGGAAGCAAGAAAAAATCTGGAAAAATATGATGATAAAAATCAGATTACTCTTCTCGAAGGAGATGCTACGGAAGTGTTGCAACAATTATGTGAGAAAGAGGAAACATTTGATTTTATATTTATGGATGCGGCTAAGGGGCAATATCTCAGTTTTTTGCCCAATGTGCTTCAACTTCTGGAAATCGGTGGCACTTTAGTTTCGGATAACACTTTGCATGACAGGGATGTGATTGAATCCCGGTATGCTGTAACCAGGAGAGACCGTACCATACATGCCAGAATGAGAGAATATTTATATCTTTTGATGCACCATGAGCAACTGGAAACCATTTGTTTGACGGAGGGAGATGGCATGACCATCAGCACCAAATTGGAGGAGAGATAGAATGAGAAAAAAGCCTGAAGTTTTGGCACCGGCAAATAGTTTAGAGGTGCTTAAGACAGCTGTAGAATATGGAGCGGATGCGGTTTATATTGGAGGCGAAATGTATGGCCTCCGGGCAAAGGCAAAGAATTTTTCTGCGGAAGATATGAAAAAAGGAATTGAATATGCCCATAAAAGAGGGAAAAAGGTTTATGTGACTGCCAATATCACAGCACACAACCGTGATTTGGAAGGAGTTCGCACCTATTTTCGGGAATTGAAAGAAATCCGCCCCGATGCACTGATTATTTCAGACCCGGGGGTGTTTACCATAGCAAGAGAAGTTTGCCCGGAAATTGATATTCACATCAGCACCCAGAGTAACAATGTAAATTATATGACATTTCGTTTTTGGAAAGACCAGGGGGCGACCCGTGTCGTCACGGCAAGAGAATTGTCGCTAGAGGAAATCGGAGATATTCGCAGGAATATTCCCGAGGAATTTGAAATCGAGACCTTTGTTCACGGGGCCATGTGTATTTCTTATTCGGGACGTTGTCTGTTGAGTCATTATTTTACCGGGCGGGATGCCAATCTGGGAGCATGTACCCATCCTTGCCGATGGAAATACTACATTATGGAAGAAAAAAGACCAGGAGAGTTTTTGCCGGTGGAAGAAAATGAACGAGGCACCTATATTTTTAACTCCAAAGATTTGTGTATGATTGAGCATATTCCGGAGTTGGTTCGGGCAGGAATTGATAGTTTTAAGATTGAGGGCAGGATGAAAACTGCACTTTATGTTGCTGTGGTTTCCAGGACTTACCGTCAGGCGATTGATGATTATTTTGAAGATCCGCAAAAATATAAAGAGCGCATTCCGTATTATAAAAAAGAGATTGCCAAATGTACCTACCGACAGTTTACTACTGGATTTTTCTTTGGACCTACTACCCACGACAGCCAGATTTATGACAATAATACTTATGTGAAGGGCTATGAATATTTGGGGACGATTCATGAAAAATTGCCGGATGGCCAAGGCGTATTTGAACAAAAAAATAAATTCTGTGTGGGAGATGAAGTGGAGATTATGAAGCCAAATGGAGAAAATGTTGTCACCAAAGTGCTGTCAATGGAAGATGAAAAAGGACAAAAGGTGGATAGTTGTCCTCATCCCGGACAGCGAATTCGATTGCGGGTAGAATGCGAATTGCAGGAATATGATATTATCCGAAAGGAAAAAGAGGTGAACGAGGATGAGTGTGAAGGCGGAAGTCCTTGCCATTCTTGAGGCAAATCGTGAGAAGAGTATATCCGGGGAAGAGCTGGCAAGCCGGTTACAAGTATCAAGAACCTCTATCTGGAAAGCCATAAAGGCACTTCGGGAAGAGGGATATGAGATTGAGGCAGCCAATAATCGCGGGTATTGTCTTTGCCAGACCAGCGATATTTTAAATGAAGAGGGCATTCGCCTGCATTTGGAAGGTCTGGCAGCGGATTATCCATTGGAAGTTCATAAAGTATTGGATTCTACCAATACCGAGTGCAAACGACGGGTGATTGAAGGTGCCCCCCATGGACTGACGATTCTTGCGGAAGAGCAGACAGCCGGACGGGGACGTTTAGGACGCGATTTTTATTCTCCTGCAAAAACGGGAATTTATATGAGTATTCTGGTGCATCCTTCCATGGATGGCTCGGATGCCATGCTGCTGACAACCGCAGCATCTGTGGCAGTATGCCGGGGGCTTACAAAAGTGCTCCCTGTGGAGCCACAAATCAAATGGGTCAATGATATTTATTTGAATGGAAAAAAAGTCTGTGGGATTCTCACAGAGGCGATTTCCAATTTTGAGATGGGAAAAATCGATGCTGTGATTGTTGGAATTGGGATCAATTATCGGACGGAAGAATTTCCGGAGGATATCAAGGACCGGGCCGGAGCGGTGGAAACCACGTCTGCCATTCCGAGAAATCAGCTGGTGGCGGCAGTTCTTAATGCTTTTTGGGAGATTTATGAACATATTGGGGACCGGGAATTTATCAAAGAATATCGACGGCGTTCCATGGTTTTGGGAAAAGATATATGTATTCTGGAAAAAGGTCAATGGAAAGAGGCAAAGGCGGTTGATGTGAATGACGATGGCGGTTTGGTAATTCAGATAGAAAACCCTGATGGAAGTATCGGACAGAGAGTGCTCCAGACAGGAGAAATCACTTTGCGACTGAAGAACGGGCAACCAGAATAAAAAATAAGAAAAAATGTTGGGCACCAGCTGCTTTCATTGCGCTGGTGCCCGCTTCATATAAAAGAGTATTAAAAAATATGAAAAGCATTTATATCATAAGGGATTACCCCATGATAACAGTAACATCAACAACCGGTTTGGTTGCATCATAAGGGTTCTCAACTTTAATCTGGTAGGTAACGTCTCGATATTTTCGGGTAATATTGAATCCACCAAAATCCGAAGGTACACATGGATTGATGGAAAGACCCTTTAAGGTAGGCTGCACGCCGAGAATGTATTGGGAAACATTCATAAAGGTCCAGGCAGCTGTTCCGGTCAGCCAACTGTTTTTGGCTTCTCCGAAGAATCTTTCCTTTACCGAATCTAAAGCTTTTTCTGCCATGCCATTTTCCAATCCGACACCGGCAAGAACACAGAAGCCCTGAGGCTCGATATAAATCTGACCTTCTTCGCACTCTTTGGAACCGATTTTTTCACCGGCAGCATCATAGGCGCGGTCAAAACATTCGCCATCCCAGCCATCTTTTTCGATGGCAGTTACCATATCGTTAATCTCTTTTCTTGCGCGAGCGGATTCTTCCGTTTTTCCCAGTGCATCGCAAAGGTCGGCATATTCCTTTCCATATTTGACAAACATACCGGCGATGAATACAGACTCAGCCACCGGTCCATCACTTGGGCCAAAGGTCTGGAAAGATTCTCCCGGCTCCTTGGAAAAGCAATTTAAATTCAAACAGTCATTCCAGTCAGCACGGCCAATCAATGGAAGATTGTGTGGGCCTTTGTGGTTGACGATATAATCAAAGGAACGAGTCAAATGTTCGAATAAAGTAGTGGCAACGGACATATCGTTATCATAAGGAACCATTTCATCCAAAATGCTGAAATCTCCGGTTTCACAAATATCATTTATCCGGATGATTTCTCTTGTGTCGGTGGATTGAATATGGTTCTTGGTATTGCAATCATACCTTTGATTATTGTATATCTTTGCTTGTCAAAATTTATTATTCGAGGAGTCGCTCTTGGCTCTGTAAAAGGATG
>JALEKC010000032.1 GCA_022769325.1 Eubacterium sp. | reverse complement strand
TTGGAAGAATATGGAGCAGATGCCATTCGCTGGTATTTTTATGTAAATAGTGCTCCATGGCTGCCAAATCGTTTCCATGGAAAAGCCGTGGTTGAAGGTCAGCGTAAATTTATGAGCACACTTTGGAATACCTATGCATTCTTTGTTTTATATGCCAATATTGATGAATTTGATGCGACCCAATATGAATTGGAATATGACAAACTGAGTGTCATGGATAAATGGCTGCTTAGTAAGTTGAATTCCGTGGTAAAAGATGTGGATACCAATCTTGAGAATTATCGTATTCCGGAGACAGCACGTGCCCTTCAGGAGTTTGTAGATGATATGAGTAACTGGTATGTTCGCCGTTGCCGCGATCGTTTTTGGGCTAAGGGTATGGAGCAGGACAAAATCAATGCCTATATGACCTTGTATACCGCACTTGTTACCATCAGTAAGGCGGCAGCACCGATGATTCCATTTATGACAGAGAGCATTTATCAAAATCTTGTGAGAAGTTTGGATTCTTCGGCACCGGAAAGTATTCACCTCTGTGATTTTCCGGAAGTGAACGAGGCTTGGATTGACAAAGATCTGGAAGCAAAGATGGATATCCTTCTTCAGATTGTTGTTCTGGGTCGTGCCTGCCGAAATGAGGCTAATATTAAAAATCGTCAGCCAATTGGAACTTTGTATGTGAAAGATGAGAAAAATGAAGAATTAACAGAGTTCTATCAAAATATTATTGCGGATGAATTAAATATTAAGAACGTAATCTTTACAAAAGATGTAAGTGACTTTACAGCATTTACCATCAAACCACAGCTTCGTACTTTGGGACGTCGCTTTGGAAGCCGCCTGAATGCATTGAAAGAAGTGCTTTCCGGGCTGGATGGAAACGCCGTTGTGGCAGACTTAAATGCCAAAGGAGAAATTACCATAACGGTAGATGGTGTAGAGGAAGTGCTTTCTGCGGAAGATTTGCTGATTGAATCTGCCCAGAAAGAAGGATATGTTTCTCAAGCAGACCGTGGAATTACGGTAGTGATTGATACCAATCTCACGGAGGAGTTGATTGAGGAAGGTTTTGTGCGTGAAATCATAAGTAAAATTCAGACGATGCGTAAAGAGGCTGGGTTTGAGGTTATGGATCACATAGAAGTATATGAAGTTGGCAATGACAAAATTACTGATATCATTGTGAAAAATTCCGAGCAGATTAAAGCTGAAGTTCTTGCACAGAAAATCATTGTAGGTTCTATGCAGGGACATACAACGGAATGGAAGATTAATGGTGAAGATGTGACCCTTGGTGTTGCAAAAGTTTCCTTCTGATTTATTCAGAAGGAAGAAATTGCCACAAGGTGCAGTATGAATGGAGGATGAAAGATGGAAATAAGAGGGAAATATTTATCAAAGGCCGAGAAGAAAGTTCAATTGAAACGAGATATCGAAAATTATATGAAATTGTTATTTCGTAAATCTGTTGATCAGGCGACCAATCAGCAATTATTTCAGGCAGTAGCTTATGCCATTAAGGATATTGTTGTTGATGATTGGTTTGACACCCACAAAGAGTATGAGGAGAAAGATGTGAAGACGGTTTACTATCTTTCGATGGAATTTCTTATGGGACGAGCACTTGGTAATATGATTATCAATCTCAAACAGGATGAAGTGGTTCGAGAAGTATTGGATGAAATCGGTGTAAATTTGGATACCATAGAGGACGAGGAGCCGGATGCAGCCTTGGGAAATGGCGGACTTGGACGTCTGGCAGCCTGTTTCCTGGATTCCTTATCTACTCTGGGATATCCTGCCTATGGATGTGGAATTCGTTATAAATATGGTATGTTTAAGCAGAAAATCGAGAATGGGTTCCAGGTGGAAGCACCAGATGATTGGTTGAAAGATGGAAATCCATTTGAAATGAAGCGTCCGGAGTATGCGGTTGAAGTTAAGTTTGGTGGTTATGTGGCCGTTCGCAAAGCAGAAAATGGACGTGATCAATATGTGCAGGAAAATTATCAATCTGTAAAAGCAGTTCCTTATGATATTCCGGTGGTTGGATATGGCAATCGAATCGTCAACACACTTTGTATCTGGGATGCGGAAGCAATCGATACCTTTAATTTGGATTCTTTTGATAAAGGAGATTATCAAAAAGCGGTTGAACAGCAAAACCTTGCACGTACCATTTGCGAAGTACTTTATCCAAATGACAATCATATTGCAGGAAAAGAGCTTCGTTTAAAACAGCAGTATTTCTTTGTATCTGCCAGTGTTCAGCGTGCAGTTGCAAAATATATGGCAAATCATGATGACATTCATGGTCTTCCGGATAAAGTGTGTTTCCAATTAAATGATACCCATCCTACTGTTACCGTACCGGAATTGATGAGAATTCTTTTGGATGAGTATTTCCTGGAATGGGACGAAGCATGGGAAATCACAACCAAATGTTGTGCGTATACCAATCATACGATTATGTCAGAAGCTTTGGAAAAATGGCCGATTGATTTATTCTCCCGATTGCTTCCGAGAATTTATCAAATTACGGAAGAGATTAACCGACGTTTCCAAAATGAGATTGCGGCAAAATATCCGGGTAATTTTGATAAAGTTAAGAAAATGGCAATCATTTACGATGGTCAGGTAAAAATGGCACATCTTGCCATTGCAGCCGGATTTTCTGTAAATGGTGTAGCAAGACTTCATACCGAAATATTGAAAAATCAGGAATTAAAAGATTTTTATGAAATGATGCCGGAAAAATTCAACAATAAAACCAATGGAATTACCCAGAGAAGATTCCTCCTTCATGGAAATCCGCTTTTGGCAAACTTTGTATCCAGTCGCATTGGAAAAGGTTGGATTACAGATTTGGCAGAAATCAATAAATTGACACCGTATGCAGAAGATGAGCGGGCGCTGAAAGAGTTTATGGATATTAAATACCAAAACAAAGTTCGCCTGGCAGAATACATCAAAAAACACAATCATATTGACGTGGATCCAAATTCTATCTTTGATGTACAGGTGAAACGTCTCCATGAATACAAACGTCAGCTGCTTAATATTTTGCATGTCATGTATTTGTATAATCAATTAAAGCAAAATCCGGAGATGGATATCGTAAAGCGTACCTTTATCTTTGGAGCGAAAGCATCGGCAGGATATCGTCGTGCCAAAGCAGTTATTAAATTGATTAACAATGTGGCAGATGTGATTAATAACGATGCCAGCATTGGAGGCAAAATCAAGGTTGTATTTATTGAAAACTATCGAGT
>JALEKC010000029.1 GCA_022769325.1 Eubacterium sp. | reverse complement strand
TTGCGAATTGTCTACACAACTGTCGTATAAATTTTCCGGTAGGCAGGTTCTGTCACCCAGACAGAAACGGAGCCTCCGTCGACATGAAATTCGCCAAATCCATCATTGTCGATGGAAACCGGTTCAGAGAAATGTCCCAGGGCATCCCAAAAGAGACTGCCGGCAAATTTTTTGCCAACCTGCATTCGCTTGGAACCAGAGATGGAATCGGTCAATAAAACTGCCATGCCGGAGTCCGGGTGCGCTTCATCGCCATTGCGGACAAAGCCAATGCAGGAGGGATCATCCAAATAATCGATTTGTTCTCCATAGGCGTAGTATTCTCGTAACTTAATCAGTTTTCTTAAGTGCAACACCGGAGGAATCTGGTCATGAGGGATTCCATAATAATCCCCGTAAAATACGCAGGGAATACCGTCTTTGCGCAGAAGAATCAAAGCATAGGCAATTGGTTTAAACCAAGCAGGGATAAACGAATAGAGGGCCTGTCCCGGTTGGGTATCATGATTGTCTACAAAGGTCACGGCATTTGCTGGTCTTGCTTTTACCAGAGAATTATCGAAAATAGTACGCATATCAAAATTTCCATCGGAGGTTGCAGCTTTCAGGAAAGAAAAATGCAAAGTGACATCAAAGAGAGACATACTGTTTTCAGTCACATCCAGATAATGAAGCATTTTTGCCAAATCTTTCGACCAGTATTCACCTACGGCAAAGAAATTTTCCCCGGCATACCGGCGCATTTCTGCCAACCAGTTTTTGTAAAAGCCAAAGCTGATGTGCTTGACGGCATCCAGACGAAATCCATCCATATGTATCTGATCCAGATACCATTTTCCCCAATCCGTTACAGCCTTTATGGTTTCCGGATTTTCCATATCCAAATCAGCGCCCATTAAATAATCATAATTGACATTTTCTGTATCTGTTTCTCGATTCCAATGTTTCCCGTCAAAACGAAAAATCCCATTTCGCTTATTTTTTTCATCCCAGTCGGTCCCGCTAAAATGGGAGGCGTTCCAATGAAAATCCGAATACGTATCGGCTCTTCCGGGAAAGTTAAATTTGGTCCATGCCGTAATTTCCTGCTTTCCGCTGATGTCTTCCTCACGATTTGTCACGGAGGTTTCGTCCACCATGACTGCTTCCATTTCATCCGCGCCCATCATATGATTTAAAACGATGTCTGCAAGAACCTCGATTCCGGCGTCCTGAAAAGCTTTGACAGCCTTTTCATAATCCTCTTTTGTGCCGTATTTTGTGGCGATGGTTCCTTTTTGTTGAAATTCCCCCAAGTCATAGGTATCGTAAACATCATATCCTACGCTATTTTTGCCGGCGGCACCTTTGTAAGCAGGAGGCAACCAGACACCGGTAATACCGGCAGCTTTTAGGGCCTGGGCCTGAGTCTGGCACAATTGCCAATGCAGACCATTTTCCGGTAAATACCATTCAAAATACTGTAAAAGCGTTGGATTTGTCATGAGTTTTGCCTCCTTTTCTATCGTATCTTTTTCCTAGCTTAAAAGTTGTTCCCATGCCGTGATTATGTTTTCGCAGGCATCCGCATCCAAAACGTCCACTGCATCGCTTAATTGAGAGCAAAGAGATTGCTGGTCTTCCGGAAATTCATATTGTAAAAGTTCCGTAAGAATTTCTTCCATCTGATCCATGTCCAAATTATCCAGGGCCTCTCTGGCGGCTGAAAAGAGACCATTAAGGGTCGGAAGAGAACAAGTTTTTTTGGAAACTTGAGGTTCATTTTCATCCTGACAATAGGGTTGCAAAATGGCCTGATAACCGCGATATTTCTCCAAAAGCGCAGGAGTATTTTCTTTTATGTAGGCAACATTTTTTTCACGCCCGGCTTTTTCAAGTTTTTCTGCCATTTCGGAGAGAACTGTGGCTCCGATTTGTTTGGATGCACTTTTTAATGCATGGACGTCTATGGTATAATGCTCCCAATCTTCGTTTTCATAAAAGGCTTCCAAGGCATCTGCTTTTTTCACAATTGCTTTGTAAAAGCCTTGAAGAATTTCCCAAAATAGACTTTCACTTCCAAGATAATGAAGAGCGAGAGGGATGTCAATGCCCTCTATATCTTCCGTAATTGTATGGTTCGTATCCGAAGGGGCAGAATCACTGGAAGGAAGTTTTTTTGCCTCTTCCGGTGAAATTATCTGTATTTTTTCTTTTGGCAGCCATTGTCGCAACTTGGACACGAGAACAGGAAATTCTATTGGTTTGGCAAGGAAATCATTCATTCCTTCACAGAGAAACATGGAGCGCATCTCTTCCATGACATTTGCTGTCAAAGCGATAATTGGTACATCATTGTATTCTTCGTGAAAGCGGCGAATGATATGTGTGGTCTCGATACCGTCCAGCTCCGGCATCATATGATCCATAAAAATCATGTCATAATGTTTGGCAGAAATCTTTGTGATGGCCTCCTTACCACTAAGTGCCGTTTCAATATTCATTTGCAATGGTTTCATTAAACCAGCGGCAACAGATAAATTCACTTCGTTATCATCCACAATCAATATATCTGCTTCGGGAGCAATAAAAGTAAAATGCTGTTCTCTGGCCGGGTCATAATCCATATACAAATTTCTATGGTTGAGAATGGCGCCAATATTTAAGGAATACAGTGGCTTTTTCACCACCACCAGATTCGGAATATTGTATTCTAAGGAAGTATCAAAACCAACCATTAAAATAAAAGTAATCGATGGTTGCTGCTCAATATGCTCTTTTAGTTTGTCTGAAAATAATGGTAAATCGATAAAGCAAATATCTATTTTTTCGTCCACCAGAGAATCCGGATGGGAGGAAGATGTAATATCGATATGGTGGATACCAAAACGTGTCAAGTCTCTGTGGAGAGAATCGATTAAATATGGATTCTCACAGAGAATGGCAACAGTTTGAGAACAATCATGTATCTCAATGGATGGATTTTCTTTCAGAACCAGTTGTGGGATTTCAAAGGAAAAAGTACTTCCTTTTCCATATTCACTTTCAAGCCAGATTTTTCCGTTCATAAGGGTTACTAATTGTTTTGAAATGGCTAGTCCCAGACCACTGCCTTCAATGTTTCGATTTCTTTTGCTGTCCACCTGTTGGAAAGATTGGAACAGTTTCCCTAAATCTTCTTCTTTTATGCCGATTCCGGTATCGCTGACGGAAAAGTGCAGGATTACTTCTCTTTCACTTTTTTGTGTAGATGTTATTTTTACGGTAACCTGACCTTCTTTGGTAAATTTAACCGCATTATTTGCCAAATTCATAACGACCTGTTTGATACGATTGTTGTCGCCCATAAGTTGATAGGGGATGTTTGGGTCGTAATCAATGATAAGTTCCAGATTCTTTTTCCCGATACGGGTCATGAGAATGTTGGCAATATCATTAATACTGGAAAGCGGCTCATATTCGACCATATTAATGTCCATTTTTCCCGCGGATATTTTTGAAAAGTCCAGTATATCATTGATGATGGTTAAAAGACTGTTACCGGCAGTTTTGATTTGATTGATATATTCACGGGCAGCCGGTGGAAGTTCTTCCCGGAGTGCCATCTCAGCCATACCAATGACCGCATTCATCGGTGTGCGGATTTCGTGGCTCATATTGGCAAGAAAATCGGACTTCATATTGGCTTCCCGCTCGATTTGGGTATTGGCAAGCTGGATATGATATTTCTTATAAGCAATATGAGAGAGCATATTGCCGATACAATATAAGAAATTGGCAGAACTTTCCAGGCGATCTGCTGAGCAGATGGTTAAGTCCTTGGCGGCAGCAAGGTATTCTTCCGGATCTACACCAATTTCCATGGCAGTTTTTCTCGCGGATTCTTCATCTATTTTTTCTGGAAGAATCTGGCCACCCAAAAAACATCCGATGAGCTGACCCTCTACTACAATAGGAGCGGTAAAATCAAGGAGACCGGCATGACAAGTATAAATACTGGTTTTCCCGTTTTCTTTTACCATTTGGGTCCCACATTTATCACATTCCTGACAGCGTGCCAGACCGATAGGTGATTTTTTTATGATATCATTACACAAATGGTTGCAGGAGCGATGCTCTGTAATGGCAACTCCATTGGCATCGGAGATGCCGCAGGATATTCCCGTGGTTTCAAAAAACCTGTCTTGTAATTCCTGTAATAAAGATACTTCAAAGATGTCTGTTAATTTTAATCTATTTTCCATATTGCGTGCCTCCGATTTAATAATTCAAAATGTAAAAAAATTATCTTATCATGAATGAAGAACGGCAGCCAGTTTAGCATGCAAGGTTTCTTTATCTGTAGGCTTTAAAATATAGCCCTGGGGATTGAGGGATAAGACTTGTTGAATCTTCTCACGATCTGCCATTCCCGTTAAAAAGATAACCGGTATGTTTTGTGTGGCATCGTTGGAGCGGATTTGTTCCAATACTTCCGAACCTTTCATTTGAGGCATCTCATAATCCAGAAGAACCAGGTCGGTATGCTTTTTTTGCAAAAAGCGCAATGCCAGATTTCCGCTGATGGCCGTGGCAACATCGTATTTATCCTCCAGAAAACGTTTGATGGTCTTTAACATTTGAGCATCATCATCTACAATTAATATGTGTTTTCGTGAAGAAGATGTTTCGGGATTCATTGTTTCAGACAACAAATCGATTTCGTTTTCTTTGGCAAGTTCTTCGTTCGCTGCAATCTCAGCCAAGGCTTTTTGGGAAAGATCTTCCAGTTCACGTTCTTTCAAAAAGTCCATAATCGCAACTTTGATTTTTTGCGCCGAAAGAGGTTTGACAAGAGTGCGGTCGGCTATATTGACAGCGCAGTGCTCAAATGCATGGCAATCGGTATCATTTCCAATGATAATGAAAGGAATGCGATTTTTGCTGTTGTTTTTAATGGAAACTGTTCGCGACATATCATCTCTGGTTTCTTCTTTGAGGCAGTAAACAATGACATCTGGCTTTACATATTTGATGTGAGCCATAACATCCTCATAACGAAGAGAACTGCTAAGAATTTCAAATGAATCAACAAGTTGTCGGAAAAAATCGTCGATTACTGCTTTGTTTGTCCCTAATAATAGTATCTTGTACATAAAATTCCTCCTAACTCTCACTGCTATCGTATTACAATTGAATATCCTTTGTTATTATAATTCTAATTCAGATTGCTGTGGAAATCAATCTTTTTTGTAAAATTTTTGCAATAAACTGTCGTGCTGAAATTGAGTTTGCACAAATCTCTATATAACGGTTAATATTCCTTGATTAGTTAGGCAAAAGACATTGGTTTTACGTCGTAGTAGGAGTCTGCCTACACGATTAACCTAATTTCATCTAAAAAAAGTGGAAAAAACTATTGACAAAAATGTATCATTAAGGTAATATAACGATAACAGTTATCATTATCATAAAGAAAAGAGGTGTGGATTTGGCTGGAGTCAAACATAGTAAACAAAGAGAGATGATAGTCGAGTATTTGAAATCGACAAAGGATCATCCAACGGCAGAAACCGTCTATATGAATGTTCGAAGCGCAAATCCCAAGCTCAGTTTAGGAACTGTTTACCGTAATCTCAAACTTCTGTCAGAAGCCGGAGAGATACAAAGACTTTCCTGTGGGGATGGCATTGATCGTTTTGATGCAACGGTAGAGCCACATTGTCACTTTTTGTGTAAGAAGTGTGCAGGAGTTCAGGATGTGGAGATGATGCCACTTGACGAGTTAGAGGCAAAAGCGGCAGAAAAGCTGGATGGAAAAATTCAGTATCATCAGGTATATTTTTATGGAATTTGTAAAAAATGCCTAAAGGAAGCAGAAAGCTTAGAGTGATGGTTTCGCAGTTACCATTGCTTCTAAACAATAAATTATTTTATAAAGGAGAGAAATATTATGAGTAAGTATGTATGTTCCGTATGCGGTTATGTTCATGAAGGAGATCAGCCACCTGAAAAATGTCCACAGTGTGGAGTTGGCCCTGAAAAATTCAAAAAACAAGAAGAGGGCGAGATGACATGGGCCGCAGAACATGTTGTTGGAGTGGCAAAAGGCGTTAGCGAAGATATCGTGGCAGATCTTCGTGCAAATTTCGAAGGTGAATGTTCCGAAGTAGGTATGTATCTTGCAATGGCTCGTGTAGCTCATCGTGAAGGTTATCCGGAAATCGGTCTTTATTGGGAAAAAGCAGCTTATGAAGAAGCAGAACATGCTGCAAAATTTGCTGAACTTCTTGGAGAAGTCGTTACAGATTCTACTAAGACAAATCTTGAGATGCGCGTAGCTGCTGAAAATGGTGCTACAGCAGGAAAGATGGATCTTGCAAAACGTGCGAAAGCTCAGAATCTTGACGCAATCCATGACACCGTTCATGAGATGGCTCGTGATGAGGCTAGACACGGAAAAGCATTCAAAGGCTTACTTGAGAGATACTTTGGTTAAGCTACAAGCCATGCAAAAATGTGATAATAAGGCTCTGCAAATTTGTTTGCAAGAGCCTTTATTATTGCATTTTTATACGGCGCCAGCCGTCCATGAGGATGAAGCGAAGCGGAATCCGAATGGAGCATGGCTGGAGGG
>JALEKC010000024.1 GCA_022769325.1 Eubacterium sp. | reverse complement strand
ACGTAAAAGAGGGTTGTCAAGCATGTAAAGCTGAGCTGCTGCTAAATAGTTTGCTGCACGCCAATAAGCATTCATTTTTTCCAAATACTCATCAGTCAATGGCAGCTTTTCTGGACAATCATTCATGTTTGCCATTTTCATATTGCTCCTTCCAAATTCTGTTTTTATTCGATCTGCGCTTTCCTGTTTTTGTATAAAATACGTAAATGAAAAATGCAGTTTCGATAGCATCTTGAGTAGGAAAACCACTTTGGGTTCTCTCTACACTGCTTTCAATTATACCATAATATTCTTTTTGGGCAAGTTTTTTTTGCGTTTTTAGACAAAATATAGTAAAATGCACAATTTTTTCGATTTATTTGAAAAAAATTGTGCATTTTATCCAATACTTTATTATAAGTTCGATGCGATAAAAGAATGTAATGAATAAACCGTAGGTATCACAAAGAAGAGAATCAGGAAGGCAACAAAAGCAAGGATAAAGAGAACATAAAGGACTAGGGATGCGCCCTTTTGCCATGTTCCCATCCGGGAAATAAGCTTTTCTTTTCTTTGCAACACATAGAATCCGAGGCAGACAAAAAGGGTAAATAAACTGATTATCATACCGATTTTTCGTCCTTTTGCCTGATAATGCAAGGAAATGTCATTGGTGCCTTCTTCCACCGGAATGCCTAACATCCCATCAAAGGATGTCAACTGGTCACTGACATTGACTCCATTTACTTTGCACTGCCATCCTTCCTCATAGGGAATCGGTACAAAGATAGTACCCTTTTTGGCATTTTCAATGGACAGTTTCGCACCGGCATGTTTTTGTCGCAGAGAGGTAACCTTTACTCCCTGCTCTTTGATGGAAGTTGCTGTCTCCTCAAGCAGCGAATAATTTAAAAATCCAAGATGTAAATCCGTGGCTGCCGCATCGGTGGAAAATTGAATGGTCACATTCTGGTTTTGGAAGGTTCCAAGACAGACGAGTCCATTGCAAAAATCACTTGGATATTGTACATTTTCATAAAAATAGGATGCAGGTATACTCACCGGTTTTCCGTCTACATAAATAGTAACAGGGGTTGCACTTGTATTGGTTCCATAAAAATACAAAACCTGAGGGGACTCTCCTATTTGGAAAGCCACTGCTCCATTGACAATTTGATTACTTACATCCATAATCAGAGAATCCTGTTTTCCGGATATTGCACGAAACAGTGCATTCTGAGTTTCAAATTTGTCGTTGGACGCCGCCAGGGAAGAAACATTGGTCTGCACCGCAAATGGAAACTGAAGTTTGGTCTGGTAAATGCTCAGGGAATCTTCTGTCCCCCCCGTTACGTCTTCTTTTTTCTCGTAAAGAAGTTCTGGAAGTTCTCTTTCACTCACTGCTTCCCGAATTTGGAACAGGCTATCGGAAAAAATGGTTCCACCGGTGTCGATTAGCTGCGTCCAGTTAATGGTATATCCCAATGCCGCATACATCGGCTGCAGGGAAGGACTTAAAACGTGCCAATAATTAGAAATCGACTCTCTTCCCAAGACAAGGGAATATTGGATATGATCCAACTTATAATCCATATTTTTGATGCGGACAAAGTCTTCTTTTTGTGGCGAAATCGTCTTTGCTACATTATTGGCAGCTTCCAGATACTTGGCATTAAATACGGAAACATTATCTTTATTTGGTGCATAACTGATAATGGAGGTTCCCACAAGTTCTGCACATAAAAGAAGTAAAATGACAGCTTTTCCTTTTTTTATTTTCATAAAAAGGAAATATAGTACTAAAAAAATCACTTCCAAAGTCACACATAAGAAGCCGTCTTTCATGGTCTCATAAGAAGGTTTGGAACAGTAAACTTCATATATTTTATGCCACACAAGGGTCATTACTCCGGAAACTACCACGGTAGAAACTAACACTTGAATTCCTTTCTTTTGGCGGTTCTCACGAGTTGGTTTTATGTTACCTTTCTCATAATTATCCCGAAACAGGCAAATGGCAAAGTCAATCAATACAAAAGTGATGACAAAGATAAAACGAATGGGCCAGCAGGCACGACTGCCTCCATGCCACAACAACTCAATTCCTGCCACAGCAACCGATAAGAACATACAAAGCATACGACAAATATGTTCCCGGTACTTTATCCATTTTTCTTTTGCTTTTCCATTTCCACAAAACAGATAAAATACTATCGCAGCAAGAGGAAGCGACATATTTACGACCATACGCTTTACATCGTTCCAGTCATTTTCGCTCCAGACACTTTTCACTGCGGTCATATAGGTCTGCATCAAATTTCCGGTCTGACTTCGTGGTGTATCGGAAATGGACAGAAGGGCCGGAATACTTACCACTGCACTTAGCAGACAGCCGGCCAAAACCGCAAAAAAGAGGCGCAATACACTTTCTTTTTTATCACATTCCTTCGGCAACGGTGTAAGAAATAACCGAAGACCACTTGCTAAAAATAAGAAAATGCAAAGAATACAGCCAGTATAAACATTGGAAATCATTGCCAAAGCCAGGGTCACAATAAAAAATCGACTCTTCTTCTTTTCGATTAAACGATCCAGGCCAATCATGAGAAGAGGCAGGAAAAATGCCGCATCCATTACGAGCATGATTTGGAAATGAACTAGGCTGGCAGCACCAAATGCGTATAATACACCGCCCAAAATATGGATCAAAGAAGGAACTTCGTATTTGCGAAGATAAAAATACATAGCAAAAGCGAGTCCAATCATTTTCAGAAGGACAAAAATGTTGGCATAATAGTATAAAGCGCTTCGTGGGCACAAATACAACAGCAAATTCAAGGGACTTAAAATAGCACTTAGGGAAGAAGCCCCGGAAATATTCATGCCCAATGCTGAGTTCCAGGTGAAAAACGGACTTGCTTTTCCATGGAGCACATCCCACATATAGTACATCCCATTTGGTATGGTTTGCTGAACCATATCTCCTCTGGCGATGGAATTATCCCCAAAGGGAAAAATACCATTGGCAGCATATGCAAGCATTCCCACGACAAAAATAATTGCAGCTATCACACCAAGGTCTTTTCCTGTTTTTTTTGTAGATTCCTTTTTAAAAAAAAGTACTATTTTTTCATTCCAAATTTTTTTTATCATGATATCCTTCCTTTCAGCCTTTCATCCATTCATGCAATGGCTTGCGTACTTTCTTTCTTGTCAATTCCACAAGCCCCAATGCCGTCATATCGATTACTTTTGTAGGCACTGAGTCTTTGGCAACTTCCTGTCGCAGTAGTTCCAACAATTCATCGATATGATTTTTGTCTTCCATATCAATAAAATCAATTAGGATAATTCCGGACAGATTTCGCAGTCTCATCTGACAAGCTGCCTCCAAAGCAGCTTCTTTATTGATTTTAAAAAAGGTCTTTTCTTTATCCCTTTTTCCCTCCATTGCTTTTTCCGTATTTACGTCAATGACGGTTAAAGCTTCCGTGAGCTCAATGACAAGAGAGCCTCCGCTTTTTAGCCAGACATGCTTCTTTTGACATTTCTTTAATTTATTTTGAATCCCAAGCAATTTATCCAAGGAATAAGAATCTTGATAATACACGATGGATTCTTCCTGAAATTGGGGAACTCTTTTTAAATCCTCATAAACCTCTTCTACATCCGTAACAATGCGGTCAAAATAACGGGTTCCACAATTCTGAATATATTTTACATATTCACGGTCGGCACCGACCATTTTTGTAAAACAGGTACGATAAGGAGCATTTTTTTGTAACTCCTTCATTTGTTGCAAAAGCGTATGGCATTCTTCTAGAATCACCTTATCTGCTACATTTTGTGCGGTGGTGCGAATGATGATCCCATACTCTTCATTGGAAAAAGTTTCCAGAAGGTTCTCGAATCGTTGTCGTTCTTTAAGATTTGTTATTTTTTTGGAAATGTTTTTGGAAAGGTTCTCCGTCGTAATCACTGCATACATTCCCGCTAGCTCTATTTTTCTTGAGCAAACCGGTTGTTTGCTTTTTACTGCCGGTTTTACAATCTGTACCGGAAATTCCATTCCCTGTTTTACTGCAGATAACTCTTCTTTTTTTAATGGTAGATAGCACATATAATCTTTCTGGATTTCTACAAAAGCCGCCTGAATATTCGGAACCACATTTTTTACCTTTGCAATGTAAATATCTCCTACAGCAACACTTTGTTCTCTCTCTTTTTTTTCAATGATGACATCTTCCATCTTTTGATGAGAAAAAGCAGCAGAAATCAAATAGGAATCCATAGAAATTATGGCAAGTTGTCTTTCAAACATTCCGAAGACTCTCCTTCCTCATCCATAAAATACATTTCAAGCCGATGAATTTGATAGGAATATGGTTCAAAGGTTGCTTCTACATAATGTTCAAAGGCTTCCAATACATGTTCCGGCTTTATATTGACAGAACTGCCGGAGGTCAATTGCAAGAACAGAGTCTCTTCACTGTCAAACTCATTGTTCATTTCCGGAAGTGTTCTTTTTGTTTTTCTTTCAAATTCTTCTGCGGAAAAAGCGTAGTGCAAAATATATGGTTTAATATCCATCTCTTTTTCGCTTTTTTTCGTTTTTTTGGTAATAATAATCTGTGGCTGTTTCATAAAAGATTCAAAGGTTTCTTTTAATGAAAATTCAGATATCGGTTCCCCGAAATCTTTTGTCATATTCTTCCAAAAATACTCTTCCTTTTTTAAATCAATCCGATAATCACAGGCAACCAAAAGCGCCATAGAGGTTTTCGTTTTTTCCGGAAGAATTTTCATATCTGTCACAAATAATTCTTCTGTCATATGCTCATTGAGTAGACGTACCACCTCGGTGGGGTCTTCCGAGGGCAAAGATACAAATTCAATATCTATATATTCTCCGTCACTGGTAAGGCCAACACTTAAAGGGGAGGCAAAACTCATGATTTGATGCGGATTAAACCCTTGGGAATATGCCACATCCATCTTGGCTCGTCGCAGTGCTTTTTGGAAAAAGCGCATACAATCCAGATGCCCGATGTATTTGATGGAACCTGTTTTTGTAAATCGAAATCTTGTTTTCATGCTTGCCTCCATTCCATACAGACACCTGAGCCAAATTTTGCTGCTCCACATCCACTACATTTCGAGCGACAATTTGGTGTCACTTTTTCTGCTTTTGAATTCATATACTCGCGATATAAAAATTTTTTGGATACTCCGATATCGATAAAATCCCATGGGAAAATTTCATCTTCTTTGCGCTCTCTATAATTGTAAAAATACCGGGAAACACCGTTTTCTTCCAGGACATCTTCCCACACATCTTCCTTGAAATAATCCGTCCAGGCGTCAAAAATACAACCTCTTTTATAAGCATCTTCTATCACTTTACTTAATTTTCTGTCCCCTCGGGCAAAAAGGCCCTCCAACTCGGAAGTCACCGCATCATGACATTGATAACGAATAGAACGTTGATTTAATTGCTCTTTTACTTTTCCCAACAAAAAACGACGCTTTGACTCGAATTGCTCTGCGGTATTCATCGGTGACCATTGAAAAGGGGTAAATGGTTTTGGCACAAAAAAGGAGGAACTTGCCACAATTTCCGGTCGTCCATGCCGTTCTTCCTTGGGAAGTTCAAAATATTTTGCTGCTATTTTATCTGCAAGAATTGCAATCTCTTCGATATCATCTTCTCGTTCTCCCGGAAGTCCCAGCATAAAATACAATTTTACGCGATTCCATCCACCTTGAAAAGCTTCCCATGCCCCGGATAAAATCATTTCCTCGGTCAATCCTTTGTTGATGACATTTCGCATTCGCTGGGAACCGGCTTCCGGAGCAAAGGTCAGACTACTTTTTTTCACATCCTGCACTTTACTCATAACATCCAATGAAAAAGCATCAATTCGCAGCGACGGCAGGGAAATATTGATTTTTCGTTCCTCACATTCATCGATTAAAAAGTAAACCAAATCGGCCAATTCTTTATAATCACTGGAACTCAATGAACTCAATGTGATTTCTTCATATCCGGTATGATCCAGCATTTTCACAGCCATATCCTTAAGATACTCAATGTCTCGCGGGCGAATGGGTCGATATATCATCCCCGCCTGGCAAAATCGGCAGCCACGGATACATCCCCGCTGAATTTCAAGAACCACACGGTCCTGAGTGGCCTTGATATAAGGCACCAATGGCTTTTCCGGATAATAGGTATGCGTTAAGTCATTTACGACTTGTTTTTTTACCATATTCGGTGCTTTATCACTATTTGGAGTCATGGCGTGAATCGTTCCATCCTGATTGTATGAAACATCGTAAAGTGAAGGCACATAAATTCCCTCTACTGTTGCTGCTATTTCTAAGAATTCACGACGGCTTGCTCCTGATTTTTTCCACTTTTTATACTTGTCCAAAAGTTCCCGATAAGAGGTCTCGCCTTCTCCGATATAAACGAGATCAAAAAAGTCGGCAATGGGCTCCGGATTGTAAGTACAAGGCCCTCCGCAAACGACAAAAGGATCTTTTTTCGTTCTGTCTTTTGCATAAAGTGGAATATGAGATAAATCTAATATCTGTAAAATGTTGGTATAACACATTTCGTATTGAAGTGTAATTCCAAGAAAATCAAAATCTTTTATAGGTTGCTGACTCTCCAAAGCAAACAAGGGAATCTCTTCTTCTCGCATGATTTTGTCCAAATCCGGCCAAGGAGAATACACCCGTTCACAATAAGTATCCTCCCAGCGGTTAAACATATCATATAAAATTTGAATTCCCAGATGCGACATCCCAATCTCATACACATCCGGAAAGCACATACAAAATCTGACATCTACTTTTGCCGGATCTTTTTTTACCATATTAATTTCATTTCCGATATATCTGGCAGGTTTTTCAACACGCATCAATATTTCATCTGAAAGTGCCAAAAAACGTCTTTGTTTCAAAGCCATATGCAAATTGCTCCTATTCTTCTAGTCATTCTTTTCCCATTATAACATTGTTGAAAATTCTCTACAAGAATAAATTGCATTTTTATCTCTCTTATGCTAAGATTGTGTGTAGAAAAACGCTTTAAGAAAGGAGCATACTATGTGGTGTCCAAAATGTAAAAATGAATATATTGAGGGTGTTACTACTTGTGTAGACTGCGGTTGTGAACTGGTTGCGGAACTTCCGGAAGAAATTGATGAAAATGAGCCGGTGGTTATCGGTTCTCTTACCGAAGAATCCACCGCCGAAAAACTGGTTGATTATTTAAATCGAGCAGGTTTACTCAGTTGTGGAATTCGCCCTCAGGAGGAAAATGAGGAAGGGGAAATTCCGGCTTATGATATTCTGGTTGCTCAAAAGGAATTGATTTATATTAATCAGCTTTTTGACGGTTTATCGGGAGACGATGACGAAGATGAGGAAAGAACTTATGATTTAGAGACATTACTTCCCAAATTTGAGGAAAAATTTTCCGAAATTCAGGATGAAGAGGCCAACAAACTGCTGTCTAATCTGCGTACCGAAGCTAGTACGGTTTATGTAAATAAAAAAGATACCTATTCGGATTTTAAATTCAGTGGAATCAGTTTTATCGTATTTGCATTGATTGGTTATCTTTTTGCTCTCCTCAATGCCTTCGAGGTATTGACCTTATTTAATACCTATTCAGTTATTGTTTTAACTGTCGTATTTACGATTTTTCTTATTATTGGGATTTCTTCCATCCGCAAGGCAAACAGTATTAAGAATCTTGTTTCGGAAGAGGAAAATGTTTTGGAAGAAGTGGAATCCTATATCAAAGAACATTTTACCGATGAGTATTTTGATACTCTCCCATCGGATCCGTCGCTCAGCGACGAGGAAAATTACCTCTTTATCACGGATCGTTTAAAAGAAGAACTATCTGAAGCATTTCCTTTATTTAGCAGAGGTTACATCGATCAATTGGTGGATGAACGGTATGGGGAATATTGTGACTCACATCCGGCCCACAGCGATGATTCCGACATGAACGAATAACATATAAAAATGATTTTTTAGGGACTGTTCACAGAGACAGTCCCTATTATTTTCGAAAATAATTCTTATGAAATCACTTCTTTGTTTTGCCATTTTCCGGAAAAATAACGCATAACAAAGCACACGGAGCGCACTCCCCAGTCAATAAACATTCCAAACCACACGCCAAGGATACCAAGATTGCAAACCACAGCTAAAATATAGCTGCAAAGGACGCGAAAGAGCCACATAGAAATGATTCCTGTCAGCATCGTATATTTTACATCTCCAGCCGCCCGCAATGCATTGGGCAATGTAAAACTGAGTGGCCATATCAGAATGGCAATGGAACTAAACCATCGAAGAACTTCAACAGCCATCCCTGTTGCTTCCGCAGATAAGGAAAAGACAGAAACCACCTGTGATGCAAATAGAAAAAGCAAAAGGTTCATGACCCAATCTCCTGCATAGGCAAGGGATATTAATTTTTTTGTATATTTCTTTGCCTGCCGGACCTCTCCGGCACCAAGACAATTTCCCACCACGGTTATCAAAGCAAGTCCCATGGACATTCCCGGAATATTGGGAAACTCGATGATGGAATAACTGACGGAATTAGCAGCTATGGCAGCGGTTCCAAATCGTGTAATCATACTGACCACCATCAATTTTCCCACTTGAAACATACTATTTTCTATCCCGTTTGGAATGCCAATTCGCAAAATCCGGGCAATCATTTTTTTGTCCGGCCTCAAGGATTTTATCTGTTTGATTTGAAGGGGATTATATGGTCTGGTAACAAGCACCGTCATACCTATCCCGCATATCATTCGACTAATGAATGTGGCAAGTGCCACCCCGAGTACGCCGTATCCCATGGCAACAAAAATGGCATTGAGGACAATATTTATTGCATTCATTAGAATGCTAAACAACATACTGACTTTACTATTTCCAACACTTCGAAAAATCGCTGCTCCTCCGTTGTAAATTCCTAAAAAAGGATAGGAAAAGGCTGTCACAAACATATAAATCCATGCACAATGCATCACCGATTCTTCCACTTTTCCGAAAATAAGAGGTAGCAATAAATGGCCAAATACACCACAGATAAATGCTGCAACTATAGAAAATATCAAAAGAACCGTCTCTAATTGTGCTGCCGCAAAGGTGGCATCTTTTTTATCTTTTCGGCCATTATATTGGCTGCAAACCACGGCACCGCCTGTGGCAAGGGCTGCCATAACCTGTATAATCAGTAAATTTATATTGGTGGTCAGTGCTACACCGGAAACCGCCGCTTCTCCTGCCTTTGACACCATTAATGTATCTACTATTCCCACTAATACATTGAGAAACTGTTCAAACATCAATGGAAAAATCAAGGCTCGCAATTGTTTCCCTGAATAAATCATGGCATGTCCACAACCTCTCCTTTTTGAATCAAATAAGAAAGAAAGGCTTCACAAGATTCTTCCACATCTCGGTAAGTTCGCTCAAAATCTCCGGTGTACCATGGATCTGCGATGCTTCGACTTTCTCCTGCAAAGGACATAAATTTATATATCTTATGTTCCGTATCTTCTCCGAATACTCGCTTCATATTTCGAATATTCATATCATCCATACCAATCAGATAATCAAATTCATCATAATCTTTTTTTCGAATTTGACGGGCCCGCTTTCCATAGCAACTGATCCCCAGTCGAGACAAAATCTGCTGGGTTCCATGATGGGGCATATTCCCAATCTCCTCCGTACTTGTGGCAGCGGATTCAATATAAAACTGCTCTCCCAAACCTCTTTTTTGAACTTTGTCACGGAAAATGAATTCACACATTGGTGAACGACAAATATTGCCGTGGCACACGAATAATATTTTAATCATGCCTTAAAAACTCCTTGAAAATGCTGATTTTCCTTGATTTTACGCCACTTTATACGATTTGCTGTGATAGATTGTTTTCTTCGTTTCCGTCGCATATCGTGGCATAAATTCGTATATTTTGTCATCCAAATTTAGTAAAAATCTTAGTAAAACAGCTCGATTTTCTCATTTTACTAAAGACTTTTTCCACTTAGGTTTTCTTTTAGTTGTATCAATATTTTTAAATTTTAAGCCATTTTAG
>JALEKC010000004.1 GCA_022769325.1 Eubacterium sp. | reverse complement strand
AGACCAAAGAGGAAGAGGAGATTACAGAACAGTATATTACAGTTACAGATTTGGATCAAGATGGAAGATTAGAACTGATTATGTCCACCGGTGGACAGGGGTCAGGGTACTTTACCTATTCCATGTATTATCAGGTGTCGGCAGATGGAACATGCCTGCGCCGTATCCATGAAGAATTTGCGGAAGCGGATATCGTGGATGGGATAAAAATAGCTTATGTGGACACAAAGACGAACCTCTACTATTATATGGTAAGTGATTATTGCTCCGGAGGTGCCGGTGCCAGATATAATTGGTATGCAGGAATGGTTTTAAAAAATAATATGCTGACAGCACGTCATTATGCCAGTTCAGAAACAACATGGGATGAGCAAAAGAAAGAAGAAAAATGTCATTATTATCGTTTTGCAGACGGAAAAAAGAAAAAGATATCGGCAAAAAAGTTTGACTTAGATAAACTGGCACATGGTTTTTTTGCCGGGTGCCAGAAAAAGAAAGTCAATATGTCATGGTTTCATGTCAATACCGAAGAGAAAATGACAAAGAAAGAAATCAATAAAAGAATCGAGAAATCCTATCGAGAATTCGGGCTGGAAGTGTAAAAAAATTTATAAAATCTCGACAACTATTGATTGTGACGGTGGCTCTGGGAGATTATGCGACAGGAATGGTTGTGTTTATTTTACTGGTAGTTGTCTTTGTCTCGCTGTATTTATCCGGATTTCACAATCAGATGCGAATTGCAAGTCTATTAATTACCGGTATAGCGAATCTTGTCATTTTTCCATGGATGTATTTTTGTTCCGGCGGTTGTTACAGTAGTATGCCTATTTGGTTTGTTTTGGGTCTCGTTTTTACATGGTTAATTCTAGAAGGGGCAGCATGCGTTTGGATGTATTTGATGAATCTGGTGGTAATGCTTGGTGCAATTGTAGTTGGCATTTATTCTCCGTTCTCAATGATTGTTACCAAATGGCTAAAGCGAGAGCTGATGCGAAGAATTTGGAATTTGAAATGAGGATTGATGAAAAAATACCCTCCGTTCTTTTAGGAGATGAGGTTCGCCTCAAACAGATTATCAATAATTTTCTGTCAAATGCCGTGAAATACACAAAGGAAGGGCATGTCTGTCTTCGTCTGGGGTTTGAGAAAACAGATGAAACACAGTTGCTGTTAAAGCTAGAAGTTGAGGACAGTGGTATCGGCATAAAAGAATCGGATATGGAACGTCTTTTTATGAACTTTACAAGACTGGATGAACAGAAAAACCGCAACATTCAAGGAACCGGATTGGGCTTGAATTTGACGAAAAATCTGGTTGAGATGATGGGTGGCAAAATTGAGGTAACAAGCCAGTATGAAAAGGGCTCTGTGTTTACTGCTACCATACCGCAGCAAATCGTAAACATGGAACCAATGGGGAATTTTGCAGAGAAATATCAGCAATTTATTCGTTCGACAGAGTTGTCAAAGGATATGGTTTATGCTCCGAAAGCCAAGGTTCTGGTTGTTGATGATGTGGAGATGAATCTGAAGGTTGCACAAAACTACATCCGGCAGACCGGGGCTAAAGTAGATGTGGCTAGCAGTGGAACGGAATGTCTTAGTTTGATTTATCGGGAAAAATATGACATTGTTTTCCTGGATCATATGATGCCAGAGATGGATGGAGTTCAGACATTAAATGCAATGAAACTATTGCCGAGAATCCAGAAGAAACACAAACTGTTCTTGAGAAAAGTGCATTGGAAAAACGCTTTCCATATCTGAATATTAAATCAGGAATGGTGTATTGCATGGGTGATGAAGACTTTTACTTAGAGATGATTGAAACTTATCTTGAAGAGGATAAAAGAGAATTGTTGGAGAAAGAGTATTCTTTATCAGATTGGAAAAGTTATCAGATACATATGCATTCATTAAAGAGTACGTCATTGACAATCGGGGCGGACGAGCTGTCTGAACATGCCAAAGCACTGGAGTTGGCAGTGAAAGATGGAAATGATTCGTTCGTGAAGGAACATCATGAGGAGATCATGCAGGAATATGACAAACTGTTGGGGCAGATTCAAAAGGAATTTCATCAAAACTTCTGACCAAAAGTGAAAAAACAGATTTCTTACTTATTGACGCTGGTGCTCGTACTATCACTGTGCGGTGTGATGGGTCCGGTAAATAAAACGGTGAAAGCTGCTGAGTATGGTTCGACAGTGGACATTACAAATGACTTTTCCCAGACCTTTACCATGGATGCCAATACCAACATATTGACGATTCCGATTACCGTGCAAAAGGCAGGTTGGTTAACTTTTTCTTTAGAGTGTCAGGGGTTTGCTGACAAAGTGGCTGTTGATTTGCGAACAACAAAAGAGTATTCTTCCAACGTCGAGGATCATCTTCACATTATTCAGAGAGTTCCGACTGCGCCTATTACATTTCAGCAGGCTGCTTCCGGACCGGTAAACTGGTACTTGATGGTGTTGAAAAACGATTTGGATGTGGGGAAGGAAGTTTCTTTTACTCTGAAAACCAATCGGATGGATCCTACACAGGATACGGAAGCGAAATCCGGACAGACAATGAATATTGTGCAGGTGGTTGAGAAAGGATATTATAAATTTACATTAGATGCTCCTTCTAAAGTGACGTTCCAGTCGGACTTTGATTTTACGCTTTGCAATGCAGCCAAAAAGGAAATAGGAACTACGAAAAAAGTGATGTATTTATCCAAAGGAACAGGAACAAAAAAGGTGTATCCATTCCCGGATAAGAAGAAAAAGTATACGGAGAAAATCCCGAAAGGCACATACTATGTTAAGGTTGATGGGTTGAACAATCTTCCGTTTGAATTTATGATGAAGTAGTATCAATTGAATCGTGGTAGTCTAAGACCTCCTACTGTCTAAGTAGGAGGTCTTTT
>JALEKC010000187.1 GCA_022769325.1 Eubacterium sp. | reverse complement strand
ATAACAACAATGAGTGGACTTGCGTCCACTCATCTCAATCCAATAACAACATTTTCAGTATATCACAAGTTTTTTCCAAATGCAAGCACTTTTTATAGGGGATTTCCCGATAATGTGTACAAATTGTAATATACTCCTCTTTTTTTCATCAATTCTTCATGACTTCCCTCTTCACAAATGCCCTCCTCCGTCAACACAAGAATTCGCTGTGCATTTTTAATGGTCGACAAACGATGGGCAATCACAAAGGTAGTACGATTCTTCGCCAGTTTTTCAAGAGACTCCTGAACTACCTTTTCACTCTCATTATCAAGTGCCGACGTGGCCTCATCAAAAATCAGTACCGGTGGATTTTTTAAAAAAACCCGGGCAATGGAAAGTCTCTGTTTTTGACCACCAGAGAGTTTGACTCCACGCTGTCCGATATTGGTATCATACCCCTCCGGAAGCGCCATGATAAATTCATGAGCGTTGGCATCTTTTGCCGCCTGAATCACTTCTTCTCTCGTGGCATCCACCTTTCCATATCGTATATTCTCCATTACGGTACCAGCAAAAAGATACACCTCCTGCTGTACCACGCCAATGCTTTTTCGCAAACTGGATAATGTATATTGGCGAACATCCACACCATCCAGATAAATAGAGCCAAAAGTCACTTCGTAAAACCGGGGAATCAAACTGCATAATGTAGTCTTTCCTGCGCCGGATGTTCCCACCAAAGCCACATATTCTCCGGCATTGACCCGAAGGCTCACATGACTTAGCACCTTTTCCTGGTCCTCCTCATAGCGAAATCCAACATCATCAAAAACCACTTCTCCTTTGATACTTTTGGCTTCCACCGGATTTTCGCATTCTTTAATTTCCGGTTCAATGGCTAATATTTCACGAAATCTCTCATATCCGGTAATTCCATTTTGAAATTGCTCTGTAAAATTGATAAGTTTTTGTACCGGCTCTGTAAAATTACTGATATAGAGCAAAAAGGTTATTAAATCCGGGGCCTGAATGGTTCCACCAGCCAAAAGAACGGCGCCTGTCAGAATGACAACTACAGTAATCATCGTAATAAAAGCGGTGAGTCCGGCATGGTACTGGCCCATATAAAAGTAACTGTTTTTCTTACTATCTAAAAATCCTTGATTTCCCTCCATGAATTTTTCCCGTTCCATTGCCTCATTGGCAAAGGATTTTACGACTCGGATTCCGGACAGATTATCCTCAATGCGGGTATTAATATCTGCCACTTTCTCACGATTATTTTTGAAGGCACGCTTCATTTTCTTATTCAAAAAATAAGCGTATACAAACATAATCGGAATCAGAACAAAGGCAGCCAGCGCCAACCGCCAATTTATCCATGTCAAAATGCCAAGGGTTCCCACAAATTTAATAAAAGAAATCACCACATCTTCCGGTCCATGATGAAGCAACTCCGTAATATCAAATAAATCATTGGTGATTCGGGACATGAGCTGCCCCACTTTCTGATTATCATAAAAGGAAAAAGACAATTTCTGATAATGCTCAAAAATCTCTTTTCTCATATTATATTCAATTTTTGCTCCCATGACATGCCCGTAATTGCCGATAAAATAATTGCTGTAACACTGAATCGCCACAAGTACCACCATCCCTGCACCTAAAAGAAAAATCTCAGACAGCATCTGTTCTTTCGGCAAATATACTACCGTCCCGGTTATATACCGCACCATCAAGGGAATCACAAGGGTCGTCAATGCTCCTAAAAATGCGAAAAACATATCTGCCGCAAAAATACCACGAAATGGCTTATAGTAACTAAGGAATTCCTTCCATTGAAAATAATTTTTTGTCTCCTCCACGTTAACACCTCACTAAAAAAATAAATCCCATAAAAAATTATGGGATTTAAAATAGTCCGTAGGGGAATCGAACCCCTGTTTCTGCCGTGAGAGGGCAGCGTCTTAGCCGCTTGACCAACGGACCATCAACATGACTTATAATACTATAGTTTGAAAATAAAGTCAAGAACTTTTTTCTTTTTTTTGCGATATTTTTGACTTTTTTTTCTCTTTGTGCTACCCTTAATATAGATATGCGAGTTAGAAAAGGAGGTTTTATCTTTGAATGAAATGGAACAATTGCAAAATTGGATAGAAGAAAGCGATAATATCGTATTTTTTGGCGGCGCCGGGGTCTCCACGGAAAGCAATATTCCGGACTTTCGAAGCGTGGATGGTCTCTACAATCAGCAGTACGACTTCCCTCCGGAAACCATTTTAAGTCATAGTTTTTTTCTTCGGAACACAGAAGAATTTTTCCGTTTTTACCGAAATAAAATGATTTTTCCCGATGCCGAACCAAATAAAGCCCATCTTGCGTTAGCACAACTTGAAAAGGAAGGGAAATTAAAAGCAGTTATTACACAGAATATCGATGGTTTGCATCAAAAAGCCGGAAGCCAAGAAGTTATTGAACTTCACGGTTCCGTCCTTCGCAATTATTGCATGAAATGTAGGAAATTTTATAATTTGAAAGATATCATTTCCCAGGAAGGAATTCCTAAATGCTCCTGTGGAGGCACCATAAAACCGGATGTGGTTTTATACGAGGAAGGTCTGGATTCCTATCTTTTAGAAAAGGCGATTCAATATATCCAAAATGCGGATATCTTAATTATCGGAGGAACTTCTTTAGCAGTCTACCCCGCCGCTGGATTAATTGACTATTATCATGGAAATAAACTTGTTCTCATCAATAAAAGCAAAACTGCTCGTGATGCTCATGCCAATCTCGTAATCAATGACTCTATTGGAAAAGTTTTTGATGCCATCAGGCGATAAGGAATCCTCTCAACTTCGTTGGGTCCCTCCTTACCACATGTACATAAGCAGACGCCCATACGAATGTGTTCGAATGGGCGTCTGCGTTACATAAATTCTATTTGATATCCACCGGTAAAGGTCTCCCCCGGCTCCAAAGACTGGATATATTCTCTCTCTGACAATTCTCCACTGAAATCTGTCTTGTCACAGCGTCCATACCAAGGCTCGATACAAACAAAAGGAGCTTTTTTATCCGCCGTGCTCCAGATACCCCATACCGGAACATCTGCCAAAACACGAACTTTAACCTGATTGGATACGTGATTTACCAAATCCACATGACCTACGGTTTCATTTTGTATAATATAAGCATCTCTGGCAAAAGTATCTTCTTTTAATAATAATTCATTGGCAAGAAGTTCCTTTTCTTCTCCCAACAGTCCTTTTTCCAAAAAGGCCGTCTCCAACAAAGGCAATTCTCCCACTTTAATGCTATAATCGTCACGAATCATGCCACCTTCACATGGACAGGCAAATGCCGGATGTCCACCAATTTGAAAATACATCTTCTTTTCATCTGTATTAAGTACTTTCCAGCCTATGTTAATATAACTTTCAAAAATTTCATAAGAAACCGTCAATTGAAAATGAAATGGATAGTTTTCGTATGTTTCCGAATTGTCCGATAAAACAAATTGCAAACTTTCCTCGGTTTGCTCTGTCAATGTAAACTCCATATCTCTGGCAAATCCATGCTGGGACATGGAATAGGTCTCTCCTTCGTATTGATAGGAATTGTCTTTTAGAGCTCCCACAATCGGAAAAAGAATCGGCGCGGTTCTTCCCCAAAATGCCGGATTGGCATCCCACATCCTCTCCATACCATCTACTTCAACAGATCGAATTTCTGCCCCGTGTTCTGCCACTGTTAGTGTCATTTTATGATTTTTGATTTGATATGTCTGCACAACACATCCGCCTCCTTTATTGAAAAATACTCTAGCCTCTCATATCAACAGAAATCTGCATCAATTTCGCATCCCAATTGATATCCACAGACAACACTTTTTTATCTGCAACAATCAATGGAATGTCGTCCTTTTTCATATAAATCCCCAATTGCGTATGAGTTTTTTCTGCCTTTCTAAACAAGTAATTCAAAAGATTTTACAGCGCCATTTCCCTCCCCACGAAAAGTAAGATATAATGCTGATATTCCATCGGGAATAGAAACTTTTGTCTCATAGGTTTCCCAGACATTGGTATAATGAATGGGGATTTCCGCAAGTATCTCACCATCCCAACGAAGACGAACTTCTATAACACCATCTGCATATCCCCGCGTGGTCACCCGGATACCGGTTACATTCTTCATATCAAAATATTTAAATCCAAGTGTCGCTGAGTTTTGGATATTTCCCACATAACCAGTTTCTTCATCGCCATCCCGTCCATCCTGCATTACTTTTGGGAACGCATCTCCTCCAACATACATGGATGGTTCATCCGTAAACAAATGACAGGCAAGATAGGCCGGATATTCTCCCTGGCCCACCAGAGGACCACCATTGAGTCCGCAGGAGGTTATTTCTACTTGGGGGATGCTCCCATCTGCCAATACTTCAATGGGTTCCGCACACCCCTGGCGGCTGTACCAATTTCCATTGGTGTGACGATGATAAAAAATAAACCACTGTTCCTTAATCTGCACGATACTTCCGTGATTGTTTGCACCATATGCCATAGGTCTGTCTGCCGGCTTATAGGTATCAATATGTAAATCACAATTGCTTACAATGACACCTCCGTAGACAAAATCCTTTGTAGGCGAATCACTGGTAGCATAACATAATTCATGCATCACTTCTGAAGAATAGATAAAATAATATTTGCTTCCTATTTTTCGAATGGAAGATGCTTCAAAAAAAGCATGGTTCTCAAAAGAAGTTCCGGCACTATACTCACAGCCGGGCACAACACAAACCGGTTCTTCTTCCATGGTCAGCATATCCTCCCCCAGAACACAAACAAAAGATCCGGAACGGCTCTTATCTCCTTTCCCACAAAATCCGGTATATAAATATGTTTTACCCTGTTCTGTGAGAACCCCGGGATCAAATTGTGGCTCATCCAATGGCCTTTCTCCTAATCGTATGCCCTCTTTATCTTTTACATATCCATAAAAAGAAAATGGGCCCGCCGGAGAATCACTGACAGCCACCGATACAACGGACACTTTATCCAGAACATAATATAGGTAATACCGCCCATCCGGTCCCACTGTAACATCCGGAGCATATAGACACATTTTTCCATCTTTATTTAATGGGTCTGCCGTTTTCTCATAAATGATACCTTCATAACGCCAATTTCCAAGATCGTCAACCGGAGCTGACCACCCCACATAATCCCCCATACAAAATACGTAGCCATTGTAAAAATCATGGGAACCATACACATACACGCGATCTCCAAAAACATAAGGTTCTCCATCCGGAACATATTCCCAGGATGGCAAATAAGGATTTAATGCCTGCTTCTTCATAATGTCTTCTCCTGCTAAAAGTTATAATTCGTACGGTGTACTTTGATAAACGTAATAATTAAGCCAATTGGAAAAAAGCAACTGTCCTGCCGAACGCCAACGAACCACCGGTGTTTTTTCAGGATTATCCTCCGGAAAATAATTGCAAGGTATCTGAGGATTCATTCCCTTTTCCACGTCACGAAAATACTCTTTTGCCAATGTATCTGCATCATATTCCGGATGACAGGTCATAAAGAAATGATGACTGTCTTTGGTCTTTACAATGGTAACCCCTGCTACTTCAGATATGGCCATCAATTCCAATTCATCAATGGCTTCAATATCTTCTCGTCGGACTCCCATAGCCCGTGACTGAGGAGCATAGAAAACATCATCAAACCCACGGAAAAACGGTGAATTTTTCTTAATCACTGTATGTTCATAGACCCCCGACAGTTTTTTTTCATAGTCCACTTTGGGAATTCCATAATAATAATGCAATCCCGCAAAAGCCCCCCAACAAAGATGAAGGGTACAATGAACATGGGTCTTGCACCAATCCATGATGTGGCAAACCTCGTTCCAATAAGTTACATCTTCAAATTCTGTATAATCCAAAGGAGCTCCCGTAATAATCATTCCATCAAAACGACGATCCTTCACTTCATCAAAGGTCGTATAAAACGTATCTAAGTGAGTGGGGTCCGTGTGCTGTGGAATATAACTGGCAGTTTTCAAAAATTCCACATCAATCTGAAGAGGAGTATTGGATAATTTTCGCAAAAGCTGGGTCTCTGTCACAATTTTTGTGGGCATCAGATTTAAAATCAGGACACGCAAAGGGCGGATATCCTGATGCATCGCACGATGCTCCGTCATTACAAATATATTTTCATTTTCCAAAATCCCTCTAGCCGGAAGTGAATTTGGAATCTTAATCGGCATACTCAATCAACTCCTAACATTTGTTACATATAGGTAGTCTACCACAATCAAGTCACAGTTTCAAGCATAAAACCTGACATAATACATACTCCTGCTGCTCCTGCCCGGGTCACCTCATTGGCATTTTCCAATGTGATTCCACCAATTCCAAAAACGGGATTCTCCACTTGTTCTGTGATCTTTTCTAAAAATGACAAACCTCGTCCCGGAAGACCTTTTTTACAATCAGTTTCAAAGATGTGTCCTGCTGTCATATAATTCACTTGAAAATGTGTGGCAAGTTTGGCCTGTTTCAGGGAATGAACCGAGGTTCCCACCGTAGTAAAATAATCTCTTGTCCCTTTCTTTCCACGCATTTCCTGAAGAACGTGGAGTGGCAGATGAATTTCCCGACATCCAAGTTCCATTGCCACCGGGTAAAACTGATGTAAAATGCATCTTTTTTTATACTCGTCACAAATGGAAAGGACCTCTGCCGCAAGAGCATAATAATCCTCCTCGCTAAGATCCTTTTCCCGTAAAAGGATGGCGTCTGCCACGTCAGATTCCGCAATTTTCTGAATCCGGGACAGAAAATCCCCTTTGCACAATGCACGATTTGTCACACAAATACAAGGAATTTTTTCCATTCCTATTTTCAATGCCATGATATTCTCCTATACATAAATATAATCACTCATAACCGGCTGCAATCCGGCATCCATAATGGCCTGATATACTTCATCCACATTTCTTGTATCATCAATTTCGAACTGCTCATCCCCTTTTTCTTCTCCGCTATGACCACCAATTCCCACGTTTACACCTGCAGAAATCTTTGTGGCCGCAATTTGAATCAAATTGTTGCGAACCCGCTCACACTCTCTTGTAGAAACTGTGATATTGGAAAAAGGCATAAAAAGTCGATAGGCACACACCACCTGTAAAAGCTGAGCTTCATGAACATCCATTGGATTGATTTTCTCATTATTAATAATGGGACGAAGCCTTGGACATGAAAAGGCAATTTCTGCGTGAGGATATTTTCTTTGCAAAAAATAAGCATGCAATCCCGTTGCAAAGGCATCTCTTCGAAAATCATCCAATCCCAGCAAGGCAGCAAATCCGACTCCACGCATGCCTCCTTTGATGGCACGTTCCTGGGCATTGATACGGTATGGAAAAATTCGTTTGTTCCCAGCCAGATGCAGAGTTTCATATTTGTCGGAATTATAGGTTTCTTGAAATACCGTTACATAATCCGCTCCACACTCATGCAAGTAAGCATAATCCTTAGAATTGGTCGGATATATCTCAAGCCCAATAACCTTAAAATATTTCTTGGCAATCTTACAAGCCTCACCAATGTAATGAATATCTGACATTTTCGGGCTTTCCCCTGTCAGAATCAAGATTTCCTGCAAACCACTTTTGGCAATTTCCTGCATTTCTCTCTCAATCTCTTCTGCATTGAGCTTTGCACGGCGAATTTTGTTATGACAATTAAATCCACAATAAATGCAATAATTTTCACAATAATTTGCAATATAAATTGGCGTAAACATGTAAATGGAGTTTCCAAAATGTTTTCGGGTCTCTTTTTGTGCCTGCTGTGCGATTTCCTCCAAAAATGGCATAGCTGCCGGAGACAAAAGAGCACCAAAATCCTCCGGTGTTTTATTGGTATGAAGAAGCGCTTGCTGCACATCTTTTGCCGTGTATTTATCACAATTATATGCCTTGGCAGCCTCTATTACCTGTTTATCAATATCCGAATCCAACACTTCCATCCCTTCCAGATAGGTCATATGGTCAATTCGGTTTTCTTTCAAATGTTCTTTTATCTCATCATTTAAGATGCTCTCATTTACTTTTTCCTGCATGATTTTCCTCCAATTTTATTGATTACTTCCATCCTGAATATAACCGGTCAATGGAGAAGACGCACTTCCTCCCTTGTCTAGAACTCTTCCAAGACCTGATAAATATGCCGTTCTTCCAGCTTCAATGGCCTTTTTAAAGGCTTCTGCCATGGCTGGAATATCTCCTGCAGTCGCTATGGCTGTATTTGCCATCACCGCCGCAGCTCCCATCTCCATTGCCTCACAGGCCTGAGACGGAGTTCCAATTCCGGCATCCACGATAATCGGCAAATCAATTTCATCAATCAAAATCTGAATAAATTCTTTGGTACACAATCCCTTATTGGAACCAATCGGTGCCGCCAGGGGCATAATTGACGCTGCGCCGGCATTATACAAATCCCTTGCCACATTTAAGTCCGGATACATATATGGCATGACAACAAATCCTTCTTTGGCAAGAATTTCCGTTGCTTTTATGGTTTCCTGATTATCCGGAAGTAAATATTTACTGTCTCGCATAATCTCGATTTTTACAAAATTTCCACATCCAACTTCCCGGGAAAGTCTAGCGATACGAACCGCTTCTTCTGCATTTCTGGCACCGGAAGTATTGGGCAGTAAGGTAACTCCCTCTGGAATATAATCCAAAATATTGGCAGTTCCACCCACATTGGCACGACGAAGTGCAAGAGTGATAATCTGTGCTCCCGCATTTTCTACCGATGCCTTAATCAAATCCAAAGAGTATTTACCGGAACCAAGTATAAATCTTGATGTAAATTCCTTTCCACCTAACACTAAAACGTCTTTCTTATCCATGATCTATGTCCTCTCTTTCCTTTTCTACTTATCCTTGAGTTCAGCCTCCACCTACAAAGCTAACCACTTCAACACGGTCTGCATCCTGAAGAATCACTTCTCCATACCTGGTTTTCGGTATGATTTCTTCATTTATCTCTATGGCGATACGAGATTTTTCATACCCTTCTTCGGCTATCATCTCTTCCAACGTTTTTCCATCATACTGTTCTTTGTTCACACCATTGATCTGTACCATTTTTTCACCTCCGTCTCACCTTTGGGCAATCAAGCAATGCTTATACAATCACAATTTCTGCTTGTCGACCTTATGCAACAAAAAAAGGATATCATCTGAAAACTACACCCGCGGTGGTGTACCCCTTCATGAGATATCCTCAATCTTTTATCATTCTATCACAATAAAAATGCTTTGTCAAACCTTAACGAGATATTTTGCTTTGAATCTTTTCCATATCGTCCACATAGACCAAAACTTCTGCTACTATACTATACAATTCCGGCGGAATATATTCTCCCACATCCAATAAAGATAAACTTTTTGCTAATTTTTCATCTTTGTGAACCGGCACTGCATTTTCCTCGGCCGTCTTTATAATACGATCTGCGATGTAGCCGCGCCCGGACGCAATGACCTTTGGGGCAGTATCACCTTTTTCATACTCAAGTGCAACTGCCGTCTTTTTTCTATTCTCTTGTTGCATCCTTGTCACTCCCCTTTTCTACAGAAAGTTTTTAATAAATGTCTGCCGATGAATCGGACACGGCCCATATTTCTTTAATGCCTCTATATGAGCTGCTGAACCATATCCTTTATGTCCTTCAAAACCGTACTCCGGATACATCTCTGCATACTGTACCATCAAGCGATCCCTAGTAACTTTTGCCATTATGCTGGCAGCCGCTATAGACAAACTTTTTGCATCTCCTTTTACTATCCCCACTTGCTTAATGGGCACCTGCGGAATGGTAACGGCATCATTTAATAACAAATCCGGAACCACATCCAAATCTTCAATGGCATGACGCATCGCCTCATAAGTTGCCTGCAATATGTTGATAGAATCGATTTGTGCCGGAGAACTCATCCCAATTCCATAGGAAATTGCCTTTTCTTTTATTTCATCAAATAATTCCTCGCGACGCTTGGCACTTAATTTTTTGGAATCATTTAAATATAATATGTTACAATCTTTGGGCAAAACTACGGCACCAGCCACAACCGGACCGGC
>JALEKC010000184.1 GCA_022769325.1 Eubacterium sp. | reverse complement strand
ATAACAACAGCGTGGCAGTACCATACTATAGCTTGAATTATCAATTGAAAAACAGTGCCGGAGTAGTATGTGCTACCAGCGAAATATCAGGTACTGCAATTAGCCCGGGAGCATCTCAATATTTAGTTGGTACTACGGTTGAATCTGTCATTGATCCATCAAAATCCATCATCAGTAAAGTTGCCAAAACGGAGTATTCTTATGTAGATGCATCCGATAAAGTTACGGTTACTCAAAACCAATCTGGGGATGAGGGAAAAATCTCCTTTACTTGCACGAGTACGGAATTAGGTGTTTCCGCAAACATTGTATTTTTATTCTACGATGCATCAGGAAAAGTAGTGGCTTCCAAGTCATCCTACCAATACTTTTCAGATTCATTGACTACATTTGATACAGTTTGGACTCCATATGACCCGGTAACCTATGACTACATTACCTATTCCAGTGTTAAAATTTTTGCTTATGCTGAAAAACCAGCATCTAATTAACTCATTTTTAAACAAACACAAATAAACTGAAAGCGGCTGTCACACCCGTGTTATTTTCACAGGTATGACAGCCATTTTTTCTATCTGTCTTTGTTGCTTTCTAGCGTTTTATTTTCACTTTCTTTTTCTTACTCCATTCGCCATATCGTTTCTCTCCATCTACGATTTTGTAGGCACGAACATGAACATAATAGGTTTTCTTTTTGCTCAGTTTCGAAATCAGACAAGTGGTTCTCTTTCGTTGCAACGATTGACTTTTTCTGAAACTTTTATCGGTAGAATATTGAATCTGGTAACCGGTTACTCTCGCTTTCCGATTCCAGCGAACCAACATTTTACGTCCGCCAATATTTTTCGCATATTTCAATGAAACATTTCCTATCTCTGACTCATCAACCAGCACATCTTTATCTTCCACTTCCGTTTCCACTTTCGCTTCCGCCTCATCTGCCCAGGATTCCAGCTTTGATAGGACAGATTTCACATTGTCCCGCCACTCTGTCTTTTTATTTTCTTCCGGTGTGGCAGTGGCCGTTGGTTTTTCCGTCGGCGCCAAAGTCACCGTGGCAGTGGCCGCTGGTTTTTCCGTCGGCGCCAAAGTCACTGTGGCACTTGGCGTTTTGACTTCAATTGTCTTTTGAATACTACCGTTTATATTTCCTGAAAAATCTGCGGTAATCTTATACCCTCCTGCTTCATTCGGAGTGAAAGAAAGCCCAGCACAGTCCTTATTTTTGAATGATTGGCTTTTAATCATATTTCCCGTCGGATTGTACACTTTTATCGTTGTGGTATAACCATCACCGGAGGTCCATACCGCAGAGGAATCATTTAAATTCTTTTTTGAATTTTTATCCCGGATCAAAACGTTTACATTTACATTTTTTCCCACTTCTGTGGTATAGATTTCCTCGGATTCATTCGCATCCCACATCCAAACTCTAGCCTGAGGTGTTGTTTCAGCAAATGCTTCAAAGGAGACGGTGGATGACACTTCTACATCTCCACTTATTGTCACGGTTCCGGTATAGGTATCTTCCGAATCACATACAAAGGAAATCCAATTGTTGTCACTGTTTTCATAGGTATATTCATACACATTTCCCTTGGAATTCTGGATGGTTTCCGTTGCTTTGAAACTTATATTACTTGTTTCATTTGCCCTTTTACCCGTTGATTCATCAATCAATTCATAGCAGATATAATATCGATTTCCTACAACATAATTGGAAGGCACACTTCCCATTCCGGTGTCCGAAACCCATACATGAAGTCGATAACTTTTCGATGTGATTTTGGTCAAATATTGCATACTGCAATATCCACTATAACCATTCCATCGCACATGAGCCCAGTTTCCATCTGCACGGCTTACATGAACCGTTGACCCTTTCGGAATGGATGTCACCACAGAATATCCTGTACCATGTCCACTCCGCATGTTCAAAGGCAGGCTGCCCGTAGTCACTTCATAGTCCCCTTCATAGGATGTGGAACAAGAACATGAATCTCCTCCCACGTATCGAAGAACACCGTCCCAGGGAAAATTATAATAACCGGAAACGGAAATTTCTCCTCCCGTCTGGTCTCCTATTTCCGGATGTCCTTGGGATGAATGAGCGCCCACATTTTGATTATTTCCCAGATAAATTTCCGTATGATTTTTTTCACTTAGCAAAATATCTCCCCGCTGAAGATTGGATGTTCCTCCTATTTGACTCCAGGAAATCCATTGAAATCCATGCTGGGTTAACTGTGACCTCATATTTCCCGTATAAGTTGCTGCTCCCACATCAACACCGGCATTTCGGAAAGCACTGATTACCAAAGAGGAACAGTCATAATCCGGTCCCCATCGATTTATCTGACTATAACCATGAGAATTGTCATTGGCAATGGATACCGCCCATGAAATCGCACTTTCCACAACCGAAGAGGCTGCCTTGGTGACGACTGTTTTCCCGGACATACAAATGCTACATAAAAGAATGGAAAATATGAAAAGAATACTCCCGAACATTTTTCTACTATTTTTTCTTGCTTTTTTCATGCCTATCACCTCTCCAAATATGATATTTTTTATTTGAATCTATGATTGCATTATAATATCAAAAGCACAGAAAAAAAGAATATTGTAAAAAATAGCAGATTTGTTGTCTATTTCCGTTACGATTCACAGCCGGATAGGGATTCACAGTCAGCCTCGTCATGCTTGCATGTAAGAGGGGGGCTGTGAATCCCTATCCGGTCTGCGAAGCAGGAACCCCACCCACAATAAGCAGTCTTAGCTCCGTTAGGAGCGGGACTGGAGCCTCGAAGAGGCGACGACTGCGCATGAGGGGGTGGGGCTGTGAATCCCAACTCTATTTCCGTTGTAAATATTCTCTGGATTTTTCCATAACTTCCTGCAAAATTTTCAGATTTTCCATGGTGTCTGCCACTTCCAGAGAATGGTTTGCTCCCTCAATCCGGTGGGTTTCTATCTTTGACTTCTGACATTGACGGATAAGAGACTCCACATCCGGCACCCAAGGGTCTGCGGTTCCGCTAAAAGCAATGCCCGGAGTTGGATTGGCCAAAAAAGTCTGAGCCAGGGGTGTATAATAAATCTGTCTTATCTTCCGTTGGTAATGATTGGCATAATGTGCCGCCACCGCTGTTCCTATGCTTTTCGAAACAAATACCACATCCTCATAGTCCTCCCATGAAATGGACTCCAGAAATTGTTTCCCATTTTGACAGGCCTCTTGGTAGGCTTGTTGCATCTTTTCTTCATTTCCACGGATATTCTTGGTTTTTTTGATTTGATAATCCACCTCAAGGATGGTATCAAAGCCGCATTCTGCTGCCAGTTTTTTACTATAATACAAAAGTGGTTTATCAAATCGATACCCGATGCCCGGAAAAAATACCGCCAGTTTCACTTGAATCCTCTCCTCTTTTTCGAAAATTTTATCGCTTTCATGGTATCATTTTCCGGAAAGAAAGTCAATTTGCGCTTGTCAAAATCCTGCCTGTAGTTTTTCCAAAAGTTCGGTATCAACCCCTTCTTCTCCATATACAAAAGAAGTGTTCGGAACCGGCTCATATCCCATTGGACCATAGTAGAAATCCTGGGTCATCAGAGCTTTTTTCCCCTTCAAGTCCTCAACTTCCCAATACAATTTTGCCTGAAATGCCTTCTTCTGTCCATCGTAAAACCCCTCACCAAATTGAAAGGAATTTTTCTTGCACCGTCGCAAAATATCTTTGACTTTCTGTCCCATTTTCTTATCAAACTCTGACACCCCATTGGCACTGGCACGAACTGGGATGGCATTGCAATCCTCCACCAGATCATAAACATAAAATGTCATGTCCTGGATTTGGTCTATGTCCTCTTGTACAATATGGGATATTCTTTGCTCCAATATATATTTTTGGATATTATCCTGCCTGCTGGCATCTTTGTAAAAGGACAACAGCGCATTCATCTGGCAAATAGCCACTTTAAATTTATCCTGCATTTGTTCCTGTGTTAATTCATCGCCTCCAAAGTAAGAATATTCTCCCGTATATACTTCCAAACGATAGTTGTTGCGATTGCCAAACCAAATCTCCAAGAAAAGTTCTCTTTCTCCACATTGGATTTCCACTTGCGCAATATACTCTTCGGACAAATCCAGATAGCTTTCTGACATACTTACCGGCTCTTCATATACAATATTATTTAGATGAATTTTTGTTTTTTCTCCTTGAAAAATGTCTTTGTGAAATTTTTTTAGTCTTGCCACTGTGTCATTATAAAATGTTTTTTGTGTGGAATATTGCTGGCTATTTACATCAATTCCCATGCCTGCAATCACAGCCTCCATATCCCCCTCCACAAATTTCTTTGCCACTTCTTTCGCCTGATGACGGTACATCAAAGAATCGTAACTTGGGCAATCCAGAGTTGGAAAAATTTGTCCCAGGGTCAAAGTTCCAAATACCAAACAGACCAAAATCAATAAAACCACAGCTACCACTTTTTTTATCTTGTTCTTCTTTATCTCTCGTTTTATTTTTTGGAAGGGATGAATGTTTTCCATTTCCAGTTCCCTTGGTTCTTCTTGTTCACTTTGTTTCATCATTTCCCATTTTCCGGCACATTCCGGACATTCTTGCAAATGAGCCTCCATCTCTTTTGCTGTCTCTTCCTGACAAAGTCCTTCGATATATTCCGGCATTAAATCTTGTACGACATAACATTTCATTGTTCACGCCTCCTAATATTTATTTTTTCTTTGATTTTTTCCTTTCCGCGGTAAAATGTGACCCGGGCCCAAACTTCTGTTTTTCCAAATATTTCACCAATTTCCTGAAAAGACAAGCCCCCCATGGTCCGAAGCATAAATACTTCTTTGTAAGGTTCCGGAAGCTTATGTATATATTGGTATATTTCTGCATTTTCTTCCTTTTGAATCAGATTTTGCAAGATGCCATTTTCTTCGCCAGCTTCCGCAGCCTGCTCCAACGGGACCTGTTTTTGCTCCCCACTCTTACAAAAATCCAGCCAGAGATTTTTTGCGATTCGGCATAACCAAGTGGATACTTTACTTTTCCCCTCATAACTGTCGGCATGCTCAATGGCCTTTAAAAATGTGGTCTGTACAATGTCCTCTGCCACCGTTGGATTTTTGCACAATTGCAAAACATAGGCATACAGCATCCTGGCATATTTGCGATATATTTCATCAAAGGATTCCTCTTTCAGTATCAATTTTTCCTCTCACCACCTTCTGTGATTTTATAAATTAGACGAATTATATAGGAAAACGTTACAACATTTTCAGCAATTTTTTTTGGCGAAAAAAAAGCACCCGGAATCGGGTGCTCTTGCCCACTAATCCTTTTTTTGTTTGTAAAAAGAATCTTTTTTCTCAATTTCTTCCTGGACTTCTTCTAATTCCATTCTTACCATGGAAAATATCTCCATCAGCCGTGGGTTAAACATTCCACACTCCCCTTTGAGAATCATTTCAAAGGCTTCCTCGCGACTATAAGCCGGTTTATAAATTCGCTCGCTGACCAGTGCATCATATGCATCCGCCAGCCCTACCACCTGAGCCGAAATAGGAATTTCATTTTTCTTCAGCCCCATGGGATAACCCCCTCCATCAAATCTCTCATGATGATACATACATACTTCTGCACAATATCGAAATAGTTCGGACTCCAGATTTTCCTGTCCCATGGCATTTTGAATATTTTCAAATATCCGCCGCCCTTTTCGTGTATGATTCTGCATAATCTGCACTTCCTCAAAAGTGAGTTTCCCCGGCTTATGAAGAATATGATCCGGGATGGCTATTTTCCCCAAATCATGCATCATGGCAGCAAAGGAAATGGATTCACAATCCTTCTTCTCCAATTTATATTCCGGGCAGAATTGCAAGACTTTTTCCAACATGATTTCTGTAAATTTTCTTACTTTCTCGCAATGGTGCTCTGCGAAGAAATCCCGGCTTTCGATAACGGATATCAAATATTCCAGCAATAATTCAATTCCTTCCTGCATAATCTGCACCTCCTCATTTCACAATGGCATCAATTTTATTGTCCTGCGTTACAAAATCTACATTACTATACGTTTCTTTCAGTGCAAGAGGCACTGTATTCAAATACAAAACGGTTCCCGGAAAGGCTCGACCTGACACACGTATACGGGCACTTCTCTGCTTGGTCATTTTCTCCATCCGGTCACTGCGTTCCTGTATAAATTCCTTTTTCTGTAATTTTTTGGTGTACACGGCTTTAATCAGTCTCTCGATAAATGCTGTGGTTTTTTCGTCCCGATTTGGCTGCTCCATAAGTTTTTGCAAAGCCTCTTCACAGGTTTTAAGTTCTGCTTCCACTTTGTCAACCCGCTTTATAGCCTCCTGGTATGCTGCCATATCCTCTTTATCAATTCCCACTTCCACAACGGTGCGAATTTCCGCGATATTGCCGATTCCAAAGCAGGAAACTCCCTGTTTTGCACAAGTATAGCCGCCTATGATGACTCCTCTTCTTCCCTCTACCAGCAATTTCCCCGCTGTCCGAAGCTGGCAATTTAAAAGGTAACTGGCCTGCACATCTGCATTTGCCACCAACGAGGCAGATTCAAAGAATTGTCCGGTAATTCCTCCTCCCGCCACAATTCGTCCTTCTCCTTTGCCCTGATAACCTTTTCGTATGATAACATCTTTACCTGCTTCAATCTGACATCCCTCACAATGGCCGTCAATTACCACACTTCCCGTGGCGGATATGGAAAATCCAGACTGCACATTTCCCATAATATTTACGTCTCCATTGAAATTGATATTTCCCACCGAAGCATCCACATCTCCGGATACGGTATACAGATTTCGGATTACCAGTTTTTGGTTCTCCGTGTCTAGTTCCACGATACCATCGATAAGGGCATAGTATTTTTTCTTATCTTCTGTCATGATAAATCCTTCCCCTTTTAAAGGTGGAAGTTCTTTTCCTCTTTTCGGAGCAATAATCTTACCTGTGACATCATATCCAAATATTCCCTGAGTCGCCGGCTGATATTCTGCCAGTAACATCTCTTTTTTCACAACTTCAAATAGCTCCATACTTTTATAATCCACAGAGCCATCTTCTAAAACTCTTGGTCTTCGATTCAATTCTTTCCGGAAGTAATATTTAAATTTGCCGTCTTCTCCATCTACCGCTTCTTTTCCCTTGGCCACAATGACAGCTTCCCCAAATTGCTTCTCTTCCAGCATTTTTTTGATACGTTCTCTGTCAACTCCCTGGCTGACGTCATGATGTTTTAAAAATCTCAAAACATCCGGCACTTTGAGGGCCGTCAACTCCTTTTCCAGCACTTCCCGAACCGTAGAGAAATCCACTGTGACAGTCATTTTATTTTCGGACACAAATACACAGGAATCCAAAACAAAATTATCCGTTCCCGTCTCTGTCTCGGTATTTGTCTCCGCAATCTCCTCTTCCGTCTGCCCTTCTTCTATCTTATCACGCAACAGTTCTTCCATCTCATCGGTAACCTCAATGGCCGATTGTTCCATCTCTCTCCGAATCTCTTCCATCTGTTCCGGTTCATAGTAAACTTTTGCATAATTTTCCACATCAACTCCCTCTAAAATCCCCTTTCGAATGACTTCCATCTGTTTAGGGGAAAATTCCGGAGACGCATAGAGCGACACATCGATTTTCCGCTCCAGTCCATAGCGAATTTCCCGCATCTGAAACCAGTTAAATTGGATATCGGCATATTTTTCTACATCCAATCCCTCTTTCAACCCAATAATAATTTCTTCCAACTGCACCCCATGAAATTCTTTGCGCAAATATGGCAACAAATTGACGCCCATCTCATGGGCATTATTAATTTGTTTCAATTGCTCCGCATCATACCCTTCTTCCAAATATTCGCTAATATCATAATTCATACGGATTCCACGGCTAATCTCATACAGTATGGTGCCTGAATATCCCTTTTCCAAATAAGGAATTAATTGTATCCCTTCTCGCAACCCCAGCCGAATAGCTCGCATGGTGGTATAATTATAATCTGTCTTGGCGTATACAGAAACATTCAGCTTTTCCTCCAGCCCCAGACGAATTTCTTTCATCTGAAGCCAATCAAACTGGGGAGAAGCATACTTACGGATATCTATTTTTTTCTGCAGCCCCAGACGAATTTCCTTCATCTGCGCCGCCAAATATGACGTATCTGAATATTGGGAAACATCCAATCCTGCCTGAATTCCCGCACGAATCTCATTGCATTGCATCCAGTCATAACCTTGATCCAGATATCCTTGCATATCAAATCCGGTTTCCAGGGAGATTCGCATCTCTTCCATCTCCAGCCAGCTTTTTTTCGGGTCCAAATACTTCTCTACATCCACACCACTTTCCAGCCCCCGCCGAATTTGTTCAAGTTGTAGTACATCCAAAAAAAGGCCGCGATATCTCTCGATATCGCCACCAGCTTTTTGGCACAACAATAACTCCTCTTCATAACTCTTCTGTTGAATCTCGGAATCAATCTGCTGTTTATTCATAAAAATTCCCCCTCAGTAGCGAAAAAAGCGCTCCCGGCCCATCTTTCTTATTATATTTCTATTTTATCATGAAAACAGGGATAGTACAAGAAATTTCACAAATGAGTTTGTGTCA
>JALEKC010000175.1 GCA_022769325.1 Eubacterium sp. | reverse complement strand
GGGACTTTTGGCAAGCACGATGCCGTGCCGCGTCTTTTCACTGCCACCAATGACCGCAGCCACTGTGCGCAGATCAAGTGTTTCGCCTTCTTCACGCAGGCGGTACACGGATTCCCAACTCAGAAATGCATTGTTGACATCAATGTGAAAAATGATCATTTTGGCGCTCCTTTCAAAGGTATTTACATTAAATATCAATTCAATCTTGATATTAATATATCGGCAGAAATTTTAATGATACATAGTTTATAAAAGTAAGAATTGTTTATTGTTATAGATTCATCTTGTCGTTAAGATATTGTATTACAATATTTCGTATGTTTTCTGCAGCCGTACTTGCTAATTCAAGCTTTTTTTTGGACATTGTTTTTTCGAAAAAAATAGAAATTATTTCTGAAACAATTTCAGTGTCAGTTTGATGAGTTATCCGCATTGTAGTAGTATCTTCGTGTAAGAGATTGGTTTTAAATACGCATCCATTTGGAGTATGGTGTTCTAAAATCTTTTGCATATATTCGTTGGCAGTTACTTTTCGAGTTAATGTCGATAGTGAGCGGTTTGGCAGGACGGCATCTCTACTGGTTAAGGTTAAGTAGAGTGTATATTCATCTTTTCTGCCAGTTACAGTATAAGTTCTTTTCTCCCGTTTTGCTACGATGGTTTGAGACGCCTGGTTGCAACAGTCACAAATAATGTCGTACATTTGATTGGTGATTTTTAAATTTTTATCCGCCATTGATACTTCTAATTTATATGATATCATGGGTAATTCCTCCGAATTCAAATAAGTTAATATATAATAATACTTTATCACAGATGTAGGTAAAATACAATATAATGATTGGGAAAATAAAAATGTATTTTTTTTGAAAAAACGCTTGACAAATCTACAGCTGTAGTATAAAATAAAATGTAAAAATTAAACGAAGTATTAAAAATAATTTTAATTTAAAAGGAGGAAGAAGCAATATGATAAAATTAAATCAAAATGAATTAAAAGCTTACAATGATATTCTAAATAGGATTCAGACACTTCCCGTAGGAAAGTATAACGCAAAAGACTTTTTTAACGGGGCACCTACATGTCCTAGAATAGTAAGAAGATTGTTTGAAGATGTAAAAAAAGGGAAAATAGCTAGAATTGTATTGGCGGGAAAGAAGTCGGCGGATGGATATTTGATTGTCAACGCTGTAGGGAATGTAAAAAAATAACTGTGGTAATAAATATTTTTAAAAGAGCCATAATTAACTTTGGAGTAAATAACTTCAAAGTTAGTTATAAGATAAGATTGTGAAAGAAATTTAAGAAGATGTATTTGCGAGATTTCATTTTGTTCTGTATGACTGGGGCGGATTTGGAAGACAATGTTATGAAAGAAATGCTAGGTGCCAACATTAAATTTGCCCACCGACATTTCCAATTGTCTTCTAAAATCGCCCCTGTTTTTTGCATTGGTCCAATCAATCATTGGACTTTTCTGCCCTAGAAATTGCGCCAGATTTTTTCTGGTTTTCCCGTCGTCCCATTTGACTTCGCTTACCACCTGACTCAGCCACATTTTTTTGCTATTTTCTATTACAATAACATCGGCGGAAATATCAGCGTTTGTAAAATCTAAAATGTAAATCTCATAGGTTATCTTTTTGCTATTAGCATTCGGTGAAAGAAGTTTCTTGATCTTCTTTTTTGCCCTTTTTATAAACGCTGCTTTCTTTTTCGACGACTTTGGAAATTGTGGTTTCCCTGCATTATGGCTGTCGAAGAAAAACGTATCTTCCCCTAAATAGGATAATTTTTTGCCAATTTTTTTAACTCTTTTCACCGATAAAGGTTCTGACTGATATCCATCATTTTTCTTAATTAGAAAAGTTAATTTATTGTATCCGGTTTTCGCTTTAATAAATAGATATCCATAATATTCTTTTGTATTTTTGTCCTTATAATAAACCTTTATTTTGTTTTAACATCTGCATATTCCGAACTGCCATACAACCAACAGTTTTTATTGATCCAAAAAGAAAATGCGGATAGGATTTCCTCTTTTTTTTCGGACTTCTGGGTCGCTTCATTTGGAGTATTTTCACATTTCTGTGCCAGCACCTGACAATCACATAACAGAAACAAAATACAAAAAATACCAATTTTTAACATTTTTCTCATTCTGTAAACTCTTTGTATAATCCAATAATTCCCTTGACTATTATTATAAATTGCCGGAAGTAAAAATACACGAATAAGTTTGGAAAACAAATTGTAAATTGATTTTGGATATGCTAATATAGTTTTAGTATTTTAAGAAGAGAGTGATAAAGGAGGACAAAAGCATGCTGGTATCTGTTCTTGGTGATTCGATCAGCACCTACGAAGGGTATATTCCCAAAAACTACAAAGTATATTATGATGAGGACAGGCAGAAAACAAACGGTCTGACTTCGGTATATGATACCTGGTGGGCGAAAGTGAATCAATATTTGAAAGCCTATTTATGTGTCAACAATTCATTTTCGGGAAGCAAAGTGAGTGGCGAATTTCCGAGCGCATCGAGTGAGAAAAGAGCCTCCGCACTGCATAAAATGGAACATTATCCGGATGTAATACTGGTTTATATGGGGACGAATGATTTTGGTTTTGGTGTTCCATTGGAAACGTTTGCAAAGGATTATCGAAAAATGTTGGAGCGGCTTTGCAAAAATTATCCGTCTGCCCGTATTTTGTGTGCGACAATTGCGAGAAGTTATATACAGGGAAAACCTGACTGGAAATATCCCGAAATGTATGGTGGGAAAGCTCTCGAAGAATATAATCAGGCAATCCGAGATGCGGTGAACGAACGTGATGACATTGTGCTGATGGATCTCCCGGAAGAGGGAATCCACTATGAAACACTGGATGGCACGCATCCGACACGGCGGGGACATGAGGAACTGGCGCAGATGTGGATTGGGTGTTTGGAGAAAATGAGATAATGAAAGGAAGAGAAGACATGTTCAAATTATTACAAAATGAATATGAAGAATATCGAGAATATTTCAAAGAATTAGAATTGATACAGCGTCAATATAACCAAGAAGTGGCCTATTATTTTATAATCAATAAGTTGATAAGAGATAGTATAGACGACAAGGATATAAGTGTAAGGGATGTACATAAGGTGAGTATTTTGACAGGTAAGAATGCAAAAAACTTTCAGGAAGAAATAAACACTTAATAGGATATGATGGACAAGCACCAGATTTTGTTATACTTAATAATGATTTTGATGAAAGCAAAGGCGAGGGTCAGTCTGGCAAAGTATATGGATGCGTTGAAATAAAGGCATTTTCATTGGAAAATAAAAAATTGGATCGCAAATATATTCAGCCAATAAAGAAACTGTTGAAGAATAAGGAATTAGTCAAAGTGGTTCATGAGAAAATATATCAAAATTGGATAAAAATAGAATTCGAATCGAGTAAGAAAAAAGAAGAGTTTATTGAAAATTACTTCAAAGAGGATAATAATAAGTCGATTCCTATTGATGTTATGGGAGAGATTTATTTGTGTAATAAGAACGGGGATCTGTGTAAAAATAAATCGACACAATTCGAAAATGGTAAAATACAGCTGAAAATTCAAATGCAGAACGATAAAGTAGTTCTTGTTCCACGAGAAAGCGAAAAACTGGAATGTGAATAT
>JALEKC010000172.1 GCA_022769325.1 Eubacterium sp. | reverse complement strand
ATGGAATTGTTCTCCTCTTTGGTCTCTTTTTGTGAACACCCTGTGCAGGCAAGCACAATCGTTGCACTCAACACTCCTGCTAACAATTTTCTCATAATTTTTTTCTTCATTTTCCTTCTCCAATCTTATTCAAGTTCCCCCTCATCATATACATTCGGTGGCAAGTCGACGATGCTTATTATAGGCAAATTCTGCCATCCACAATCCGAATCACACGTTCACAATGTTCCGCCACCGATTCGTCATGGGTCACGATTATAACTGTTTTCCCTTGCTCATGAAGTTTCATAAAAATCTTAATGATCTCACTACCAGTCGCCCGATCCAATGCTCCTGTGGGCTCATCACACAAAAGCACGGAAGCGTCGTTTACAAGTGCTCGCGCGATAGCCACTCGCTGCCTCTGTCCACCGGAAAGTTTGGTTACCGGCTGGTGCCGCTTTTCATACAGTCCTACTTTCTTCAAAATCTCTTCCACACGTGCTTTTTTGCGGTGTTGAAAACGCTTCGAATACAAAAGTGGAAGGATTACATTTTTTTCTACTGTTTCTCGTTCAATCAAAGCGAAATCCTGCATCACAAAGCCAAAAGTTTCATTTCTTATCTGTGCCATATGCTTTTCGGTATATGTACTGATCTCTTCGCCCTGCAAATAATACTTTCCCTCACTTGCCTGATCCATCCCACCGAGAATATTTAAAAGTGTCGATTTACCGGAACCGGAAGCACCCATAATAGCAACACTCTCACCTTCTTTGATCTCCAAATTCACATTTTTTAATGCCTCAAAAGAGACACTGCCTTCTTGATATGTTTTTCCTATATTTTCTAGTTTTATCATCATTACTGCCTCCTATTCACTTCGTATCATCTGTATAATCTCATGACGCAAATACCACCGCACCTTTATGCAGATAACAATCAGCCCAATCATCACAACCGGGATAAATGCAAGTCCGATTGCACTAGGTTCCAGCCTTCTCCCAAATACCACGATCCAGGATGGCGAAAACTCATACTTTGCCAGCAACGCCAGTAAACCTCCGGCAATGACTGCACCTACAAAAAAACTGATTCCATCTAATATCATAAAATCTTTTACCAGCCAGCCAAATATCTGACGCTTTCCGGCACCAACCATCTTGCGGATTACAATCTCTTTTCTTCTTCCGCGAATCCAGACAGCAATCGCCGAAAAGATATTCACAAATACGATAACCGCCACCCCACCATAGATAGCCAATGCTGCTTTTGTGCTTGTCTGCACATTACGATTAAAATATTCTCTTTTCTGTTCTCCCACTGCAAACGTATACCCCTCCTCCATAAGAGACTCCAAAAAACTTTTTTGGACACTCTCTTTGGCATCCAGAAAACCATATTCCCAATCCTCCTGATGGCTTATCCCCTCAGCATACAGATTGACGAGATATTCATTGGAACGGCTGTCATTGCGCTCGCCATCCGAATAGACACCAATTACTTCATACATCGTTCCATACAACATATAAAATCGCTTATCCTTCACTTTTTTACAAAGTGGAAGTAAATCTTTACGCAATAGTACTACATTTGCTTTCGTCTCTTGATCTTCTTTCGTAAATGTTCTTCCTTCTTCCAGTGAAATATTATCCTGAAGCGTAACAGCTGAACCCTTTTGAAAGCGAAATCCTGCATACCGCATCTCTTTGGGTAGTTTGGAACCTATATTTTTCAGTGTATTTTTTTGCTCCGTTGATGGAAAAAATAATACATAGTTATCGTTCAATTGTGCCATTGGCAAATAGGTCTTATTTTCATTTATTATGGCATTAGCACACAATACAAGCAACACGGAAACCATGATTTCAATCGCAATCACAAATCCCGCTCGATATAATAATTGTCTCATAGCAACCCCCTTAAACCATTGTTTTTTGAAGCATTTTCCGAATCGTATTATGTCTCATATAGATGCATGGAATCCAACTGACAACAACCATATAACCTGCCAAAAACAAAATACTGATCCATGTCGCATTTGTATTTCCTCCTGCAAAAATAGAAATCAGACACATAATCAAATACATACTCCATAACGGAATCAAAATCCTTGCATAGATCGAAATATGACTTGCTCCACACATCTGATGAATAGCAAATTCTCTCTTATGCGCACTGATAAATTGGAAAATATTTGCCGTCAATGCCACAAAACAAAATACAAGGATAATAAATACGATACTTCCCATCAACACCATCTGATCCTGCATATCTATGCGGATTGCACCCATTTGTTTTGTGAAGTTATTTACACTTAATTCCAAAAGATTCTCCCTTCGTAATTCTTTTATTTCTTCTTCCATAAATTGCGGATTATCCGCCAGAAAATAGGTCGAATCATAATAACCACACAGTGATAAAATGTCTTCTTTATCCACAATATTATATTGGATAATCGATTGATCTAGGCTAATTTTCTCGCGCGTCTCTCCCGGTGCCACATAAAAAGAATCTTTGTCCATAAAACCAACAATTTCATATTTTTGTGTATCATTATCATAAAGATAATCATGGAGTTGATATTTCTTTTTAAAATCCGCTCCTACCACAATCGGGATGGTATCGATTCTTGCCTGAAAAAACGCTTCCTTATCTCCTTCCCAGCGAACACCATATATGTCAAAAAAGTTTTTTGACACTTGTATTCTCGAGAGTTCCTCTTGCTCTTTCGATAACCCCAACGCTTTACGAATCTTTCCACGTTGTTTTCGATGCATCCAAAACCCCATGGACTCATTCGCAGTAAAGGCTGTAACATGTGAAAACTCAGACTGCAATTTTTCCTGAAAACGGCTATAATTATCTGCCATTATTTTGCATTTCTTTGGATTATTTATTAATTCATCAATTTTCTCATCCTTTGTCTGATTACGAAACATATAAACCTCCGTATGTTCGGTCATCCTGCTTATCTTTTGCTCTACCTGCCGGTAATCAAAAAAAGCATGCAAAAGATATATCGCAATCAAGGCAACTGCTGTGAGTTGTATGGTATTCCACAATAAATGAAGCCAGTTTCTTTTGATGTCAGTTATTATAAAAGTTATCATCGAATTTATCCTTTCTACTTATATACTCTCCTTTTCTTCACTAGTACTGCTCCGGTAACGAAAAAAACAAGCATGCCCAGCACAGCTTTCACCACCTGACTCCATTCCCACTCCACCGCCAGCATCTGCTGGGGAAAAATAGAAATCCCATGAAAGAACGAAAGTTCATCAAAAAGATTTAAATATATATCATAAAAAACAGCAACCAAAAGTGCTGCTCCTGTATTCTGAAAAAGATAACAGCAAAAAAATGCCATACTTCCCATCATGGCAGCTTCCACCAAAAGCTGGCAAAGCAAAAGATTGGAAAACGGGTATATGAATCGTATTATCACAAATGCCAGTGAAGCAAAAAGAAGATACAACACCAGATTGAATAGTTGACATAGGACAATCTGCCCTGGTTTATATATAAGATACATCAGTTCGTTGCCATCTGATGAAAAAAAATCGTTATTGTATAGAAGTATCCACCATGTTGCAAACAACGGTATCCATACATGAAGCTGCCGAAGCATATCCGACATCTAGTATCCTGTGTTTCCACTTGCCATGATCCATTCAATCAATGCCGGAACCAAAGCAAATAGAACAACAAAAGGCACCAGAAATCGAAATTTATTTTTAGACATTTGAATCAAATACAATGGTATCATTTTATCTCTCCTGCAATCTCTTTATATATCCCTGTTCCAGTGTGGCATTTTCTTCTTCGGCAAAATGACATGCGTCTTTCACCGTCACATTTTCCAAAAGAGTTCCCTCTTTCATAATAAGAACCCGATCGCAAACTGCCTCCACTTCTTCCACGATATGGGTAGAAATGAGAATAATTTTATCCTGTTTCTTCAGTTCCCGCATAATGTCTTTAAAATGACTACGTTCTTCTGGGTCTAACCCCGCCGTGGGTTCATCCAAAAAAAGAATCTCCGGATTTCCCATGATTGCCTGGGCAATGCCAAGACGTCTCTGCATTCCTCCAGATAAATGGGCCACCTTTTCTTCTGCTTTTTCTGATAAATTTACCTCTGACAAGACACGTTGTATCTCTGACTCGCGTTCCCTTTTCGGTATTTTTTTTGCGACTGCAAAATACTGCATCATATCCTTTACTTTTAGTTCCTGGAACATTCCGAAGCGCTGCGGAAGATATCCGATATTTTCAATGGATTCTCCCTCCTCCAACACCACCTTTCCTTCCGACACCGGATAAAGACCAAGAATGCATCTCAAAAGTGTTGTTTTTCCTGCTCCATTCGGCCCCAAAAGTCCGTAACACCCCTTTTCGAGTTGACAAGAAAACTCCTTGATTACTTTGTGTTTTCCAAACTTCTTACTTAGTTTTTCAATTTTTATCACGATTACCTCCCTCTATTTCTGTCTCTTGCAATGACTGTAAAAATTCACTGGGGGTTCTGGTATCCCCATCATCCATAAGATAATTTATTGTAGCCTGGGCCACATATTGCACACCACATTCTCTCATTTTTAGTACAAATGCATCCTGCAGTTTATCGACATCTGACAACTCCGATTCTTCCATCTGCTCACTATGAATTTCGATTTCGTTTACATCCTGATACTGCCATTCATACGAAAAGAATAACCTTTTAATATCTTCTTTTCCTTGTGCCTTTACCCGTGTTTCCAATACCTGAAATGGCGAAAGACTTCCATTACTTCCATTTATCAGAATGCAATCCTCAAATTCATAATATGGTTTTAGATACGAATTAAACGCAAAACTTGCCGGTATCATGATTACGGTCTTATTTTCCTCCGGTGGCAGCTCGCTTATATCAAGAAATGTCATAAGTTTCTGCCATTCTTCCTTAAATTCTTTGGTTGTAGGTTGCAATGCTGCAGACACTGACTTCCCATCTAACGGATATACAATCTGTCTCGTTCCCGCTTTTTCCTGCACTGCACAATTTCCACCAACCAACGTAACCGCTGTGGTCTTGCCGATAAAGGTAGTTCCTTTTCCTTTTAAATTGCCCATCACCGCCAAGCCACTGGTATGAATCCTATAATCTGCCGGCGTTTCCTGATTTACAACCCATTCGTCATTCTGATAAACCGCTTTTATGCCGGCTTTTGGATAATATGCGAAAAAGCCCGGTAAAAAGCAGGCATTTTTATTGGAATAAAACAGAGGACTAGCGCCCTTGTAAGTAAAACAAAGTGACTGAATGGACTTTTTCTCTGGATTTTCCACCACCACCTGGTCTCCCTCCTGTATATACTTCATGGACTGTCCTTCTTCATTCTCAATGTCGGAAATCCGGTATCCATGATACAAGGTAAATGCATACTTGCTCTGTGGAATCTCGGACTGTATCCTGACCTTTACCACAGCCGATAGTTCTCTGCCAAACCTCAGCTCCATATCATATTCTTTTATCTCGAACCCCGCATCCTGTATTTTTTCTGTACTATTATTTTCTTGATAATACTTCTGGTCTTTCCACGAGGATGAATCCGGATGATCATTCATAATTAATACGCTTCCTTTATTTCTCACAGCAACCGCACAGACAGCAATACAAGCAATAAATACAACTGTTATCAATTGCTTTTTCCCGCGCTGATATTTCCATATTTTCATTCCAAGCAGCCAGACCGCTATTAGAATCCATATAAGCATAGTGGCAATCCGGTACAGTTCCACCGGGACTCCGTACAAAGAATCACCCATAGCAAAAATATCCGGTGGCAAAAGATAAATCCAATCTCTCAGCCAATACACAGAAAATCCCTGTGCCCATTGCATCCGCCAAAAATATTTGGCATTCATTGGCAGTATCAGCATGACAATGAAAAGAATCACCAAATATCCAACAAAACGATTGGGAATCTTGGAAATCAGATATCCCATCCCAATAGATGCCAGCGACAAAAGAAAAATATTTACTCCCAGCACTTTCATCAATTGAAAAAGACACATTTCCGGCATTTCTAAGTTCAAATATCCAACCATGACATAAGCCAAAAAAATCGCAGCATATAGAATTACAAGTGTCAGAAGCACCAAAAGTTCTGTTGCATCAACCAGCCACACTCGTTTTCCCATACTTTCCGCCAAATTGGCTTCCCGGCTTTTCCTCATAAATTCATAGGAGATAAAAATGAAAAATAGAAAGCCCAACACATATAAATAATTCAAGTCCATTAGAAAATAAATGGGTTGTGCATCTTGTAAATCTGCCCTGGCAAACACCTTTAGCAGACGAAAAAGGAATATATTTTCAGCCACCAGAAGCAGCACGTATGGAATACTTACACTCCATGTATGTAGCAATAACTTTAGTGTGTTTTTATACATTTTACCCATGAAAAATTTTCTCCTCCTTTACAATTTTTCCATCTACGATTCAAAGCACTCTTTCACAGCTTTTTCCTGACTCTATCATAATTCTTCAACTCCATTCTTTCAACAGAAATGTCGCGAATGGTTAATTTTTGTCGTGAATGGACATTTTTTATAAAACCAATGTGATTTTTACCGTAAATATTCCCTTTGCTTGACTCCACTCAATTTCTCCCTTGTTTTTTTGTACTACAGTTCTCATATTTTTCGTTCCGATTCCGTGATTTCTTTTATCTAGTTTCTCCGTTTCCAGTAGTTCACCCTCTTTTTCCGGCGCCGTATTGCAAATCTCCACAAACAGGGTATCCTGATATCTCTGAATCTGCATTTTAAACATCCCACTATCTTTACATTTTTCCAATGCTTCCATAGCATTATCAATTGCATTCCCAAATAAAATACCTGTTTCAACATCCGAAAGCGGTAATCTTTCCGGCAGTCTCCCTGATACTTCCAACTCATATGTATGATTTCCCTCAAATTTTTCATACAATTGATTTATAAAACCATCTACAATTTGGTTCCCTGTATATACAATTTTTGTTTCTCTCATAATCCCATCCAAATCTTCCACATAATTTCTTATACTATCGATTTCCCCTTGTTGGCAAAGTGTCCGTAAAACACGTATATGCTTGTTTACATCATGTCGAAACTCCCGCAATCCAAGTATTTTTTCCTGAATTCTTGCATAGTACTTTTTTTGTACATCCAGATTTATTTGATTATATTTCTTTTCTATTTGAAGTTGCTGTTTGGAATACATTGATTTTGCAAAAATAATACACCCAATGATAACAAGAATTAGTACAATATTACAAATAACATAAGCAATCTGTCCCATTTTTTCTGTCATTTCCCCATTCACAACAGCAAACGTATCAGCACTTATAAATCCAATTCCTAAAAGAATGGACACAATTAAAATATAATATTTTACAGGCAATTCTTCCCATAATTGTTTTATACTATTTCGGTATTTTCTACTTCTCAAAAATATGAATATCCAAAATAATGTTCCCTCTATTTCACTTGTCATGGTAAGAATATCCGAATTCCATCCCATATTGTTTTTCAGCAAAAACATAAAGCTCCACAAGGAAGTATCCACAACTGTAATTGCAATATACTGCAATATAATCATCTGAATTTTTTTTCTAAATTGACCTTGAAAAAATAGACATAAGAAAAATAGTCCCCAGAAAGAGGTAAAAAATATTTTATCATATTTTTCTACCATCATCACCGGAATACCTATCACCAAATAAAGAAACACGGTATATTTGGCAATCCCTTTTTTCACTTCACAACCAAATATTCCATAACTTATCAAATAGTATTTTATTGTTTCTGTGACCGCCCAGATCACCCATTCCATTATACTCATTGTCCATTATCTCGCTCTTTTTTCTGCATATTGTATATATGCTTTTTTTACCTCTTGTCGCAATTCTCTTGATATTGGAAGTTTGTATTTTTCTATATTAATTTTCTTATCCGGCACTCCTTCCACATATTGAAAATTCACCAAATAAGATCTATGTACACGGATAAAATTTGTTTCCTGTAACATTTTGGTCAATTCCCGCATGCTCTTTCGGATTAGTTCTTCTTTTCCATCACGAATGTACAATCTACAATAGGGAGATTCAGATTTTACAAATAATATAGTATTACTGTCAACTTTTCCATCTACAACAACACTCGTCTCGGAAATCTCATTTATGGCGGATTCTAACATTGGTTGTAATTTTTCATCAATCCGATCTTTCAAGACAAAACCATAAACATGAATCCCAAAAGCATCTATAATTGCATCCTCATAATCCGTCACATAAATAATAATCGTATCTTCTTTTCTTTCCTGCAATTTCCGCTTTACGGCTATGCCACTCATCCTTGGCATTTTGATATCCAATATAAGTAAATCTATGCTATGTTTGTATTGTAATACTTCTCTTCCATCACAAAAATCAATACATTTATATTCAACATTTTTTCGAAACATCACAACATCACATAATTGATGTATTTTTTCTCGCATTTTCCTCTCATCATCACATATTCCTATCGTAATTGGATTCATATTACCCACACCTCCACGCAAACTAGAATACCATATTTTCACGCCAATGTCAAATTTAGGAAGCCTATCAGCTCTCCTTCTTTATAACCCCTCATTATACATTTTAGTTATAGCTGCCTGTGCCTTTTCAGACTCACTCTTTTCTCGAAACATTTTACAATCTTCCAAGATGGCAAGCATTTCGTCCACCACCATCTCTTCACTGGGGCATGTCAAACGATACAGATACCCCAACATTCTGGTGGCAGTATAGTCTGTTTTCATATATTGGTAAGCGATTTCCCGGCAAAGTTCCTCCGGAAATCCTTTTTCAAGTAACACCTCATACAATTTATCACTCATCTCTGATGCCATTTCTTTTCCCCTCCTCATGTCCTTTTACTACCACGAAGTTCCATCGGTAAAACACCCTTTTTCCCCCTGATACAAAGCAAAAGATTTCTTTTCCGGAATGCTTTTTTTCCATCCAAGATAATATGCTGTCACACGATCCACACGATTTACAATTCGATATTTTAATGTTTTCCCTTTTTTTGTAAACGTTGTGAACATAATATCATTGGGAAATTTCCGCTGAATATGTCGGACGAGTGCCGAACTAATACCATCTGTCACCGATGTCATATACAAATCCCTTGCTCCAAACAAGTGCAATATCTCATGAGCAAAGGTAGCTGCGCCTTCCTCTTCTTTTTCATATTGGGAAAATAGCGCACACATTTCATAGAAATGTTTTGTCCCATCTTCCATATAATGAACGGATGTAGAACTGACACCTGATTTATTGATAAACAAAAGAAAACCAATGCTGTCTGTGTCATATTCTTCTCGTATCTTTGTTACATCAATGTGTTTTTCTATATAGCTTTCCATCTTTTCTCCAAAACGATTGAGTTTTTTTTCTTTATCTGTCAATCGCATCTTGGTCTTCATACAATATTGTAATTCCGGATGTTTCACAAAATCAGCTTCCAAAATTACCTCTTTTTTATAGCGCTTTCCTTGGGTCTGTATAAAAGAAGTGGCAACCTTTAGTTTTCGATTTATCTCTTTCTTTTTCTTTTCATTCCAATGACTATTGGCATCATCCACAAAAATACTAATTAATACTGACTTTCCCTCCAGCACTCCCGCACTCCCTGTCTTTTGCTTTTTCCATTGAGCGACACTTTCTGCCGCCCAGACATTCTTCTCTTTCACTGTTGACATACTGCAAATAAGACACAGTCCTATCCACATTCCAATTACTATTTTTTTCACGTTAATCCTCCATGCGAACCACATTTCGCTCCACCCCCTGTAAATAACAGCGAATATTTTCACATACTTCATCTGCACAACGTTTTCTTGCTTCACAAGTTGCCCAGGCAATGTGGGGCGTAATAATAAGTTTTCCGGAATCTTGTATGGAAAGCAACAAATCGTTTCCCTCCATGGGCTCTTTTTCCAGAACATCCAAACCGGCTGCCGCAATTTCCTCTTTTTGCAACGCTTCTGCCAAAGCTTTCTGATCTACGATAGGACCTCGTCCCAGATTCAAAAGAACCGCCGTCTTTTTCATCTTACGGAACGCCTCAGCATCCACTAATTTGTCCGTCTCGGGTATGAGCGGTGCATGAATGGAGACAATGTCAGCCTGCTCCAAAAAATCATCCCATGTCACACGTTTATACTTTGGATGGTCGTGCTTTCCCGAGGTCGAGTAATAAATAACTTTGCAACCAAATGTCTCTGCAATCTCTGCAACTTTTTCCCCAATCGCCCCCATTCCGATAATCCCATAAACTTTGCCGTCTAACTCATGGAATGTCTTGGAAAAATGTGAAAACATATCGCTCTTTGCATAATCCCCACTTTTTACATATTTATCATAATAGGCAAGTTTTTCATATACATAAAACAATAATGCAAATGTATGTTGAGCAACTGACATTGTCGAATACCCTTTTACATTTGTCACCACAATTCCTCGTTTTTCCACATAAGGCATATCAACGATATTGGTTCCCGTCGCCGTAACACAAACCAACTTTACCTTTTTTGCACCCCTTAACAATTCTTCATTTACTGGAATTTTATTTACAATAATAATATCTGCGTCTTCAATTCGCTTCGCATTTTCTTCCGGATTTGATTTTCCATAGCGAACCACTTCACCAAGTTCCTCAAATCCAGATAAATCAATATCCGTCCCCAGTGTATCTGCTTCCATAAAAACAATCTTCATAAACCTGTACCTCCTGCTATCCTGTTTGTAGCAAAACTGCTTTTGAACCTAACATCATTTTATATGCTTCAGCTGAAAACGTCAAATAGTTTTCTTTTTATTTCCCTTTTGACGTGTACTTCTGTCGTCTCCTGCCGGGTTCTGCACACGTCTTTTCCTTGTTTTTTCTCTTTTGACGTGTGCTTCTGTCGCCTCCTACCGGGTTCTGCACACGTCTTTTCCTTGTTTTTTCTCTTTTGACGTGTACTTCTGTCGCCTCCTGCCAAGCTCTGCACACGTCTTTTTCTTGTTTTTTCTCTTTTGGCGTGTCCTTCCACCTCCAACCGGGTTCCAACCACCCTTCGCATACGTCATTTACTGAAAACATTTTTAATTAGTTTATCAACTACCTTAGTATTCATCGGATTTTCCAATGATTCGAACGTATATATAATATTATTGCCCTGGTAGTAGCCATTTTGCGTATACATGTCAATCTTACGCAATGCTTTTCGGCAATATTCCGCATCTCCCATCATTCCAAAATGTTCCCAGATAATCTCCTTTCGCCGACACACATCGAGACAGCGAAAGTCTGGATAAACCCTTCCTAAACCTGTTAAGAAGAGCGG
>JALEKC010000147.1 GCA_022769325.1 Eubacterium sp. | reverse complement strand
GTGGACCCCACAAATGCCACTTTTTGTCCGGCATGCGCATAAAGATTGATGTGCTTCAGGATTACTTTATCCGGATTATAGCCAAAGGAAACATTTTCCATAATTACTTCGCCCTTTACTTCATCCATCTCAATGGCATTTTCCGGATCCGCTTCTTCCGAAGCCTCATCCATCACTTTAAATACCCGTTCTGCACCTGCCAGTGCTGAAAAAATGGTATTTATCTGCATGGAAATTTCATTGATGGGACGACTAAATTGTCTGGAATAATTGACAAATACGGAAAGGTCTCCCAGAGTAAGACGACCGGCAAGGCAGAATAAACCACCTACACAAGCCGTAATACCATAACTGACCTGACCGATATTTCCCATCACCGGCCCCATAATTCCACCAAAAAACTGGGCTTTTACTTGTTTTTTCCGCAAATCATCATTCAAATCGGTAAATTCCTGAACTGCTTTTTCTTCATGGCAAAATACTTTTACTACCTTTTGCCCGGTTACCGTTTCTTCGATATAACCATTTAATTTTCCAAGAGCTGCTTGTTGCTGACGATAATATTTCGAACTGCGTTTTGCAATAAATCCACCTGCTTTTATCATCAGCGGCACCAAAAGAATCGTAAGCAAAGCTAACCAGACATTCATATAAATCATAATGCTTACGGTACCAACGATACTGATCACTCCCTGAATCAATTGAATGACCGTATTGTTGAGCATCTCGCCTACCACGTCCTCATCGTTGGTAAATCGGCTCATGATATCACCGGTTGCATTGGTATCAAAATATCGTATCGGCAGGGTCTGAATATGATCAAACAAGTCTTTTCGCAACGTCTTTAACGCTCTTTGTGAAACTCCTATCATAATGCGTTGCTGCAAATACATGGATATAACACCCATCCCATAAATTGTAAGCATAACTAAGATTCCCAGTGCCAGACTTTTCAGCCCCTGACTCACAATAACACTGGTATCCCCTGTAGCTTTGGAAACTTTATCATAAGTTTCGGTAATCCCATTGATAATCGGGGATAACATATAAGAACCGGCCAATGTAGAAAAACTTGATATGACAACGCAAATAAGAGCAATAATAACATGCTTCTTGTCTTTTCCAAGATAACCAAGAAGTCGTCTTATGGTTTCTTTGGTCTCTTGTGGTTTGCCACCCATGGCCCTTGCATGTTTTCCATGTCCTCCCGGTCCTCCCATCGGTGGTCCTCCCATTGGTTTTCCACTCATGCTGACACCTCCTCATTTTTATCTTTTTGCGAATAATAAATCTCCTGATAGGTCTCACAGGTTTTCATCAATTCTTCATGACTTCCCTGTCCCACGATTTCTCCTTCTTCCATAACAATGATGCGATCTGCATTTTCCACCGAAGAAATTCGCTGTGCAATAATTAATTTGGTAGCATCTTTCAAAGAAGTAGAAAAACTTTTCCGTATCTCTGCCTCGGTGGCAGTATCTACCGCACTGGTACTATCATCAAGAATCAATATTTTCGGCTTTTTCAACAATGCTCTTGCAATACACAATCGCTGTTTCTGACCACCGGAAACATTGACACCTCCCTGACCAAGTTCCATATCATAACCATCGGTAAAACTGCGGACAAAACCATCGGCCTGGGCATAAGAAGCCATCTCATAGACCTCCTCATCCGTGGCATCTTCATCTCCCCAGCGGAGATTTTCCATAATAGTGCCGGAAAATAATGTATTTTTTTGAAGAACCATTGCCACACCATTTCGCAAATTGGTAAGAGAATAATCCTTCACATTGATGCCGTCCACAAGCACTTCCCCTTCATCCACATCATACAACCGCGGAATCAACTGTACCAAAGAACTTTTTCCGGAACCGGTGGAACCAATGATTCCCACAACTTCTCCCGGATTCGCATGAAAAGAAATATGTTTCAACACATTATTATGATTCTTTTTATAGTAACGAAATCCCACATTTCGAAATTCAATTTCACCCTTTTCCACTTTTTTATCTTTCTGTTTTGCCTCGTTATCATTAAGGTCTACTTCTGTAGTAAGAACCTCCTTGATACGCTTGGAAGAAGCCAGTGCACGAGAGCCTTGAATCATAATCATACCAACCATCATAAGGGACATCAAAATCTGAACAATATATGTGGTAAATGCTGTCAAATCCCCCACCGGCATATCTCCTGCAATAATCTGGCGTCCTCCAAACCAAACCACTGCCATAGTTGTAATATTCATTGCCAATGTCATAATGGGCATTGTCAGAATGATTATTTTCATAGCTGACAAACTCTTATCTTTTAAATCCTCATTGGCTTTGTTGAACGTCTCTTTTTCAAAATCATCCCGAACAAAGGATTTCACCACCCGAATATTGGTGATATTTTCCTGAATGCGTGAATTCAGGCTATCGATTTTAGTCTGCATGATATTGAATTTAGGAAAGGCATTCCGGATAACAAGAACCAAGGTAACCACCAGAATGGGAATGATAATCCCCAGAATAATGGCTAGTCTCGCATTCATCATAATAGCCATAATCAGTCCACCAATGAGCATTCCCGGTGCCCGAAGCATCATTCGGAGAGCCATGGCAATCACATTTTGCATATTGGTAATATCATTGGTCAGTCTTGTAACCAAAGAACCGGTGGAAAATTTTTCAATATTAGCAAAGGAAAATTGCTGTACTTTTGAAAAAATATCCTTACGTAAATCGCCGGCAAAGTTCACGGATGCTTTTACGGCAAAATAGGCTCCCAACACACCGCCTACCATCATACACAAAGCCAAAAGAACCATCATGATTCCGTGACTGATAATATATCCATTTCCGGCACCGCCTTTGATTCCCTCATTGATAATCAGTGACATCAGTTTGGGAAGAAAAACTTCTCCAATCACCTCAACAATCATAAATATCGGTCCTAAAATAAAAGCCGAAAGATAGGGGGTGATATATTTTTTATAAATTCCCATTTTTCTCTTCTCCTTTATTCTATATTTTTTGCATTATGATACATTTTTCCTAAAAGGGTATGAAGGGTATCCAATTCTTGCTCATCAAAACCTTCCAACATTTTTCCGTCCATGTCATGGAAAATTTTCTTGCTTTCATCCACTACACGATGCCCTTTTTCCGTCAACTCTACAAAGCGCACTCGAGAATCATGTTCTTGCAGGGACTTTTGGATATAGCCACCCTTCTCCAGTTTTTTTAGGGAAACTGCCACCGTTGCCGCTGACACTTCCAGCACATTGGCCAATTCTATTTGAGATGTAAACTGTCCGTCAGACAGCGTCATCAACATTCGATGCTGTGCACGATGAAGTCCTGTTCCCTCCAATAATCTTTCCATTTTACGTCGATGGAGCTGGGAAATAAATATCAGTAACTGGATGGAATTTGATGTACGAATCACCGTTTCTTCATCCATCTTCATATGACATCTTCCTCTTGGTTCCATTTGTATCCTCCCTTCTGTCCAAATAATCATTAATACGTTAATTGTTTATAGGCTAATAATTAGCTTGCTAATGATATTATACTCTTTTCTTTTTTTCTGTCAACTATTTCTTTCTATTTTCTGCATGACAGCTTATTGCAACAAAAAAGAAGCCCGTCATTGGACCAGCTTCTCTTTTGTTTATGTCATTTTCTATTTTTCTTTTTCTTCAAACACTTGTTGTATACTGTCATAATGAAGGAAAATTCCTTCTTTGGCAAATGCCCGAATTTCTTCTAACGTTGCCAGCATGAATCCATCCGTTTCTTCCTGCTGTGGATGAACATCTTCTTCCTGAAAATCACCGATAAATTTGTATACATCCACAAAATAATTATCTCCTTCTCCCGGATTTTCACGATGATAGGTAAATTGATATCCGCCCTCCCATCCTGAAACATCCAGTCCGGTTTCTTCCAAAACTTCTCTTAAAACCGCCTCCCGGGAGTCTTCTCCTGCCATGGCAGCTCCTCCGGATACTTCCCACCAGCCGGGTGCCCAACTTTTTGTCATTACCCTCTTGGTAATCAAAAATCTTCCATCTTTATGTGCAACCACACCAAGAACAGTCAAATGATATTCGTCATCTTTTAAGCACCAGTCATTCCGCTTCATCTGACGTCCGGTGCGATGCTTTTCTTTATCATAAATGTCCCAGTATTCTTCTTTTTCAGCCATTTCAATATCCTCCATTTTTTTCATCTTCCAGCAATGATTATATCTCATCTCT
>JALEKC010000143.1 GCA_022769325.1 Eubacterium sp. | reverse complement strand
CAAAAAAAGGCTCATGCAGCATTTATCGACAGAGTAAATGAGCTGCCGGTAGACGACACGCTGACTGTAAAGAAAATGGAAGGAATCATGCAATATTGGGTACTTTGGCTGTTCCGCCATATTTTACACAGCGATATGATGATAGGAAAATTAGAGAAAAAAGAGGAGGATATTTTTGCTTTTACGAGTCGATACAAAACAGGCATTTCATTCATCGATGAACAACATAAGACTTTATTTGATATTATTCATCAGGCAAATGAGTTGGTTCAGGAAAAAATGCTATACGATAAATACGACGAAATCATGGACATTCTGAATGAACTGCATGCCTATACCGAAGAACATTTTCGTGATGAAGAATCCTATATGAAAAAAATCGGTTATCCGGGACTTCCACAGCAGAAAAATGCTCATAAAGCTTTTATTGAAAGACTGGTAAAATTGGATTTGGACGACATGTATTTTATCGATGACCACCAGCAGGAATACCTGGAAGATTTAATCATTTATCTCCTGGACTGGCTGACTCACCACATCCTTATGATGGACCACCAGATTGCGGAATGGGAAAATAACAAGAACACGGTTATAGGGGAAGGATAAATAACGTATCACCCTACTCTTTCTTGTAGACTTATTCGCGGTATATGGGGAAAACTGTAATATTTTCTCCATTCCTTTAAAATAGAAAATTGTTGATTTTTGTTATTTTGGGTAGTATAATGTAGTAGTATTTATCATATATTTTAGGTAAGGAGATGACGACCATGGCGATTATAGATGTTGTACGCTTCGATGGTTTGAAAAGTCGAGATTGGCTGATTTATAAGTATCCTTCTGAAGACTTGGTTCTCGGGACACAGTTGATAGTTCAAGAGGGACAGGTTGCCCTTTTTGTTAAAAGTGGAGTTGTAGCAGATGTATTTTATCCCGGCACTCATACATTAGCAACTGAAAACTTGCCAATCTTGAAGGGTCTTATCAATCTACCTTTTGGTGGTAAAACTCCATTTAGCGCAGAAGTGTATTTTGTAAATACAACCGTTAGACTTGACATAAATTGGGGTACAATTGATCCAATTCAATTAATTGATCCAAAATATTATGTCAAGTTAAGAATTCGTGCATTTGGACAGATGGGACTGAGAATACTTGATGCAATTACCTTATTCAAAGAAGTTATAGGTGGAATGCAGAAAGCAGACATTGTAAAATTTGACAAAATAAAGGAGTACTACAGAGGACTCCTTGTCATTAAAGTTAAGACTGCAATTGCTGAGGCAATTATTACAAATGGAATATCTGCTTTGGAGATATCTACTAAATTAGAAAGCCTTTCTGAAAATGTAAAAGAACAAATTTCATCGGAGTTTACGAAGTATGGATTTTCGGTAGCAAACTTTTATATCCAATCGATTAACTTTCCTGATGAGGACTTTGAGAAAATCAATAAAATTCTTGAAGATAAAGCCGCCTTTGAAATCATGGGTGATGGAAGATACGCAACAAAAAGATCCTTTGATGTATATGAAGGTGCAGCAAATAATGAAAGCGGTGTTGCGGGTGCATTTGCCGCTGGTGGTATTGGTTTGGGAGCTGCCATGGGTATGGGAGCATCTATGAATCAGACTGTAGGTAATCCAATACATAGAGAAGACACAAAATCATGTGCCTCTTGCGGTGCACAGATTCCGATTGCATCAAAGTTTTGTCCAGAATGTGGATTTAATAATAGTGAAATTATATGTGAATGCGGTAACAAACTAGTGCCTGGTACGAAATTCTGTCCAGAATGCGGAAAGAAGGTGTAGTATATGGGCAAAAAGGGATTAAAGATAATTCTTTCTTCGTTTACTATTTGCTTTTATATTGCAATTATCATGTATGTATTCTTTGCAATATTACGTGTTGATGCTCTCGCAAATTTTGAAACAGCAATGGTATTTGAAATTATTGGATTTGTATTATTGACTTACTTTGTTTTGGGTAATATAATATATAAGCCAATTAAGATTGGATTCTTCGTGCCATTAATGGTAGTTACTGTCATCTATACGATAGTTCTGGATGTGGTAAATTTAGCATTGATGGTAACTATGCCACATGTACTTTTTCTTTTAACAAATTTTTGTTTGTTATTTATTTATTGTTTGATATCTACTCCTATGTACATCATGGGTAGAAAATAAATTTCAGGAGGATTATATTATGGAAGAAAACAAATGTCCACAGTGTGGTGCACCTATTGATCCAGGTGCAACAGAATGTAAATTTTGCGGAGAGAAATTAGCAGTTCAGCAAGCTGCTCAGCAAGTTCAGCAACCTCAACCACAGGTTGTTATTCAACAAGCAGCTCCTCAGCAGGTTTATGTAACAGGTATTAACCCATCGTGGCCAATCAAAAACAAGATAGCAGCTGGCTTATTAGGAATTTTCTTGGGTGCAATCGGAGTACATAAATTCTATATGGGCAAAATCGGAATGGGAATTCTCTATCTTTGCTTCTGCTGGACAGGAATACCAGCAATTGTAGGCTTTATTGAAGGTATCATTTATCTTTGCTCAAATGACGAAAACTTTCAGTTGAAAAATCATGTAAGAATAGAATAATATTGAAACATATTATGTTTTATTAATTCGAGGCTGTCACTTTAGCGATTAGCAAATCGTCAGGTGACAGCCTCTTTTTTTCTATTTTCTATTATTTTTCCATTTATTTACAAAACTGCTTATCAAAATCCGGATTAAATGCATACACATTTTTGTGGTCTAAATCATCTGTAATCAATCGAAGGCTTTCGCCAAATCGTTGATAGTGAACAATTTCTCGTTGGCGCAGATAGCGGATAGGATCACATACCTCCGGGTCTTTCACAAGTCGCAAAATATTATCGTATGTCAAACGTGCTTTTTGCTCTGCCGCCATGTCCTCATGCATATCGGCAATCGGATCTCCGGTGGACTGAATACCAGTTGCACTCCAAGGTTCGCCAGACGCTGCCTGAGGCCAAAGGCCAATGGTATGATCAATATAGTAAGGAGCAAATCCCTGCTCTTGCAATTCTTCCGCCGTAAGATTTTTGGTGAGCTGATGCACAATAGCGCAAATCATTTCCATATGGGCTAATTCTTCCGTTCCGATATCCGTCAGCACACCTGCCACTTTACGATTTGTATTGGAATACCGTTGGGAAAGATATCGCATGGCAGCTCCCACTTCACCATTGGGACCTCCGAATTGCGAAATTATCACTTTCGCCATTTCTGCATTTGGTCGCGATATATTTACCGGATATTGCAAACGTTTTTCATAATTCCACATAAATCAGCACCCTCCTTCCCATGGCCAAGGTCCTTCGACCCATGTCCACCGGCCATCAACCATGACATTTTCATTTTGCAAAGGTCCATAGTATTTGGTATATTCTTTCGCAGCTTCGTGATAGAGTTTTTTATATTTGCTATAGTATTGCAGAGCTTCCTCATCACAGGGATGGGTATCCAGATAAAGAACGATATCATCAATGGCAAATCCCACTTCCTGGATATACCGAAGTAATTTCTTTTTTTCCATTTGATTCATCGACGATCCCTCCCTTGATATGATGGCTGTGCACAATGTGAACAAGCTGCTTTTGCACCTACAAACGGGAGCACAAGATCTTCAAAGATGGAACCGTGTTGCAGTGCACTTCCGGCATCCATGACATTTTTCCATTTTTGCCATTTAACGGAAGCAAGAGCCAGAGACGGACCTTCCGGATAGGGTCGTGGCGGCATTTCCGACATTTGCTGCTCCGATTGACATCCGCAATCATCCTTCGGTGATGAATATACCGGCATTTGATTGCGTGGTCTTGGATTTTGCTTACAATTGCAATTCATAGAATACGAACTCATAAAAAAATCCCCTTGCTATTTTGTTTTTATATTACTATATGACAAAATTCGCAAGGGGTGTTATGAAAATTCATTGTACTAAATCATTGACACAAAGGGGTTAGAGCATTTCCTCCGTTATAACAAACTTCTCACCGGCATGTAATTCATCTGACAGAATCTTTTTTGCAAGCAAAGTTTCTACCTTTTTCTGGATATATCGTTTCAAAGGCCTTGCACCATAAGATGGTTCATAAGCCTCCGCAACCACCTTATCTTTCGCTTTGTCCGTCATTTCCACTGTCAACTCCCGGTCAGCCAGACGACGATTCAGATCCTGCATCAAAAGATCGATGATGCCTCGAATATTGTCACGGGTCAATGGCTTAAACATTATGGTCTCATCCAGACGATTCAAAAATTCTGGTTTAAAACTCAGCCGTAGTTTTTCCATCACATTTTTCTCTGCCTCCGGGCGAATATTTCCATTCTCATCGATGCCATCCAGCAAATACTCCGCTCCCAGATTGGAAGTCATGATTAAAATCGTATTTTTGAAATCCACCGTGCGGCCCTTGGAATCGGTCACACGACCATCATCCAATATCTGTAAAAAGATATTGAACACATCCGGATGGGCTTTTTCGATTTCATCAAATAAAATAACCGAATACGGTTTCCTTCGTACTGCTTCCGTCAACTGACCGCCTTCTTCATAACCAACATATCCCGGAGGCGCTCCAATCAGGCGGGACACCGAATGTTTCTCCATATATTCACTCATATCAATCCGAATGATATTTTGTTCATTATCAAACAAATTTTCAGCAAGACTTTTTGCCAGTTCCGTCTTTCCGACACCGGTTGGTCCCAGGAAAAGAAAGGAGCCGATGGGTTTGGTAGGATCCTTGATGCCGGCTTTGGAACGAAGAATGGCTTCGGTCACCTTGGTTACCCCCTCCTCCTGTCCAATCACACGTTTGTGAAGGGCATCTGCCAAATGAAGGGTTTTATTTCGCTCGGATTCCGTCAGCTTCGCCACTGGAATTCCAGTCCAACGGGAGACAATTTTAGCAATTTCTTCTTCCGTTACACTTTCATGAACCATAGACTGATCCCCGGATTTAGCCTTTTCTTCTGCCTCCTGCAACTGTTTTTCCACTCGCGGCAAATCTCCATATTGAAGTTGTGCCGCCTTATCCAAATCGTAACTGTTTTTTGCCATCTCAATCTGATTTCGAACGGTTTCCAGCTCTGTTTTTAACGTATGAACCTTTTCTACTGCACTTCGTTCATTATCCCATTTTGCCTTTGCTCCGGCAAACTCTTCCCGCAATTCCGCCAATTCTTTTTGCAAATTTGCCAGACGCTCTTTGCTCAAATTGTCGCTTTCCTTTTTTAATGCGGCTTCTTCGATTTCCAATTGCATGATATGTCTCTGAACATCATCCAGCTCCGTCGGAAGAGAATCTAATTCTGTCTTAATCAGCGCGCAGGCCTCATCCACAAGGTCTATGGCTTTGTCTGGCAAGAAACGGTCTGAAATATATCGATTGGAAAGAACTGCCGCGTTGACAAGGGCTCCATCCGTAATCTTTACGCCATGAAAGATTTCATACCGGTCTTTCAAACCACGCAAAATCGATATGGTATCTTCCACGGTTGGCTCATCCACCATAACCGGTTGAAAACGACGTTCCAACGCTGCATCTTTTTCAATATACATACGATATTCATCCAGAGTTGTTGCTCCAATACAATGTAGCTCTCCTCGTGCCAGCATTGGCTTCAGCATATTGCCGGCATCCATGGCACCGTCCGTTTTTCCGGCACCAACAATGGTATGAAGTTCATCTACAAATAATATAATCTGGCCATCGCTGTCTTTGACTTCTTCCAAGACTGCTTTCAATCGTTCTTCAAATTCGCCCCGATATTTTGCGCCTGCAACCAATGCTCCCATATCCAAAGCAAAAATAATCTTATCTTTCAGACCATCCGGTACATCTCCCCTCACAATACGCTGCGCCAGACCTTCTACTGCTGCCGTTTTGCCGACACCGGGTTCTCCGATTAGCACAGGATTGTTTTTAGTTTTTCGAGACAAAATCTGAATCATATTTCGTATCTCCGAGTCCCTGCCTATCACTGGATCCAGTTTCTTTTCCCGCGCTCTCTGCACCAAATCATAGCCATATTTATTTAAACTATCATAAATCGCTTCCGGATTATCCGTAGTGACTTTCTGATTGCCACGGACTTTAGAAAGAGCCTGCAAAAATCTTTCCCGGTCAATCTGAAAATCATGGAATAATTGCTTTATCTCTTTGGATGGTTTTCGCAGCAGACTTAAAAATAAATGCTCCACCGAAACGTACTCATCCCCAAGAGCCTTGGCCTCATTTTCTGCATAAATCAATACCTTATTTAAGTCCTGTCCGATATAAACCTGTCCACCTTGAACCTGAGGACGCTTTCGAACCAGCCCTTCTACCTGTGCCAAAAAGACATCCGCATCAATGTCCATTTTTTCAATCAGTTTTTTAATCAGGCTGTCTTCCACCGTCAACATCCCGTAAAGCAAATGCTCCTGCACAATTTCCTGGGCGCCAAAATCATATGCAATTTTCTCCAGGTTGTTTAAAATCTCAACGGATTTTTGTGTAAATTTTGAAATATTCATAATCTGCCTCCATTCTGCATCTCCTGCACGATGCCTGCAAGCTAATTGGATGATACAATAACCATTTTTAGTCTTTCCATCATCGCTACAATTATGTTATATCACTTTTATTAGCACTCGTCAAGAGTGAGTGCTAATAATTTTTATTTTTTTCAAAAAAATCCCCTTTGATATTCCTTCCATACCAAAGGGGAGCTCTTTTTTCTAATTTATTAATCCACCCATTCTATTTTTTCGATAACCGGCTGATTCTTTTTGGCAACGGTTCCATTGTTATCCGCCACAGGGGTCTTTTTGCATATGCTATCAACCACTTTCATACCGGAAGTCACATGTCCAAATCCTGCATACTCACCATCTAGATAATTCGCATCTTGATGCATAATGAAGAATTGGGAGCTGGCACTATCCGGGTCGTTGGAACGGGCCATGGAAATTGTTCCGCGCGTGTGCTTAATGGAATTTTTCACTCCATTGGAAGAAAATTCTCCCTTGATGGATTTGTCGGAACCACCTGTTCCGGTACCTTCCGGATCGCCTCCCTGAATCATAAAGCCGGAAATGATTCGATGAAAGGTAAGTCCATCATAAAACCCTTCCTGCACAAGCTTTGCAAAATTAGTAACCGTAATCGGTGCTTCATCCGCATCCAATTCAACTTCAATCGTTCCATAATCTTTTACCACAATTTTCGCATGGTGTTTTCCTGTCAAGTTTCCCTCGACTGCACCGCCGGTAACAGCCTGTTTTGTATCTTTTCCTGCATCTGTACTCTCGCCGTTTTTTTCACTGCCACATCCGGTCAAACAGAGGCTTATGGCCAACACCGACATAATCATATTTCGTATTATTTTTTTCATCTTACTTATTTCCTTTCGTTTTTATAATTTGTTTCATTTTTTCCACTCGCTGCTTCTCCGAATCATCCATATCTCTAGTAAGTATTTCCATCATTACTTCTATTTCCTCTTTGGAAAAGGACAGATTCTGTCTTTGTAATTCCTTCATTGCCTGCATGATAAAAGGAGCAGCCGCCTTTATCTCATGCCCCTGGGTCTGTTGCTCCAGTTGTTTTAAAATCTTCGCTTTCGCAGGATGCATTTTCCCATACATCTCTTCCAGATTGCTCATGATTTTCCTCACTCATTGCGGTCATCAAGACAGACATCATATCAAACATTTCCTGCTGTTCCGGTGACATCTGGCCTTTCAAAATATCCATCATACCCTCCATGCCGGATTCGGTGGACTGACATTCCTGCACCACGCTCATCATTTCACCCACACGACGAAACATGAAAATCTGTAGCAAAAGATCAATCAATTGTCTTTCATTTCTTCGACAAAATTTGCGGATACTCCGAAGCAGCCCTTCCAAATCAATATGGTTCCCCACCGGGAGATCAAGATATGGCAATGCCGCCTTAATCAGCTGTACATTTGTATTGTCCACAATTTTTCCTTCCCATTGCAACATCTGTCCCACTTCCGCATTCCTTTTCTTTTAACATATGCACTGGCTGTCAAAAGAATGACTACTGGTATTCCAGACGCTCTTTTGTAATATGTTCTAACACATCCGAAAGATAACGCTTTGCCATATATTTTGCCATAGGAAGATTTAAATCCAAATAATTTCCACATTCTTCCGGCGCCGCCCCTGGAATTTTTCCTTCGTAGTCACAGATAAAAGTGAACATCTCTTTCAACAATGGCACAACATCCCCGGATTCATAATCCCCTGCCAAAATCAAATAAAATCCGGTACGGCATCCCATGGGGCCAAAATAGACTATTTTATCTCCCATGGTCTCGTGGTTCCGTAAAAACGTAGCGCCCAAATGCTCAATGGCATGAATCTCTGCCGTATTCATTACAGGTTCAAAATTGGGTCTTGTCATGCGAATATCAAAAGTTGTCACAATGTCTTTTCCGGTAGAATCTTTTCGTGAAACATAAACCCCCGGAAGAAGTTTTAAATGATCCACTGTAAAACTTGCTATCGTCTCCATCAATTCCTCCATTCTTTCCTATCTATTCAGATATTCATTGTATAAAAACGACCACATATCTTCCCGAAAAAATATGTGGTCTCATTTTCTAGAACCATCTTATGGTTATTTGATAACTTTAACCCATCCTTCTGGGCCTTCGATATGTCCCATCTGAATACCGGTAAGTGTATCATACAATTTTTGTGTTACCTCGCCCATTTTTTCCATACCACTTGGGAAACAGATTTCTTTTCCATGGTCAACCACTTTTCCAACCGGAGAAATAACCGCTGCGGTTCCACAAAGTCCACATTCTGCAAAATCTTTTACTTCATCAAAGTAAACTTCTCTTTCTTCTACTTCAAGTCCAAGAACATCTCTTGCAATCGTTATCAAAGAACGTCTGGTAATAGAAGGAAGAATGCTATTGCTCTTTGGTGTGACAACTTTACCATCTTTGGTGACGAAAATAAAGTTTGCTCCACCGGTTTCTTCTACTTTTGTTCTTGTCTTTGGATCCAGATACATATTTTCTGCGTATCCTTGATTATGTGCATCCACAATAGCATGCAGGCTCATAGCATAGTTCAAACCTGCTTTAATATGTCCCGTACCATTTGGGGCTGCACGGTCAAAATCACTGACGCGAATCGTAATTGGTTTTGCACCACCTTTGAAATATGGACCTACCGGTGTAGCAAATACACGGAACTGATACTCTGTAGCCGGTGCCACGCCAATTACCGGTCCGATACCAAACATAAACGGACGAATGTATAAGGTTGCCCCGGAACCATAAGGTGGAACATAGGCTTCATTTGCCAAAACTGTCTGCACGACAGCATCAATAAATTTATCTTCCGGAAAGACCGGCATCTCAAGTCGTTTCGCCGTATTTGCCATACGCTCTGCATTTAAGTCCGGGCGAAAACAAACAATATGTCCATCTTCTGCCGTGTAAGCCTTTAACCCCTCAAAACAAGTCTGTGCATATTGAAGAACACACGCGCATTCGCTCATTGTAATATTGGGATCATCAATCAGTTTTCCCTCATCCCAGGCACCATCTTTGTAATTTGCCACAAAACGCTTATCTGTCTCACGATAGCCAAATCCCAAATTGGACCAGTCAATGTTCTTTTTTTCCATAGTTAACCAACTTCCTTTGATGTATATTTTCTATCTTTTAGTTTACTCTCATGGTTGGAAACTGTCAAGTAGTATCTAGTCTTCTTTTTTTTCTTCCGTCTCCTTTGCGGTTTCCGGAATATTCTCTTCATTTTCCTTGACATCAACATTTACCTTGGCTTCTTCCTTTTCCACTTCAGGAATTTCCGACTTCGTTTCTTCGCCATCCTCAGCCCAGTCCTGTGCTTTGATTTCGGCACGTCGTACTTTACCACTGATTGTTTTTGGCAATTCTTTGGCAAAATCCACAATCTTTGGCCATTTATAGGAAGCCACATTTTTCTTCAGATATTTTACAATATCATTTTTCATATGGTCATCCCCCTCGCTTCCATCCGCCAAAACAATGGTCGCTTTAATAGCTTGACCACGGAGTTTGTCTGGAACCGAAGTGACAGCACATTCAAGAACATATGGTAATTTCATAATTTCATTTTCAATTTCAAATGGTCCGATGCGGTATCCGGAAGACTTAATCACATCATCCACACGACCAACATACCAAAGATAACCATCTTCATCCATGCAAGCTGTATCTCCGGTATGATAATAGCCATCATACCAAACCGAATCCGTTTTTTCCTTGTCATTGTAATATCCGGTAAACAAACCATCTGGTACTCCGTCGGAAACTTTTACAACGATTTCTCCTTCTTCCCCATGGTTCGCAATGGTTCCATCCGGAAGCATCACTGCCACATCATACAGCGGGCTTGGTTTTCCCATGGAACCCGGTCTTGGAGTCATCCCCTTGATATTACCAATCAACATGGTAGTCTCCGTCTGTCCAAATCCTTCCATAATGTCAAACCCGGTTTTCTCTTTAAACTTTTCAAAGATTTTCGGATTCAATGC
>JALEKC010000138.1 GCA_022769325.1 Eubacterium sp. | reverse complement strand
TCGGTTGCTTCTGCTGTTACATTTGCCTTACCAATTTTACGAGCGATAACGGTTGCTTTTGTACCGCTTCCAACGACTTTCAGGATGGAACTCTTATTGGTAGACCATTTCAAAGATTTGCGTGTTGCTTTCTTTGGAGATACAGAAGCTTTTACCACCATGTTACGACCATTCATAATCGTAAAGGTGTTTTTGGCAGCTTTCAATGTATCCGTATATTTAGGATATACTTTTTGCTTCTGGCCATTTTTTTCTTCAATGTAATAGTTCGCACTCTGCCAGGTGGAAGTTGCGGTCTTTGCGATGGCAACTTTCTTTACAGGAGTACCAATCTTGTAAAATTGAGGTGAAAGAGGGTGGATTTGGGGGCTTTTTCTTCAAAACCAGTTTGAACTTTTTTCCCTCATGTGGTATCATAAAATGGATAAAAATTTAGGCTTTCAGAATTGAGAAAAGAGATGATAGATATGAGTAAAATGGTAATTTCCATGGTCCTTTTGGTGGGGGCTGTTATTTTGTATACGGTTTATTTGTTTTTGAAGAAAAATTTTAATGGGTTGTCCTGGGAGGAAATTGTCTTTCACTTGAAAGTGCCGATGAAGGGTACCAGCAATGAGATGATTTTCGATTATTTTCGCTCCTATGGAATACTCATGGGAATTGGAGTCTGTTTTGCTATAGCGGGGAGCATTCTTTGTCATTTTATAGAGGTGACAGGGATTTTGCTAGTGGCAGCCATTGTCTTGTTTGTCATGGCTTTGGTGGTGATTTTGAATTCCTTTGATACGTTTGGGTGCCTGATGGCGCAGCGAAAAGAATCCTCTTTTCTGGAGGAAGAGGCGGCTCCAGTGACACAGGGGCTTCTGACCTTTCCGGAGAAAAAAAGAAACTTAATTTACATTTTTTTGGAATCCATGGAAAGTACATTTTCTTCGAAAGAAGAGGGTGGGGCCATGGATGAGAACCGAATTTCTGAATTGACCAAGTTAGCCAAAGAAGGAATCCATTTTTCTGAAAATGGGAAATTGGGAGGTGCCACACCGACTAGGGGGGCTTCTTGGACCACGGGAGCCATGGTTTCCCAGACCTGCGGCTATCCCCTTATGATTTCTCTTGGCGGGAAAAATTATAAGAGCAAAAAAGCGGCTTTCATGCCGGGAGCTACAGCTATTGGGGATGTGTTGAAAAAAGAGGGCTATGAGCAGGAGATTATGGTGGGTTCGGATTTGACCTTTGGAGGTCGTAAGATGTATTTTCAGCAGCATGGGGATTATTTTGTCTATGATTATCCCTATGCCAAGGAGCAGGGAAAGATTCCCAAGGATTATTATGAATGGTGGGGATTTGAGGACAAAAAATTATTTGCTTTTGCCAAAGAAGAGATTTTGCGTCTGGCAAAGGGAGATAAACCCTTTCATTTTTCCCTGCTGACGGTGGATACTCACCATATTGGCGGGTTTGCCTGTGAAGATTGCGAGAATCATTTTGACAGACAATATGACAATGTGCTGGCATGTTCTTCAAAGCGGGTGGAGGAGTTTGTTCGCTGGATTCAGAGCCAGGATTTTTACCAAGATACCACAATCGTTATTTCCGGGGATCATTGTACCATGGATAATAATTATATCCGGGAACAGTATGACGGAAGTGTGCCACGGAGAGTATATTCCTGTATACTAAATGGAGTGGCAGAGCCGGTTTCCGGCACAAAGCGGGCTTTTTATCCCATGGATATGTACCCCACGACCCTTGCGGCTATGGGAGTGAAAATTCAGGGTGACAGAATCGGCCTTGGAACCAATTTGTTTTCGGACAAACCGACGATACTGGAAGAATATGGAGATGAAAAGGTTCAAAAAGAATTGGCAAAAAATTCCGCTTTTTATAAGCAAAGGATTTTAGGAGAAAAGAGAAAATGATTTTTGTATTTGTGTTTTGCCTTTTGTTTCTGTTACTCTCCGCTGTGGGAGTGGGAACCAGAGGAAAGTTTGCATTAAGCAAGTCGGTTTCCGGAAAATCGGCATATTGCTCCAGAGAAATGACAGCTTCCGTCAACGGATATTTTCTCACCACGGTTTTTATGACCCACATTATTCAATATTTGGATGAGTTTGTTTTTAATCAGGCAGATTTGTATTATTTACAGGTCAATAAGTGTCTGGGGCAGTTGATTGTAGCCATGTTTTTATTTTATTCCGGATATGGTATCATGGAGTCCATCCGACAAAAAGAGGGATATATCCGTTCTTTCCCGGGGAAACGCATTTTGCCATTTGTTGTATATTTTGAAGTGGCAGCTTTGATTTATCTGGTTTTCAGTTGTGCCATGGGAAATGTGCCTACTGTGGGCTTTGCCATCAAGACATTTTTCGCCTGGGAGACATTGGGCAACAGTAACTGGTATGTTTTTGCCATTATGTATTTGTATCTGGCGACATATGTGGTATTTCGTTGCATGGAGACTAAGATTTTTAAGAAAATGCCATTGATAATAGGTGTTGCCGGGGTTGTATTTTTAAGTTTCGTCTATATCCTCTGGATGCGTCATGCCGGTAAAGGTGGCTGGTGGTATGATACGATTTTATGCTATAGTACGGGAATGCTTTTCTCTCTTTGTCGCAAGAGGGTAGAGAAGATAATTTCGGGTTCTTTGGGAAAACTCTATTATATAGGCGCTATCCTTATTGTGACAGGGGTATTTGCCTATTTTTATCAAATTCGGTTGGAACGAAAACTGTTTTTTATCATTTTAAGTGCTATTTTTTCGGTGCTAATTGTGTTTATAACCATGAGTTTTCGTGGCTATAATCGTGTTTATTGTTACATAGGAAAAAATTTATTTCCATTCTATATTTATCAGCGACTTCCGATGATTTTTTTCAAAGATTCATTGGCAAAAGTGAATGCGGTGCTTTATCTTTTCGTATGTGCTATTTTTACCGCAATGATTAGTTTTTTGATGATTCGCTTTTACCGCTGGTTAAAAAAATATTTGCCCTAAAAATGTATATTCACTGAGATTCGGGAAAAAATATAGATAGCATAGAAAATGCAAATCAAGAATCGAGGTGAAAAAAATGAAGAAAGAAAAAGGTTTTTATATATCGCTTTTAAGTGGGATTGTCTGTATCGCAGTGATTGCTGCACTTTGCATGAATGTTTTTTCAAAACCGGAAAGTATCTCGGAAAATGTACCGATGGCGGAAGAGACGGAACTGGTGGTGCCTACACCGGTGGCAGCCACAGCGGCTCCGGAGCAGGAAACAGAGGAGAAGGACAGCGAAGAAGCATCTTCGGCTCGCGTCCAATCGGAAGTGAAAGAGAAAAAGCAGGAGAAGAAGAAGGAAAAGAAAGAGACCATGAAACAGGTCAGTGCCAAAGATAATCTGCATTTTGATCAGGAAACAGGGCTTTTGTGGCCGGTGGAAGGGGATATTTTGATTGAATATAGTGCGGATAAAGTCGTTTTTTTCCCGACACTGTCTCAATATAAAACCAATCCTGCCATGATTATAGGAAGCGAAGTGGGGCAAAGTGTAAAAGCCAGTGCATCCGGTATCGTCAAATCCATTGTGAAAAATGAGGAGACTGGAAACACGGTGACCGTTGCCATCGGAGACGGGTTCAAAGTGATTTATGGCCAGCTCAAAGATGTGACGGTATCCAAGGGCGATTCTGTGTCCGAAGGTCAGGTTCTTGGAAAAATTGCCAAACCTACCAAGTATTATTCGGTGGAAGGCCCCAATCTGTATTATCAGGTGAAGCAAAAAAATGAGACGGTAAATCCGCTTGTATTTTTGAGATAGAACGAAAAAAAAGAGGAAATGATAACCCCCAATTTGATGGGGAATTATCATTTCCTTTTTTTTATTGTTTTTGGATGATTCGGTTGATGGCATAACCCAATCCAAGTAAAATCCAATACGAGGATTGAACGCCTATGACAGCATCGTTAGTAAGACTAACGATGGAGTAGGAGATGGTTCCAATAAAGATTCCAAAGGCGATTCGATACATATTATTGGAAAGTTTCTTTCTCCAAAATAGACGGGCACACTGAATCACATAAAGAATCCACAGCCCCAAATAGGCAATGGCAGAGATACCGCCTGTTTGGATATAGGTTTGCAAAAATGTATTATGAGGCTTATCTACCAATAATGTTTTGTTGCCCACACGTTTGGAACCTACAAAATCGTCATTTGGAAAGGCGATGATGAAGCAGTTTGGTCCGATACCTTTGAACCAATAAGTTTTCATCAATGGAATACTTCTTGACCAGATATATCCACGACGACTGGCCATATTTTCTGAGTTTTGGAAGCCAAATCGCTCTACCGCATGCAACTTAATTAATTTGCCGTAAGGAGTATAATATTTCCATTCGTTGTTGTCATACATAAAGGTAAAGGAAATACTGTTTGGAACGTCGGACAATACAAAGGCATCTTTGACCCCGCCATCCATTCCGTAGCGTTTTGGCTCAAAGGATAACATACTGAAACGTTTGTCCTGCGGGATGTAAACTTCTTTTTCTGTGTCCCATTGCAGAGGAATATCTTTTCCACTGGAGTCGGTTATTTTAAATGTGGCATTGGAATTGTTTCCCAGGGTGACATCCAATTCAAAACTTTCGCCATTTCGGAAATTGACCTGCATGCGGTTGGCACTTTCGTTGATGATAGAAACCAGATTTCTGGCATCTGTAGTACCTTTTGCCAACTTCACCAATGTATTTTTTACATAGGTTGTTTGAAATGCTCCGACGATGACAGCCACACCTGTCACGAGGGATACCGCAATGGTAACAATGGCTTTTGTCCGCTGTTTGCGTTGAATGGTATGAATCTCATCTTCGCTTAAGGAAGAATTAGAAAAATCTTTTTTCTCAAAAAATCCGGTTACAATGAAGAAGACGGCTATCAGGGATACGGCAATCATAGCAAAACCTGCAGCGGAAGAACCGGATCCTATTAATGTTTTTACAAACCCGGCAGCTATTGCGATACCGGCAAGTTTAAATAGGATATTCAACCATAATTTTTGCGTGACATTGACAAAAATAAAGGCAATGGCAACAGGCAGCATCAAAGCTACAAAAGTACCGGAATAGTTGGGGTTGGAAAAGGTCAATATAACATCGGAGACGTCTTTGCTAAAACTGATACCACTGACTTTGCTGAACTTTGTAATGATTTTTTGCAGCCAGTCTTGTAACAGTGGGTTTTTGCCAATGGCTTGCATAAAGCCAAGATGAGCCATAATAGCTAACTGTATCATCAATCCATAATACAAAATATATACTTTTTTCTCGGAATCAATCATAAAGTAGGCAAAGAAAAACAGGATACCATAAGAAAGAAGTACCCACATGGTCTGCCATTGGTTGTAACCACCACCATTGAATACCAGATCTTTGTATTTGCTTGCAATCGATGAAATAATTACCATGAGGAGATGAATCCCCAAAAGGATGGCTATTTTCTTGTCTACGCCGGAAAAGAATTCTTTGGAAGAAAGTTTTCTGTCACTTGTCTCTTTCCACCAATATCCACCAAGAAAGATTAGTCCTGCGATACCGGCAATTGTAAGAGCTACACTTTTTGCGTAGCCAAAGGAATCAATTTGCCCAGTTAAAGCTGAATTGTTAAACCAGTCAAACTGTGAAAAGTCAATGGTAAAATCGTGAGTGAGCACAATCAACGGTACAACACACAGACCCAATAATACGGGCAACAAAAGCAAGATATCCTGCCAGAGTTTGGTTTCCTTTTTTTGATATTTTCGTTTATATTTATTTGACATTTTTAATCCCCTTTTTTATCTTTTTCTACCATGATACACTATTTTGGAGAAATATTCTACATTTTTTGCAAAAAAAACTGCCGGACTTGAAAAAAATCCGGCAGTTGAGTTAGGTTTTATTCTTCGTCGTCGTCCTCATCCTCGTCGTCATCGCCGTCGTCGTCATCCTCATCAGACAGGGATGTGTCTTCGGTTACGGTGACATCACAGGTGGCATAGGCACCACCTTCGTCATCAGCCGTCACATAAATGGTGGCGGTTCCCGGGTCGCCGATGGAAAGCTCCCCATCGTCGTCCACATCTATTACATCTTCGTCATCACTTTCCCAGGTAACATCTTTGTTTTTTGCATTGCTGGGAAGAATTTGTTTGATAGAAAGAAAGATATCTTCTTCTTCGGTTTCACATACAGTAAGTTTGGTGCGGTCCAGTACGATTTTTTTCACCAAAATATCCTGGGTTACCGTTACTTTAATACTTGCCTTTTTCTTTGGATTGATTTTGGAAATGGCTCGTATGGTTGCGGTCCCTTTTTTCACACCTTTCAATAATCCCTTTTTGGTTACGGATACCACTTGCTTGTTGGAAGAGGTGTAAGTCACGGTACAATATTTCTTTTTATTTGGTGTGACTTTAACCAACGGGCGCAATTGATATTTCTTTCCTTTTTGCAACTTTAATCTCTTTTTCACATTTTTAAATGCGATGGATTGTACTTTTGCAGGTGTCTTTTTTGCTGTAACTACAGTTGTCTGATTGCCATATGCTATCACACCAAGTACAAGGGAAGTGATGATAAGCATAGCAGTGTTTTTACGAAATTTAATCATGGCAACTACCTCCTTTTTCTACGAAAGTGCCAAAAAAATGACACAATTGAATGGGTAAAAATAATCCACTCCCAATTTGATTGGGAAAGGGAGTGGATTTATGTTCTTTTGTAAATGTGCAGACTGGAATTATGCTTTTAAGGTATCATACAAATCTTTTACAGTTGGATAGATTTGTTTGAATTTAGCATATTTCTTGTCATATTTTTCAGCCAAAGCAGCATCTGGTTCTACGGTATCGATGACTTTGACAATCTTAGCAGCGGCTTCTTCTACGGAAGCATATTCTCCGCAGGCAACGGCAGCCAGCATGGCACCGCCAAGTCCCGGACCTTCTTCGCTTTCGATGATATTTACTTTGATATTCAATACATTGGCAACGATTTTTCTCCAAAGAGGACTCTTAGCTCCACCACCGCAAATCTTTGTCTCTGTGATGTTGATACCCAGATCCTTTGCAACTTCGAAAGAATCACGAATAGCAAATGCCACACCTTCCAATACCGCCTGAGTCATGTCGGCTCTTGTGGTATCCATGGACATACCGATGAAAAGAGCACGTGCATCCGGATTGTTGTGAGGAGAACGTTCACCCATCAAATATGGAAGATAGTAAACGTTGTTCTCTCCCAATTTGTCCTCAGTAATCGGTTTTTGCTCTGCCGGATAATCCTTGGTTCCGATGATTTCGTCCATCCACCATTTGTTGCAGGAAGCGGCGCTGAGCATACATCCCATCAAATGATAGTTTCCATCTGCGTGAGCGAAGGAGTGAAGAGCATTGAACTTATCCACACCAAATTCCTTGCTGGAGATAAAGATGGTTCCGGAGGTTCCCAGAGAAATGTTACATCCGCCATCCCCAACAGTTCCGGTTCCTACAGCAGCAGCGGCATTGTCGCCTGCTCCTGCGGCAATCTTACAATTGGTTGTAAGTCCCAGCTCGGCAGCAGCAGCCTCTGTGAGGTTGCCGGTTACTTCGTAACTTTCATACAGTTTTGGAAGCTGTTCTTCTTTTACATCGCATATTTCCATCATTTCCTTGGACCAGCATTTGTTTTTGACATCCATTAAAAGCATACCGGATGCGTCAGAATAATCACAGCTGTGAACTCCAGTCATCTTGTAAGCGATATAGTCTTTTGGAAGCATAATTTTTGCAATTTTTTTGAAGTTTTCCGGCTCATTTTCTTTTACCCAAAGAATCTTTGGAGCGGTAAATCCGGCAAATGCAATATTTGCAGTATATTGAGACAATTTGTCTTTTCCGATGACTTCGTTTAAATAATTGGTTTCTTTGGTTGTACGTCCATCGTTCCAAAGAATAGCCGGACGGATAACATTGTCATCGCTGTCCAAGATAACAAGTCCATGCATCTGTCCACCAAAACTGATGCCGGCAACTTTGTCTTTCTCAAATCCGTCAGTGAGTTCTTTGATACCGGTTACAACGGCTTCCCACCAATCCTCTGGTTTTTGCTCCGACCAGCCAGGATTTGGAAAAGAAAGAGGATATTCTTTTGAAACAATATTTTTGATGGAACCATCTGCTTCCATAAGAAGAAGTTTGACAGCAGAGGTACCAAGGTCTACACCTATGTAATACATGTAATAGTCTCCTTTACTATATAATTCTCAGTTACTGTTATAATACACTAGCGACCCGGACTCGAGTCGCTAGTAAAATATGAATTTCGATTAATTTCTTATTATGCAAATGGATTTTCTGTAGGATAACGAACGCCAGCTGGCTGATTGTATCCGATTTCATCCATCTCAACACCGAGATATTTGAATACTTCGAAAAGTGTCTTTCCGAAATGACCAAATGCAACAGCACCATGATGAGGGAAGTTTTTCTCAATCAATACATGACGGTAGAAACGTCCCATCTCAGGAATTGCGAAAATACCGATAGCACCAAAGCTGCGTGTAGCAACCGGAAGAACTTCACCGTGTGCGATGTAAGCACGAAGTTTTGCATCAGCTGTACTCTGAAGACGGAAGAATGTAATATCTCCAGGAACGATATCTCCCTCGAGAGTTCCGTTTGTAACTTCGATTGGAAGAGAACGAGCCATGATCTTCTGGTATTTCATCTCGCAGAAGGAAAGTTTGCTGGAAGCTGTATTTCCACAGTGGAATCCCATGAATGTGTCTTTCAATGTGTAGCTGCCATATTTTCCCTGAATGTCTTCAGCATACAAATCCTGAGGTACGGAGTTGTTGATGTCAAGAAGAGTAACAGTATCTTCACTTACGATGGTTCCGATGTATTCGGAAAGTGCACCGTAGATATCTACTTCACAAGATACCGGAATTCCTTTTGCGGTCAAACGGCTGTTTACGTAGCAAGGTACGAATCCAAACTGTGTCTGGAATGCTGGCCAGCATTTTCCAGCGATGGCAACAAATTCACGATATCCTTTATGTTCTTCAACCCAGTCAAGCAATGTCAACTCGTACTGAGCAAGTTTTGCAAGAATTTCCGGTTTTTTGTTTCCGGCACCCAGCTCATTTTCCATGTCTTTAACAACATCTGGAATACGTGCATCGCCTTCATGTTTTTTGAATGCTTCGAACAAGTCAAGCTCGGAGTTCTCTTCAATCTCAACACCAAGATCGTAAAGTGGTTTGATTGGAGCATTACAAGCAAGGAAGTTCAATGGACGAGGTCCAAAGCTGATAATCTTCAAGTTGTTCAATGCGTATACGGCACGAGCGATTGGAAGGAATTCGTGAATCATATCTGCGCATCCCTCAGCTGTTCCAACCGGATACTCTGGGATATATGCTTTTACATTACGAAGTTTCAAGTTGTAACTTGCATTGAGCATACCACAGTAAGCATCTCCACGTCCGTCCATCAAGCTGTTTCCGGATTCTTCTGCTGCGGCAACGAACATTTTTGGTCCCTCAAAGTGTTTTGCAAGAAGAGTTTCGGAAATTTCCGGTCCGAAGTTTCCAAGATATACACAAAGAGCATTACATCCGGCTTTTTTGATATCCTCCAAAGCCTGAACCATATGAATTTCACTTTCAACAATACAGATTGGACACTCATAGATGTCCGCTGCATCATATTTTTTTGCATAAGCCTCAACAAGTGCTTTTCTTCTGTTTACAGAAAGTGACTCTGGAAAGCAGTCACGACTTACTGCAACAATTCCAATTTTCATTTTTGGCATGTTATTCATTTTTCTAATACCATCCTTTCATTTATTATGATAAAAAAATATCAAATTTAGTAATTCTATTTTAAAGCATAATGGACAAAAAATCAACAAAAAAGCATATCAATTTGTTAAAAATTTGTATAAAAGAATTGCATATTGGGAAAAATTAGTGTATACTAAAGTTGAAGTACTAGGATTGTATGGAAAGAGGAAAGGGATGATCACATGGTTGAAGCCTATAATTATTATGCCGGCGGTTTCATTCCTAAAGTGAATCCTAAGACAAATGTCCATAACCGTCGGGAATTGAAAAATAAATACAAAAGCATCGTGGCATTGAATAATGCCAATCCGTTGGCGATGATTTCACTTTCCCCGGAAACCAGCAATTATGCGCTGGATGTCAAATCGCTCTCGATGGAGCTGGGGGAGGCGGTTGCCGATGCGATGAATTCGGACCAGCCGGGAGAAGCATTGGATACGGCATTGCAGCTTTATAACAAGCTGCTGACTCGCAGCGATGAGTACGGTCAGTTAAAAAACAAACCCTCTCGTCCCGGCTGTGAACTGCGTAAACTGGTATCGGAGTGTGCCGACGAACTGACAGCCAATGGCATTGCCGTGGACGAAACCGGTTTTCTTTCGAAAAAAGTAGACGGTCTTGATTCTGTGCCAAAAGACTTTTTGGGAAAATTAAAGGAAAAATGTGAATATATGAGTATGAATCCGATGGAATATGTGGAAAAGAGAGTTTTCAGTTATGCCCATCTCCATCGCAGTGATGTCGGTTATGCCTATGCACAATCGGTATATACCGGAATGTTTTTTAATTCTTATTGCTGATAAAATTGAAAAGAACGAATGTGAAGATGGCTTCGCCGGAAGGTAGCCAGAATAGAAAAAGTTGCATTTCACCCACGTTATGGGAGAGATGCAACTTTTGCGTTGAGGGGGGGAGAAGAAGGATGTGGTTTTAAAAACTACATCCTGCAATGTTGATATTGACATCTCTGCTGTATTGTGTTACTCTCAAAATAGAAAAGGATTTTAATGGAGGTTTGGCTTATGAAGGGATTGGTGTTGGAAGGCGGAACATTTCGCCCGATTTTTAGTTCCGGTGTGATGGATGCGCTTTTGACGGAAGGCATTATGATGCCGTATTGTATCGGAGTCTCAGCGGGAATTGCAGATGGAGTTTCTTATATCTCAAAGCAAAAGGGACGGAATCTTGAAATTATCACAAAATATCGCAATGATAAGCGATATATGGGGGCGGGAAATTTTCGCAAGCAGAGAAGTTTGTTTGGCCTGGATTTTGTCTTTGGGGAAATTCCCAATAAACTGGTGCCATTTGACAGGGAAACGTTTTTCAACTATGAAGGCATCTGCAAGGTGGGGGTAACCAATGCCCAGACCGGAGAAGCGGAGTTTCTGGACGGGATGAAGATGGATAAAACCTACAGTATGCTTCGCGCCACTTGTGCATTGCCGCTGTTTTTTCCTGCCATCGATGTAAATGGCACGAAATATTATGACGGTGGTTTGTCTTCCATCATTCCGGTGGAGCAGGCGATGAAAGATGGCTGCGACAAATTGCTGGTGGTATTGACCCAGCCGAAAGGATATGTGAAGCAGTTTGGGAAATACGACAAGATGGGAGCTACGCTTCTGGCGCACAAATACCCGAAAGTCCGTGAATTGATTTTGAGTCGACCACAGCGCTACAATGAGTTGGTTAAAAAGTGCGAGAAGTGGGAGAAAGAGGGAAAAATCATGATAATCCGCCCCAACCATCTCATCAATAGTTTTGAGGGAAATGTACAGAAGCTGGAAGCCGCTTATTGGCATGGGTATCGCATGACGAAAGAGAAAATGAAGAAAATCAAGAAATTCCTGGAAATCGAGTAACTGCGGAAGGGGTGGGAAAAGAACAAAATGGGAAAAAATAAATTTTGTATGGAAAAGCATTGACACGGTGGTATTTGGTTTGATATAATTGTCATTGTTTGCGGATATGGCGGAATTGGCAGACGCGCTAGATTTAGGTTCTAGTGGGGAATCCCGTGCAGGTTCAAGTCCTGTTATCCGCATAAAAATAGAAAGGTTGATGGCGATGCCATTGACCTTTCTATTTTTATACGGACGGAGACCTTGAAACCTTGTTCAAGGTCTCCGCTTCGC
>JALEKC010000129.1 GCA_022769325.1 Eubacterium sp. | reverse complement strand
AGTCAATCCTTGGGACGAACTGCAAAATTTCCTAGAGACTCAATTGCTTTCAAATGGCAGGATGAATTGGCAGAAACCACACTCACTTCCATTGAGTGGAGTGCCTCCCGCACCGGATTGATTAACCCGGTTGCTATTTTTGAACCCGTTGAATTAGAGGGAACAACTGTAAGTCGGGCAAGTGTTCATAATGTCAGTATACTAAAAGATTTAAAACTTGGAATCGGAGATAGAATCACCGTATATAAAGCAAATATGATTATACCTCAAATCCAGGAAAATTTGACCCAAAGCAATCATTTAGATATTCCGGCTTTATGCCCGGTATGTCAGCAAAAAACCGAGATAATAAATGAAAATGGATCCGAATTTCTATTCTGTCCAAACCAAAAATGCTATGCAAAAAAAATCAAATCATTTACTCATTTTGTAAGTCGAGACGCACTAAATATTGATGGTTTTTCCGAAGCAACGTTAGAAAAATTTATTATGCATGGCTGGCTGCAAAAACTAACGGACATTTTCTATTTATCCGATCACAAAGAGGAGATTGAGGCTATGGATGGATTTGGCGAGAAATCCTATTCAAATCTCATCCAGGCTATTGAACGAGCAAAAAACATTTCTCTGGAACGAGTTATTTATAGTCTTGGTATCAAGGGAATAGGCTTGAGCATGGCTAAATTGATATGCAAAAAATATCCCTATACCATTACAGAATTTAACACATTATCTGTCGATGATTTACTATGTATTGATGGCATTGGAGAAAAATTAGCAGAATCCTTTGTGGAATATTTTTCCATTCCAGAAAATCAAGATTTGCTCAAAGAATTAAATTCCATTTTGCAGATTGCTTTACCAAAAGCAAATACAAATTCCACATTAGAAAATATGAACTTTGTTATTACAGGTAAATTAATTCACTTTTCCAATCGCAATGATTGTAAAGAGAAGATTGAATCCCTAGGTGGAAAAGTAAGTGCATCTGTCAGCAAAAATACATCCTATCTGATAAATAATGATTTCACCTCGAATTCTTCAAAAAATAAGAAAGCAAAGGAATTAGGAGTTCCTATTATTACAGAGGAAGAATTTTTATCCATGATTCAATAGAAATCTCTTTTTTGAATCATATTACTTTTTAATAAGATTACAATGGGAACCATCATGCAAATTCCCATTGTAATCAACATACAGATCTTATCTGGGAATATATGGGCACGAAAACAAATTAGCATTACTTTCTTTCCTATATAGCACATTGTTAAAAATAATATCCCAGGACACACGAACCATTTTGTAATATTTATAGTAGTGTAATTTCTTTTTATCAAATACAATCCATCCAAAATACTTATTATCATTTGGCTTAAAAGCATTCCAAATAAATATCCATAGATTCCATAATGTGGAGTAGCAATTACTAAAAAAAGAATTCGAATTGTTAGTCCAATCACTGTATTTCGAAAAGTAATGGAACTTTTTGACAAACCATTTATAATACTTGCCAAAGTAGTGGATACATAGATAAAGGGGCAAATAACAGCAAGCAATGAGAGTAATTTCCCCGCACGTTCATTATGAAAAAACAGCATACCAATCTGAGTTCCAAAACACATGAAAATTCCCATAGCTGCACAGCCTAATAACAAAGAATATTTTATTGTAATTTGCGTCGTATGTAATATTTTTTTTCGATTATTTTCATGATATGCCTTGGAAACCTCCGGCAAAAGAAGTACAGATAGCGAATTAGTAATAGTCCCAGGGAAAAAAATAAAAGGAATCACAATACCGGTAATAATACCATAAAGTGCAAAGGAATAATCTCGATGTAGTCCGGACAATTGCAGCATAATAGGAATCAATATGGATTCTGCCGCAGACAAAAAAGAAATGGTTAGTCTGGTCGCACTTAATGGAACGGCTTGTTGAAGAAGCTTTATTGATATTTCACGATAGGATGGAGACATCTGTATTTTTTTCTTTTTTTCCCTGGTCCCTTCCTTTCTTATGTTCCATATGTTGTATAGATTGGAACCAATTTCACCAACAATAAGTCCGGTAACTGCTATTTCACATGAAATATTTTTCTTGTAACATAGGAAAATAATAAAAACAAATCCAACTCGTAGAATTTGTTCAATAATTTGGGTTATAGAAGGCACTTTTGCTTGACGCTTTCCATAAAAGTAACCATTAATCATGCTGGTTATCCCACAAAATGGAAATATTACAGCAAGTATTTTTAACAAAGGTGCCGTTTCTTTTGCAAAAAGTAAATGTAAACTAATCCAATCCGAGAAAAAAAATAACCCAAGAGAAAGACTGATGGAACAAAATAGGGAAAACATGATCCCGCATTTCAGGACTTTTGAGGGCTGATTCAATTTGGGATCTGAGATCAATTGTGAAACCGCTGTCTGTAATCCAGAAGCATATATGGTAAAGCAAATAGTATAAACCGGAAATACCATTTGATAGATTCCAAGATTGGTATCCCCCAATACATTCGCCAAAAAGATCCGGTATAAGAAGCCAATGACCCTGGTTATAATCCCTGCCATGGTCAGGATAATTGTTCCTTTTAAGATTTTGTTCTTCATTCTTTCCTCCCATATCTATCCTTCAACTTAACAAAATAAATGCCATTTTTCGTATATAATATATATGAAACAAAAATAAATCCTATGATTTTTTTTTAGATATTGTATTTTCCTCAATTTTGTTGTATTATATTTATAACTGTATGTGTACGATATGAATTCATAGGAAGGGGATATAGCAAATGTCAAAACGAAATAAAATTTCCCTTGGGACTCCAACTGAAGAATTACCTGAATGGACACTTTCATTTGATTTTACAGAGTCTCAAGATACTATACAGAATGGGAATGACGAAAAAGAAGAAAAAGAGGCATCTCCTGAAACGGTGGAAGCTTCTTTTTCACAGCCTGCATCGTCAACTCCAACTACCACCGCTTCAAGTTCAGGTTTAAGTGGTGGTTTAAATACCGAATTTGTAATTGGTAATGACAATGATGCGGATAGTTCTGCGTCTACTTTGCAGACTGCGCAACCACAAAATGACTGGAATCAAGAGAATGTATTGGATGTTTC
>JALEKC010000121.1 GCA_022769325.1 Eubacterium sp. | reverse complement strand
TTTTTTATGTTACTTAAAAAACGAATTCTTCCTCTGTTTCTGTCACTGGTTTTAGTGGTGTCCGCTTTGACCGGCTGTGGCAGCAGTTCAGAGAAAGACAGTTCTTCAGGGGATGAGGTTACCCTGACTATGTGGACCATCGCCACCGAAAGCGATTCTTTCCACAAACCATATCTTCAGGCAATTGCTGATTTTGAAAAAGCGCATCCCGGCGTAAAAATCAATATGGAAACATTTGAAAATGAATCCTATAAAACAAAGATTAAAGCTGCCGTGGCTGCCAATGAGCTTCCTGACATTTTCTTTACCTGGGCAGGTGGTTTCTCAGAATCCTTTGTATCTTCCGGTAAAGTTCTTTGCCTGGATGAGTATTACAAAAAATATGAAAATGAAATTAGTAAAACCGCTCTTGCCAATGATATTTATGATGGCAAGCTGTATGGCTCGGTAACATGTACACCGGTTTCTGTTATGTGGTACAACAAGGATATGTTCCAAAAACAAGGGGTTGAAGTTCCTGCTACATGGGAAGATTTCAAAACCGTCTGCAAAAAATTTACAGATGCCGGAATTAAACCAATCGGCACCAGTGTAAAAGATACCTGGGTACTTGCCATGTTACATGATGGACTGGCATTGAAATCTGCCGGTGCAGAGAAAGTAACCAAAGCTTTGACAAAACAAGGTCAATCCTACAACGATCCGGATTTTGTAAAAGCAGCAAACTGCATCAAAGAATTGGTGGACATGGGTGCTTTCATCGATGGTGCAACAGGCCTCTCCAATGACGAGGCAAGCGCTTCTTTCTATGCAGAGCAGGTTCCAATGTACTTTACCGGAAGCTGGATGGGGGGCTCCATTATAACAGATGCTGAAAAACCGGAAAATTTTGCAGTTGCACCAATTCCTGTTGTAAATAGCGAAAATGCCAGTGTAACAGACTTTATGGGCGGTGGCTCTGATACATTGATGGTATCTGCCGACACCAAAAACAAGGACCTCGCCGCTGCTGCTGCTTTTGAAATCACAAAAGGGGTTTCAAAATATGCTTATCTCAGTGGTGCTGGAATTCCTGCATGGAGTGTAGATTATGACGCTTCCTCTGTACCTGCTTTAACACAGCAGGTAGCCGAAATCGCAGGGAAAGCATCTTCTTATACATTATGGTTTGATACCTTGATGTCCTCGGACGACGCCGGAGAATATCTGACACTTCTCCAGTCGCTCTATGCCGGAGACATCAAACCGGAAGATTTTGTTGCCGGCATGGATAAACAGCTGAGTAAATAATATTTTCCTTTTCTATGTGAATGGGGTTTATCCGGACCATCCTCAGACAGCAGATTATCTTGCAGTCCGGGGACAGTCCGGATTTCTGTTTCTATTATACTTAAAAACAAGGGGGACATTATGGATAAAGTAAGAAAAAAGAAAAGTGCTATTCTAGTCTTTCTCTTTCCGGCGGCATTGCTTTTTTTAGCCATTATCATTTTGCCAATATTTATGTCCGGATATTATAGTCTCTTAGACTGGGACGGCATTACCTCCGGCAAATTTGTCGGTTTACAAAACTATATTGAATTATTTACGGAAGAGAGTATCGGATTTGGCCCAACTGTGCGAAATGCTTTTATTTTTGCAGGACTTTCCGTCTTCGTTCAACTTCCGCTGGCTCTTCTTTTAGCACTAACGTTAGCAAAAGGAATCAAAGGGGAGCGCTTTTTTGTAGCAGTGTTTTTTATTCCCGTATTGTTATCCACAACCGTAATCGGTCAATTGTGGATGAAAATATACAATCCGCAATATGGTATTGTCAATTCATTTTTACAGGCAGTCGGGCTGGATACCTGGTGTAAAACCTGGCTGGGAGATCAGAAATATGCTCTGGCCGCCTGCTTTATTCCCATGTTGTGGCAGTATGTCGGCTATCACATGCTCTTGATGTATGCCGGTATCAAAAGCCTTTCACCGGATATTCGGGAAGCGGCCAAAATCGATGGTGCTTCGGACCACCAATTATCGAGGTATATCACCATCCCAATGATTAAGCCCGTGCTTCGGATGTGTGTCATTTTTGCTGTCACCGGTTCCCTGAAGGCCTTTGATTTGATTTATGTATTGACCGGCGGTGGACCCGCTCATGCAAGTGAAGTGCCCAGTACCTTGATGATTAATATGATTTTTGACCGCAGTCGCTATGGATTTGGAAGCTCCATCGCCATGTTCATCATTTTCCTGTGCTTCTTCTTTGCAATCCTTATTAAACGCTGTTTCCGAACGGAGGTGGACTAGATGAAAAAAATGAAAACCGGTATTATGTATCTTTTGCTATCCTTGTGGACATTGGTAAATCTTTTTCCTCTTTATTGGATGTTTACCTTTTCTCTAAAAAGCAACAAAGAAATTTTTGGTGAAAATATCATCGGGCTTCCCAAGGAATGGCTGTGGGAAAATTACTCTGAGGCACTTGGCACCGGAAATATGGCTCTTTACTTTGCCAACAGTGCTATTGTTACCTTTGTAACCATTGCCCTGACGGTGATTTTATCTCTGATGGCAACCTATGCCCTGTCCCGTATGGAATGGCGAGGACGTAAACTTGTCAACAGCATTTTTATGCTGGGTTTAACCGTTCCTATTCACGCTGCCATTCTACCAATTTTTATCATTTTACGTGAATTGAAAATGACCAATTCCTATCAGGCATTGATTATTCCATATACCGCCTTCGCTTTGGCCATGGCGATTATGATTTGTCAGAGTTTCATTGAAAATATTCCCCGGGAACTGGAGGAGGCTGCCTGTATCGACGGTTGCGGTGTCTATGGCATCTTTTTCCGCATCGTACTGCCTCTTATGAAACCGGCTCTTTCCACCATCGGAATTTTTACTTTTCTCCAAGCCTGGAATGAGTTGATGTTTGCTGTCATTTTCATTAGCGACAGTAAATATCGTACCCTATCCGTAGGTATCCAGGCCCTGTCCGGGGCCTATACAACCAAATGGGGACCTATCGGCGCTGCACTTGTCATCGCCACATTCCCAACTCTCATTATTTATTGCTTCATGAGCAAAAAAATACAAGAAAGTTTAATGGCAGGTGCAATTAAGGGCTAAATATGTTATAATATATTTATTATATCTTTTTTGGGGGTTATAACATATTATGAAGAAATGGTTTTTATCATTGGGGCTGCGAAAAAAAATACAATTATTGTTTTTGTGCACCATGGCGCTATGCATTTTGTTTTGCTTTGGAATCTTTTATTTGATTCTGGAAAACCAGATGCAACAAGCCGTGGTGGACAAAGAAAACAATAATCGGATTGCAATTTCAAATAATCTGGATAGCACGATGAACTCCATCAATAGTATCAGCCGGCTTACTATGCTGCAAAACGGCGTACGCTCCTTTTTGCAAGCGGATTACGTTCCTGCTTCACGTACCCGGAATGCGTTACAGGAAATTCATGATATTCTCAACACCTTCAACCTTTCCTGTAACATTGTCATCCTTCGCATGGATGGCCAATACATCACCACCGGCCCCGGTATCACATATGTCAATACCGGAGAAATTTTTGAGACGGAGTGGCTGGATGAAGTATACTCCAAAAAGGGTGGCTACATAATCCGCGCCGGAACCCGGGAAGCTTTTCATTCCAATATAGGTGATATGGTCTCCTTTGTCCGTGTCATCAATGACATCAACACACAGGAACCCCTTGGCATCCTTGCCATCAATCTTCCCAGTCGTTTTTTTGAGCAGACCTATACAGGCCTGGCCAACGAAACCAACCATTTTGCCTTATATGATACAAAAGGCAGCCAGATTTGCTGTGACAACGAAAATTACTTTGAAAATCTGGATACTTCTGCACTTTTGCAAAATACCAGTCAGGTTACGGAGAAAATGTTTGACAAAAGCATTTATACCTGCAATAAATTGGCAGACTCTCATTTCATCCTGGCTTCCCGCTCAGAAGTCCGGATTATGGATGGGCTTCCTTCAAAACTCCTGGCAGCTCTAATCATTGGTGCTTTCATTTTGCTGGCATTTATGTGGCTTATCAACACTTACATTGCCAAAAACGTCACCTATCCGATTCAACGGCTGGTGGACAGTATGTCGGAAGTTCAGAACGGATGGCTTCATCGGGTCAGCGTAAATGTAAATAATGACGAAATTGGTCTTCTAAAAAATAGCTACAATGCTATGCTCATTGAAATCAACCAATTGATTGAGGAGCTCTTGCAAAAAGAAAAAACACTTCGCAGGGCGGAATTAGATGCCCTGCAGGAACAAATGAAACCACACTTTTTATATAACACACTGGATATGATTCGCTATATGGCATTGGAAAACCGGATGGAAGATGTCTACAACATGTTGGAAACTCTTGGAAATTTTTATCGCCGTTTTCTCAGCAAAGGAAGCATCGACCTCTCCTTGGGGGAAGAAATCGAAATTGTCCGAAGTTACCTGACATTGCAGCGTACCCGTTTTGATGACATTTTTGTGGATGAATACGAAATTGAAGATGGGGTATCTTCTCTCCGTGTTCCACGTCTCATATTACAACCTCTGGTAGAAAATTCCATTTACCACGGCATTCGTCCCAAGGGGGAAAAGGGACGGATTCGAATTACGGTAAAAAGACATGAAAATTTGTTACTTCTTTCTGTTTTTGACAATGGTGTGGGTATGTCCGATCACCAGAGAGAACTTTTATTTTCCGGCAAAGACAGTCGAAGTTTTGGATTTCAGGGTACCATAGAACGTATTCGTTATTATTATAAACGGACGGATATATTTGAAATACATACCGTAGAAGGGGAGTATTGTGAAATTGTTTTAAAATTACCGCTGGAGAATGGTTGTTAGGTATTTTGTTTGATTGGAAAGGAGAGTGTAGCCATGTATCGTGTCATGATTATTGACGATGAAAAAGCACTTCGTAATTTATTGAAAGCTTCTGTTTCTTGGGAGAATTTGGGGTTGGAAGTGGTCGGAGAAGCGGCCAGTGGAATTGAAGCCATCAACACCATTGATAAGTTGCGACCGGATATCGTCTTTGTTGATATCCGTATGCCATTTATGGATGGCATTGAATTTTCTAAAATTGCTTTGGAACGTTACAAAGATTTGAAAATTATTGTATTAACTGCCTTTGATGAATTTGAATATGCCAAACAATGCATCGGCCTTGGAATTACAGATTATCTTCTCAAACCAATTGTGCGTTCTGACATACAGAATGCCTGTGAAAAAGCAATTCGCGAATTGTCAAAACTTCCTTCGGCACAGGAGGAACCCCTACCGGAAGGGTGTCACTCGGATATGGCTCGCATTAAGAGTTATATTCTTGAAAACTACCAGGATTCTTCCCTGAATCTGACAGCTATTGCACAAAAATTCGGCTACAATTCCAGCTATCTGAGCCGACGCTTCAAAGCGGAATGTGGGCAAAATATTACGGATTATATCATAACCTGCCGCATGGAAAAGGCAAAAAAATGCCTACAATCCCACATGCTCATGTATATGACTGCCAAAGAGGTTGGCATTCCGGACCCCAATTATTTTGGAAAATGTTTTAAGAAATATACAGGGTGTTCCTATTCTGAATTACTGAAATTACAACCTGGAAACAATAGTATTTAAATGCATTTTGGAGGATTAAATATGAGAAATTTTTTTGAAAATCGTTTGTATCATTGGCTTACCACAGCATGTAGACTTATTGTTCTTAGTTTTTTGTTTTTATTTACCAGCATCCCTCTGTTTACCTTCGGCGCTTCCATGACCGCCCTTTATCATTGTATTTCCAGAGAATGCATGGAGAATTCTGCTCGTCTCTACCGCGACTATTTTTCGGCCTTTAAAGCAAACTTCAGACAATCCCTGCCGCCAACCATTCTCTTTTTACTCTATGCCATAGTTATGCTAATTGAATTATCCCAGGTCTGGCTGGGAAATGGAACAAACCTTCTCCCCCCGTTTCTTTGGATGGTCCTTTTTCTGTTGCTCTTTGTTTTGTCCCAATACATTTTTGCAACCATATCTCATCTCGCCGCACCTTTTCCGGCAACACTTCTTCTTTCGGTAAGACTTATGATAGGACATATCAAAGAAACTTTTATTTTACTATTTATAATGGCCGGCGCATGCCTGCTGATGATTCCGGTTCCCGGACTATTTGTCCTAATCCCCGGATTCCTCTGCTGCATCGCCAGCCATCTGATTGAGCCAGGTTTAAAAAAGGCTCTTTCTATCAATTAATCCAATTCTTTGTAATCAAAACTTCTAAATTCTGCCACCTGGTCATATCCGGCATAATCTACGCATGCCAATCCAACAAAGGCGCCAGTGAAGAATCCACCGTAAGACTGAAGTACATAATCGTCGGACAATACAGCCGCATCCAATGTACCCGGAATTTCGGTATAATTCTTTCCGTCAAAGGAATATTCATAAGAATAGGATTGTTTTCTTACTTTGGTACGAAGCCATACATATTCCACATCATCCGGCACCGGAATCGCATCGTCGCGAAGGAAAGAATGAAGTCCTCCTCGATTGCATTCCGCAACCTCGATAACGCGACCATTTTTTTCATTCCAGGTCACAAAGGCAAAGGACCAATGTTTGTCGTTGTAATAATTGGTAAGTCCTGCCATCTGCTGATAAGAGAACGGATTAAATTTCACTTTTACTTCTGCATCAAAGTTAAATGCCTGCCAGCGCTTTGCTATCAAAGACAGTTCATGCTTATTGCTAAGAGAACCCTTTCCAACCAAAGTCAGTTTTCCGTCACCCGTCGTTCCCATTTCATCACTAAATGGCACACGAAGTGTATTCCACTCATCGTGAAGTTTCGGAGTATCAAATTCATCATGCATGGAATGATCTGCCGGCGCTTCAGTCAAAATAGCATCTTTTGGTGCATCCACCAAAACGCTTCCGCCATGTCCGCCCACAATTCTAGGCCATCCATCTTCATCCCATGTCACTTTCTGTATCGCTGTCTCGCGTCCCAAAGTACACCATCCACGAGGATCCAGGGTGCATTCATTTTCATGATTCCATGGTCTTCCACACAAACTTGCGTAATACCATTCTCCTCCCGGAGTTTCCACAAGTGCCCCATGCCCCTGCTTCTGAATCTCAAGCTCCGGCGTATCAAAGTTTGTAATAAATGGATCGCCCGGCTCCGTTTCAAAACTCAGGGCATCCAATGTCTTTGAACGTGCAACCACTTCCTGATGGGCATAAACGGTACCACCCTGTGCTGCAAACAGATAGTAATATCCATTGATTTTATACAAATGTGGTCCTTCTACCAATTTCACATCCGTTCCGGTATAAATAGTACGGGCCGTCTCCGGCATTAATTTCATAGTTTTCGTATCAAACTCCGTCAATGTAATACCGTCAAATGCATGATGATACTCTCGGTGATCCCATGTCTGCTGAACAAGGTATTTTCTTCCATCATCATCATGGAACAAAGATGCATCAAATCCCACACCATTTATCCGAATCGGATCCGACCAAGGTCCGCGGATATCTTCCGCTGTTGTCAAATAGTTAATCATATCCTTGAAAGGTCCCTCTGTCACCTTTACATCGGTATAGACAAGCCAGAACTTTCCATCTGCATAAGAAAGATCCGGTGCCCAAATCCCGCCAGATGCCGGATTTCCTTTCATATCCAACAATGTCGTAGTAGATAACGCCGACGGAAGAAGATTCCAATGCACCAAATCTTTGGATTCATGCAAACGAACCCCAGGAAACCATTCAAACGTAGAATTCGCAATATAATATGTATCATCCACTCGAATAATGGATGGATCTGCGTTAAATCCCGGCAAAACCGGATTTTTAATTTGCATCATAAATATATGCCTCCTTACTCTTATTCTATCTATAATAATACAGGATATTAGGGGCTTTTGCAATGTTTATTTTTCCTGTTTGTATTTCTGTTGACTTTTCTATGGCATACTCGGGTCTTTGACACTTGATTTTTATCTACATTTTCTCTATCACCTTTATTATAGCCTTTAGAGGCTTATTTAAATGGCAAAACATCTTCACGGATTCAGACGAAAAACATACTCATCATGAACATATCATAGTATGGGAGCAAAATGTCAGCTGCCATTCTAAAACTTCCATACCCTATTCCCCTTTTTTAGCACCCCGTCCGGTTATAATCCAAGGTGCCGGCTGCTGTTTAAAGGAATTTCGACTGGACAATGTTGCTACCGAAATCTGGATTACTTCCACATCTTCAACACCATGAGATTCCAGCATTTCCTTGGCACCAGCTGCCACTTGGAAATCCAGGGTGTAAACGATAACTTTTACATTTGGATTTTGGGAAGTTAAATACGCAAGTTCCTGATCCATGCTGGCAGAAGCCACCATAAATACCGTATCCGGCACAGGACAATCCTTCATGCTCTCTTCATCTACATGGTCCACAATCTGTACATTACTGAGGCCAAAATGCTCCACGTTATCCTCCATGGTCTCGCGGTCCGCGCGACTGTATTCTACGGCCACAACCGTTCCCTCTGCGGCAATCAATGCTGCCTCAATTGCGATACTTTCACCGCTGATGATACAGAGATTGTCCTGGGTATCCACCATCATTTTATTCAAAATCACCGCACGGATTTCGCTTCCCACATAATGAATGGATCCTTTTTGGAACATTTCATTTCCCATGCCGATTTTCGACGTGTTTCGCGCATTTGGATTGATAATAAGCATACCCGCAGAGGCATTGATGCCCCGGTCAATCATATCCTTAACTTTGCTGTTGAGAATCTCTCCTTCTGGTTTGGAACCCTCGTTGTACCAGACATCACATTCTCCAAGACCGGCATTCCAAAGACGATAAAAAATATCCTCCACTCCCGCATTGGTAAATACCAAGGTTGTCTTGTGAGATTCCACCGTAGGAATCACATTTTTATTCTTCTTTGTAATATCTATCATTTTAACATGTTCAAGATCAATTGTAGTATTTTGTGCATAATATTGCAGCCATGACAAAATGACCTCGTTGGTAAAAAGCTGTTCTTTCATATGTAGTTCCTCCATTCATTTTGATACTATTATTATATCTCAAACCGGCACACAAAACAACTGCTTTTATAATTTCATGGCATTCTTGTCAGATTCATGATATAATGAAAGCACAAAACTTTTGGAGGTACGTATGAATACAATTGGATTAATTGGAGCAATGGACGAAGAAGTCGTCATTTTAAAAGAACAAATGGCAGAAGCCAGGGAATTCGAAAAAGCCGGCATGACATTTGTACACGGAAATTTGTGGGGATTGGATACCGTTGTCGTTGTAAGCGGCATCGGAAAAGTCAACATGGCAATCTGCACCCAGATTCTCGTCGATCACTTTTCTGTGGATACCGTGATAAATACAGGCGTTGCCGGCTCATTAAATAACGATTTGGAAATCGGTGACATTGTCCTGTCTCAGTGTGCTCAGCAGCATGATATGGACGTCTCTCCTCTGGGAGACCCGGTGGGCATCATTCCTCGCATGGAAAAATCGGTTTTTCCGGCCAATGAAGATTTGATAAAATACGCAAAAATGGCTTGCGAAAAGGCAAATCCGGACATTGTTTGTCACATTGGCAAAGTGGTAAGCGGAGATCAGTTTATTGCAGATGCGGATAAAAAAGCATATTTAATCGAAACTTTTCACGGCGATTGCGCAGAGATGGAAGGAGCTGCCATGGCACAGGTTGCCTATTTAAATCAAATTCCTTTTTTGATTATACGTGCTATTTCAGATAAAGCCGACAATTCAGGGCATATGGATTATCCAACTTTTGCCAAACAGGCAATCGGACACACTGTGGCATTATTGGAGCAATTGTATCAATATTTAAAAGAAAGAAGATGAATGAAAATTGAAACTTGGAAGAAATGAAGCGTGCTGGTGTGGATGTGGAAAAAAATACAAGAGCTGCCATATGGCATTTGATGAAAAAATAGCACATACGCTTTTACAATATCCTCATGCAGAGGAACCTCCCCGTGAGATTATCAAAACCCCTGCTCAGATTGAAGGCATCCGCAAAGCGGGGGAAATCAATACTATGATTTTAGATGCCGTGGCCGACATGATTGGCGAAGGAGTTTCTACCGGTGAAATCGACCGCCTGGTGGCAGAGCGCACCGCTGAATTGGGCGGGACATGTGCCTGCCTAGGCTATCAGGGATATCCCAAACACGTATGCACTTCCATTGACGAAGTGGTTTGCCATGGCATTCCGGATAATTCCCGATTTTTGCAAAGCGGCGAAATCGTAAACGTGGACTGCACAACCATCGTAGATGGCTATTATGGTGATGCCTCCCGTATGTTTTTAATCGGAGACGTAAGTGAGGAAAAGAAAAAACTGGTTGCTGTGACAAAAGAATGTCTTGACGAAGCAGTGTCGATTGCAAAGCCATGGACGACTTTGGGAGATTTTGGCTACGCCATCAACAAACGTGCGAAAGATAATGGTTATAGCGTTGTTGTAGAAATCGGCGGTCATGGCGTGGGTTTGGATTTTCATGAAGAACCCTGGGTACCCCATATCGGCGATCCCGGTACCGGAATGCTCCTGGTTCCCGGCATGACTCTTACCATAGAACCCATGATTAACATGGGAACTTCTGAAGTATTCTGCGATAAGGAGGACGGCTGGACCATTTATACCGAAGATGGCAAACCTTCCGCCCAATGGGAATACACTCTTGTTATCACAGAAAGCGGAAATGAAATTTTGTCCCGATAATTACAATAATATTACGTGAAAAACCCCTTGCACCGATGATATCTCAGTGCAAGGGGCTTTTTTTCGTTGTAGGTTTTCTTTTGTAATACTATCTTTTGTAAAGTTATCTTTTGTAAATGTAAACTGTAATTCATTAAGAATAGGGGTAAGAGTATTACATCTTTTTTATTTATCAAAAGACCAACTATCTGCTAAAATATTTGTTTTCTCAAATACGAAGTATACCGTATGTTTGCCGGTTACTTTCTTATTGAGAGCTGCAACACATTCTTTGTACTCTGTCATAGATGTGTCACTTAATTTCATAGTTACAGTAGAAGCTCCGTCATCGCCAAAGTCTACATCAGCAACTCCGACATAACTTCCCACTTCTGTATTGTACAGGGAGTAATTTGCACCATTCCATAATGCATTTGAACTTGCTTCACTATTTGCAATGGTTCCTACCTGGTTTGCAATTGCGAATGATTCTGCTTCGATCGTATTGTAAGGATTTACGCTTGCTATAGAAGATACTCCTGTTACGGTCATCTTTGTATCTGCGACAGAACCGTCTTTGTTTGTAAAGTCTCCATTTTCACCAAGATCCAAAACATTTGCGTAGGTTGTTCGATAATCACCTTTGGTTCCCACTGCCAATGTATCTTTCTTGGTATGATAGAATGCATAATACTGTCCTTTGAATTCAGCAAAACAATGGTGGTTATTTCCACTTGCTCCAAAGTAGGAACCAGGATTTTTCAATACGCATCCAACATACTTGAATCCTGTCATTGGATTGTCGCTTTCCATTACTGCAATATTTGCAATTCCAACATCTCGACCTTCAATACTTGTCCAGTTTGTACAATAGCTATAATAATATTTTCCATTAATCTTGTTGATTCCTGAATCCTCAAACATGTAAGGTGCATCAATCATGGTAACTTCGCCATCCAAACTTATCATATCATCACCAAGTTTAACAACGCGTGCACATTTTGGATTCTTGATGAAATCGTCGGATTTACCATTGGTATCACCGATTCCACCAAAATACAGATATCCGGTTCCGTCATCATCAACCAAAACTGCCGGGTCAAACAACCAGCCAATTTCGGAAGCAGAACATCCTGGTACACTTCTACTGATAAGTGCCTTACCAATTGGGTCTGTCCAAGGTCCTGTCGGACTGTCTGCTGTCAAAACTCCGATTCCACCGCCATTGTCAGCGAAATACAAGAAGAATTTTTCTTTTCCGTCAATGGTCTTATGGCATGCTGCCGGTGCCCAAGAGTTAGAAGCCCATTTTGCAGCTCCTTTGGAACCTGCTACCGGAATCGCGCCATGATCTGTCCAGTTTACCATATCATCGGAAGAATAGCAGTTCAATGTATTAATCTTAGAATAATTGTTGTCTGCATCCGGTGTCTTCTCATACTGCTGAGAATCATTGGTACCATAAATATAAATTCTTCCATTGTATTCCATAGCATATGGGTCTGCTGTCAGACGAGAAGTCATAATTGGATTTCCAACAGAGGTTTTTCCTAATCCAAGTGACAAATCCGGATACTCATCTGTTGAAACCTTGGCAACTCCGGTAACGGTTACTTCGTCCAGAGAAAAGTCCATGAAGTTGCTGGAATTGTATACCGACTGCCAATAAATCAATATCGTACCATTGTGCTCTGGAACACTCATCTTAGCTTCACATTTTGTCCAGGTATCATTTGGCAAATCAAAAGATTTGATTCCATCATATCTATCTTCTCCGCTTCCATTTACATACTGCATGGAAAGATCAATCTTGCTGTCTGCACCTGTTGACTGTTTTGCATAAAATGTAATCTGATAATCCTGATCGGTCTCAACAAGGGAAGTAACATCAATAGCTGCTCCATGCCAATCCTCAGAACGATTTGTTACTTTTACAGATTTGCTTGTACCATTTGCTCCGTCCTCTTCGATGGAAAGTTTTGCATCTCCACGGTTTGCAATTGGTTCATAATTACTGTTTTCCATATTTGCATCAACCAAAACTGCCGGTGTTGGCTCCGGTGTAGCCTCTCCTGCTGCTTCGGTTGGTACCGGTGTAGGATCCAATCCGGGACCATTAATCTCTGCTACTTTGTTTTCGTCCTTAATCTCATCGATGTATACCGATACGGATTTGGTTCCCTGAGTTGGTTCCTTGGATTCCTGTGGTTTTGGTGTGGATGTTGTATCCGGTGCCTTACTTGCATCCGGTGTGGCAGCTGCTGATGCTCCCGGTGTCGCGGTAGCTCCGCTTGTTGCCTGAGGTGCTGTGCTGGCTGTAGCTACCGGTGCTGTAGATGTCTGTGGTGTAACCGTATCTTGAGAACCGGAATTCTTAACAACAACCTTTACAACCCCAACTTTACGCTTCTTATTTTTCTTGGATACTTCCTTGACAGTAATCTTAGCCGTTCCTACTGCTACTGCCTTAACCTTCCCCTTGGAAGATACCGTCGCTACTTTTTTCTTATTTGAAGTAAAAGTATAACGACATCCTTTCTTTTTGTTCTTCACATTGATTTTTTTGGTCTTGCCTTTTATCAATGTGATTTTCTTTGTACTAAGCTTTGCCTTTTTGGCTGCCATCACATTTTCAACCCCTGCATTTCCAGCCACAAGGGAAACAACAAGTGCCGTTGACATTACAATGCTGCTTATTTTTCTTTTCATGAAATGTAAACCTCCTGTCTCTCAGTTTTATTGTATTCATCATACCTTTTTTTCCATTACGTTTCAATGATTTATCCACTCCTTTTTTTGACATATATGGCACATTCTGAATTTCTACTATTCGTTTTATCTCTTGTGTTTTTCTACAATTATTGATATAATACGCGTAGAGAAAGGTGTGACAAATTGAGGGGGCTTATTTTATGATAAAAGTAATTTATGCGATGATTAATCAAGAGATGCCGGAAGATTTCGTAGATGATTTGTTTTTTGCACAAGGCGAGTACGAAATTATGTTATTCGACTCCCCCATTGTTGCGGAGGTAAATGGCGAAATGCAGGAGTTTCCAGAACATCATTGTATTTTATATAAGCCGGGACAACGCATTCATTACCATGCACAATCCGGTAAACTTCTTTACACCTGGATTCGATTCAACTGTGATGAAGCTCTTTTTACCGAAGGATATGTCCCTTTTGGAGTGCCCATTTTCTGTCCCGATTTCGAATGCTACAAACAATACTTTATCAATGTAGCCAATGAAAATTATTGGAATCATCCCAGTTCTCAGCTGGTTTTGGAGGAATTGATGCACGTCATTTTTCATCGTCTCCATGACTATGCTTTTTTAAATGCGGATTTATCCCGGTATCGTGACCGTTTGATTGAATTAAGAAATGATATTTATGCCCACCCGGAATATGATTGGACCTTAGAATATATGGCAAACTATGTAAATTTAAGTGTGCGAGCCCTGCAAAAACAGTACAAGGCCTTCGCACACATTTCTTGCATTAATGAAGTAATCGAGAGTCGGATCGAGCGTTCCAAGGTACTTCTCAGCCGAACCTCCCATAGTATCCAGGAAATCAGTTATGCTTGCGGATACCGAAATGTAGAACACTTCTGTCGACAATTTAAAAAACATGAAAATATAACACCCAATCAATATCGGAAAGAGCATCGTTCTCTTTGATTTTTATGCTTCAAATCCTCTTTCTTTCCCGATATCAACTCCGATGGTTTCATGCAGACTCCCTCTGCCATAGGTAAGACCGGCATAAATCTGCTGCACATTTTTCATCACAGCTTCCGAGTTGTCCTGTTCTGCCACCTGGCGAAATGCCGGAAGCAAAGCCTCCATCACTTGATTGGCATGAGAAAACCGCTCACTGTCCCGAAGTGCCATTCCCTGACAAATTTCGTGATACGCATAAACATACAATCGTCTCAAATAATAAGAGATTTCATATTGAAAATCCAGGCTTCCCATCAGTTCTGTCAGGAATCCTCTCGCTCGCTCCATTTCCAGGCGACATGCCGGCATATCACCTTCCCGCATCCGGGCATCTCCCTCTTTGACACTGTCAATAAAAGCTTCAAAAATGATAACCACAAGTTCACTTCGATTGGCCTGTGATACTCTTGCTGCATACGCATTTAATTTTTCCTTATCCACTCTCTTCACCATTCACTTTCACATAAATCTAATATTAACCTTGAAGCAGCTGTAAAATCGTCTGAGGACGGTTATTCGCCTGAGCGAGCATAGATGTTCCCGCCTGACTGAGAACGGTAAGCTGCGTATACTCTGTCATTTCCGATGCCATGTCTACATCTTCGATTCGGGAGCATGCTTCTGTCAGATTTTGAGACGTGGTATCCAGACTCATAGTTGCAGAATCCAGACGATTCTCATAGGCTCCCAATTTGGCACGTACCGCTGACACCTGCTGGATAGCATTGTCAAATAATGTAATACACTCCTGGGCACCGTCGTGGGTGCAGACATTACAAAATTGAATATTCAAAGATTCACAGGTTACCGCCGGTATGGAAATGTCAATATCCTGACCTTCGTTGGAACCGATTTGGATTGCCACAAAACCGGCATCCAATACCGTTACATCCGCATCTGTCCCGGCTTCTGCTCCTGCCACATTGAAAATCATCTCAAAACCACTTCGGTCGGAAACCGTCACACGATTTCCCTCTACAAAAGTGGTTGCTGTTTTTGTAAATCCGGAAGATGTATCCAAAGAAACGATAGCATCTTTTCCCTTTGTAATGGTAGCTCCGTTGATTCCCAGCTTCGTTGCAAGTTCAGCATCGTCTGTGGTAATCTGGATATTCTTGGAAGCCCCATAGATTTTGGATTCGAAATACAGGCTGGAGGCGTTTTTCAAAGGCACCTCATTGGGATTTCCTTCGGCATCCATTCCATTCATCGGAATGACATCAATATTCATACTTTCGCAGCAATCACGTATTTTCGCATAAGCTTCTTCCAGTGTTTCTCCTTTTTTCACTTCGATACTTTGTCCATTGATTTGCACTTTTCCATCAGCAGTGAATTTGTCTGTAGCCGCCATCGCCAGCCCACTGGTAGTTACATTGGTTTTGGTTGCTTCCTGCATAATTGTCATGCTGTATGTGGTCAATGGCACATCATCCGTCATGGAAATGATGCTGACCCCTATATTGCTGGAAGAGGACTGACGACAGCAGGTCCCATCTAAGATACTCTTGGTATTGAATTCCGTATCGGAAGCCAAGCGGTCAATCTCTGCCATCAAAGCTTCTATTTCCTGTTGAATCGCCTTCTTGTCATCCAATGTGGTCACGTCATTTGCCGCCTGCACCGAGAGTTCGCGGCAACGTTGGAGCATATTCTCTATCTCCGTCAAGGCACCTTCCGCTGTCTGAATAAACGAAATTCCGTCAGAACCATTGCGGGACGCCCGCTGAAGTCCTCGAATCTGGGCATGCATTTTTTGCGAAATTGCCATTCCTGCCGCGTCATCTGCTGCTTTATTAATTCGATATCCGGAGGACAGACGCGTCAGACTTGTTGTAATTTTGTCCTCGGTTCGATGTAAATTTCCTGTGGCCATAATGGCGGATATGTTTGTATTTATCTTCATATTTCTGCTTCCTTTCTCTGCACATTTCGGACAACTATTTTTGCCACCTGATACAGTTTGCGATTTGTGGTTTCTTCTTTATCTCCTACATGAAATGAATGTCTGGTACCTTTTGCCACATCCATGCGTTCCATCGCAAATCCATTCATTTCCAAGTCCTTTTCAATTTCCTGTACAAGCTCCGCAATTTTCTGGCTGGCATCGGTCTCTTCCCCGGTCACAAATCCACTGACCCGGTCTCCTGCCACCTTAAATGAAGCCTGCAATTTACCATAATGTCTGGAATTCATGGAAATTTCCACGGTTCCCTTGTCTTCCTTCGAGCCCTGCATAACCGTAAAACTACAGGACGTCACCCCATGCTCTGTCACAATAGGCACGGAAAATGTCTGACTGCGGCGCATTTGCCGATAAAAAGAAATGCTTCCCGCCATTTGAATTAAATCCTGCAAAGTGTCATAAGTTATTTCGTCGGATTGTTTTTCTTCTTCCAGTTTCTGCTCATGCACTTCATCCAGCTCTTCCAACTTTTTCTCAAAGGCTTCCGGCTGGTCCAGTAAATCCAGTAAAGACTCGCTCTCCTCCACCGAGTAAAGTTCATCCTGACCAGCTCTCTCCTGACCAAGGAATTTTTTCATTTCCCGGATATTTTGTAATGTCGCCGGTATGTCCGCCGCCTGCAGACACTGTTGAATCCTCTCATCACTCAAGCCTGCCATTTCCCGGATGTTTTCCGCAAGTGCCTCATAATACGCCTCGGTCTCTGCCTGACATTCCTCTCGTGACTCACAGGCATCCCATATGCTCTCACAGCTTTTTTCCATCATTTCCGGGTCTTTCAAAATGCCCGGTGACAATTCTTTCTTTAATTTATGTATCACTTGATTGCCAAAGGCGGCTCCAATCTGGTCACTGATGGATTCGCTTGTACTCTCCACTTTTTCCAGCGCCCCGAACCCATCATCAATCTGAAATTCTTTTCCCTCAGCACGTCTCGTGCGAACCGCCGACAGCAAAGAGGAAAATGACAACTCTCTTCCTTCTTTTACTAATTGTCCAATAACGGCTCCGTCACTTTTCTCCACCTTATCCATCAATCGATAGATACCGATCATACTTTTTCGCTCTTCCGGAGAAATATCCCCTCTATGATCTAATTTCCATAAATATTTGCGGAAAGAAATATCCTCTTCCGACAATTCTTCTCCTATGGTCTCAATGGCCTTGTTCAGTTCATCCATTGTCATTTCCAACGGATTCTCCCGGTTCGCGATCATCTTTGCCACAACTGCCGGTTTCATACGCTCCAACACCGATGTCACTTTGGCATCATAGTCTTTCATGGAAAGCACCGACTCTTTGGTGACCTCCATTTGATTGTATGCCAGAATTCGGACAGCCCGCTGATTTGCCATGGTTTTTTCAAGTCCCATATCTTCCAGCATCTCATCCACATTTTGAAAGGCTTTCTGTATCGAATCTCCCAAATCTCTTCGCACCTGGGTTCCCACTGCCTCATAATGCTTCGAGAGTTCTTCGCCCATTGCCATCGCTGTTTCTTTGGAAACTTCTGCCATTTTTTGGAGAGTTATGCTGTCTGCCTCACCAATGGTTTGTCCCAGCACAGCCACCGGAGCCTGCCACACCTGGTTTCTGGCAGTTACTGCGTCCACCATCACGTCTCTTTGACTATCACTAAGTTCTATCCCCTGCTCTTGCAAAACGCTCTGGCATGCTTCTTTTTCCATCTGTTTTAACTCTTCTACGATTTGGGAAAGATTACGGATGTCCACATGAATTCCATTTCGCTCCATCTTCCCTGCTGCTTCCGCTGTCATTTTCAGACGAATTTCTTCCAATTGACGTTTGGCACGAATAAACTCTGCTTCCTCCGGGTAAAATTCCCGCAACTGCTCTTCCGTCACTTGGTTTATCTGCTCCCACTCCTCTGCTGCTTCGTCGTAAGACATTTTCTCAAGAGAAGCCTCCCTAGGCACACTTCCCTCTCGCACAGCATCTTCAATACGCTGATTTATCGTCTCTTCCGACAGATTCTTCACATCCTGCCAGTTTCTATATTTTTCTATATTGGTTCCCGTCACAGGAATATCTGCTTCATACAACCACTTTGCCGCTTCCTTGGCATCCGCATCTTCCTCCAGATGATTTTCCTGTAAAATTCTCTGAATCTGCGGTTCCATTTCTTCATAAGAAGCCCTGTCAGGAGAAGGAAGAGGCATCCCGCTGCCCTGAACTGCCATACTATTTCCGATGGCGGCCGGCGTCACATCGCCTTCCTGCTCAATAAAATACTTGAGCGCAGCATCACTGGCCTGCGGAATTTTTGCCGCCAACTGGCTTGCCAATTGAATCTGTTCTTCCAGTTGTTGGGAAAATTCCCGCTTTTCTTTCTCCTTTTCCACCTGCTTATCCAACGCTTCTTCATTGGCCTTTCGCTCTGTCTTTACCTTCTCAATGGCACGTTCCAAAGTAGAATCGACATATTCTTCCAACATCGACCCCTCTTCTTCAATATCTCTGGCATCCCGGCCATTGATGCTTTGATTTATAAAATCCGCCGGATCAAAGCTGTCTTCCGGAAGATTATTTCTCACTTCATCCGTAATCTCTTTTTGATTTGTGCCGGTATATATCATATTTTGATCCATTTCCTTTTGTACCGCACAATCCTTTGTATATTCAATTCCCAATTGGGAAATGTCGCCGTCCCTGGCACCCTGTACAGACACCCCTGCTCCCTTTGCATATGGGGTATCTTTAAAGTCAATGGAAATCTTATTGGGATTAATTACCATGGATTTCACACTCACTTTCGTTTTTTAAAAATCAAGGTCAAATACCTAAGGATACGCCCCCGAATAAATATTCGGCGGCAAATCGTCGGCACATGAGATACAAGAACTTCGTTCTTGTGAGTGCCTCCTCAAGCATGCATGAAGGTATTTGACTTTGAGACCCTGGTATTATATATTTCGGTTGTTTTGGTTTTTTCTTAATGAAAAAGTTCGAAAAACCAAAATCCATATTCCACTTTATCTCCTCCTTCGAGGAGCATATCATATTCCTCCTCCGTAAGATTTTCTTTCAATTTGGCCTTGGATTCCTCTGGTACCGTCTGGTAGGTACTGTCCACAAAACATAAGGTAGGATATAAAACACACCACCAGTTCTTTCCGGATGCCTGGCCAATTCGCACATTCAGTGCATTATAATACCCTGCCGGAAACACCATATCACCATATTCCTTGATGGGAAAATAGCAATTCTCCAGCGTTGCCTTTACCGAATAGGAATACCCTTTCTTTTTTATGTAATTTTCTGCCAATTCTTCTATCTCCGGAATCTGCTGCCGCAAAGTGACCTGCGCTTCCACAACGGACGTATCATCTTGCATTTTCTGTCGCAGCATAGTTACAATTTCTTCCTTCACTTCCAATTTTAATTTTTGATCGATTTCCAAATCGCTGTTGGCAACCACATGAAGCCGTATCACTTCCTTTGCTATATCCTCCTGTCTCTCT
>JALEKC010000104.1 GCA_022769325.1 Eubacterium sp. | reverse complement strand
AACTTGTTGAAATAAGGAGGTTCATATCGTGAAAATAGTAGTATGTATTAAACAGGTACCTGATACAAAAGGTGGAGTAAAATTTAATCCGGATGGTACACTTGACCGTGGTGCAATGCTTACAATTATGAACCCGGATGATAAAGCAGGTTTGGAAGCAGCACTTCGCATCAAAGAGCAGAATGGTGCAGAAGTAACCGTTCTTACCATGGGACTTCCAAAGGCAGAAGAGGTTCTTCGTGAAGCTATGGCTATGGGAGCTGACAATGGTATTCTTGTTACTGACAGAGTGTTGGGAGGAGCAGATACATGGGCTACTTCTACAACAATTGCCGGTGCACTTAGAAATATCGATTACGATTTGATTATTACAGGACGTCAGGCTATCGATGGTGATACCGCACAGGTTGGACCACAGATTTCCGAACATCTTGATATCCCAGTTATTTCTTATGCAAAAGATATTAAGATTGAGGGCGATTCTGTTGTTGTTGAACGTTTGTATGATGACAGAACACACGTATTGAAAGCAAAAATGCCTTGTCTTATCACCGCTCTTTCAGAATTGAATGAGCCACGTTATATGACACCAGGTGGAATCTTCGATGCTTATGAAAAAGAGATTACCGTTTGGGGAAGAGCAGACCTCAAAGATGTAGATGATTCGGATCTTGGTTTGAAAGGATCTCCAACAAAAATCGCAAAAGCTTCGGATAAAGTACGTAAAGGCGCTGGAGAAAAAGTAACTCCTGAGGATGCAAATGCAGCAGCATCTTATATCGTTGAGAAGTTGCTGGAGAAACATGTAATCTAAGCGAAAACAAGGAGGATCCATAAAAATGAATTTAGAAGAATATAAAGGTGTATTTGTCTATGCTCAGCAGGTAGACAATGAAATCAGCAGTATCGCATTGGAGCTGCTTGGAAAAGCAAATGAACTTGCAAAAGACCTTAATACAGAAGTTACAGCAGTTTTGATTGGTTCCGGAGTTTCCGGTCTGGTTGACACACTTGCTGAATATGGTGCAGATAAGGTTATCGTTGTAGATGATCCTGAATTGAAAGATTATCGTACCGAGCCATATACCCATGCACTTGCTTCTGTAATCAATGAGTACAAACCTGACATTATGTTGGTAGGAGCTACTGCTATCGGACGTGATCTTGGTCCTCGTGTTTCCGCACGTGTTAAGACCGGTTTGACCGCTGACTGTACGGTACTTGAAATTGGAGATTTCCCAATCAATGCGGTACCTGGAAAAGAAAGTGAGCAGAAGCACAATCAGCTTCTTATGACTCGTCCTGCATTTGGTGGTAATACCATTGCTACCATTGCTTGTCCGGATAACCGTCCTCAGATGGCTACCGTTCGTCCTGGAGTTATGCAGAAGCTTGAGCCAAAAGCTGGTGCGAAAGCAGAAGTAATCAATTACAATCCTGGTTTTGCGCCAAATGACAAATATGTTGAAATCTTGGATGTTGTAAAATCTGTTACAGATACCGTTGATATCATGGATGCAAAAATTCTTGTTTCCGGTGGTCGTGGTGTTGGTTCCAAGGAAAATTTCAAACTTTTGGAAGATTTGGCAGAAGTAATTGGTGGAACCGTAAGTTGTTCCCGTGCCGTTGTTGAAAATGAATGGCTTCCTGTTGACCGTCAGGTTGGTCAGACTGGAAAAACTGTTCGTCCAAATGTTTATTTTGCGATTGGTATTTCCGGAGCTATTCAGCATACTGCCGGTATGGAAGAATCAGACATTATCATTGCGATTAACAAAGATGAAGATGCACCAATCTTTGATGTGGCAGATTATGGTATTGTTGGCGATTTGAATAAAATTGTTCCACTTTTGACAGAGCAGTTGAAAGCACAATTAAATAAATAAAATTGTCATAATTGTCAGATTTCTCCCACCGATTTTGAGATTGGTGGGAGAAATTTTTTAGCATAAAGGGGAAAATGGATGAAAAAAATAGGAATTGTGATTTGTAATTATAATAAAAAAGATTATGTTTTAAATTGTATTCAAAGTGTATTGGAATCCAAAAATCAGGACTTTGATTTATATGTTGCGGACAATGCTTCCACCGATGGCTCGGTAGAAGCCATTCAGGAGCAATACAAAGATCGGGTAAGAATATTGACAAATCCTGAAAATTTAGGTGGTTCCGGCGGATTTAATCTGGGAATCCGTAAAGTGTTAGAAGAGGGATATGAATATTTATGCTGTTTAGATAATGATATTTTGGTGGACGAAAATGCCATTGGAGCATTGGCCGATTATCTGGACAAACATCCGGATACGGGAGTATGCGGCTCCATTGTCTATCATATAGACTATCCGGAATATGTACAGCAATATGGTTTAGATTTAGATTTTCAGCATTTTACCGCAATTACTCATTATGCTGATTATTTAGATGACGGAAATATTCCGGAGGTAAATGAATGTGATACCGTAGCCACTTGCAGTGTTATGCTTCGCACGCAATTTATCAAAGAAACGGACATCGGAATTATGCCGGAGGATAATTTTATCTATTGGGATGATATGGAATGGTGTTATCGGTTCAAATTGGCAGGGTATAAAGTTGTGACAATTCGTGATAGTGTGGTTTTACATAAAATGGGCTCCAATACCAGACCAGCCAATACATTTATCAATTATTATATGTGGCGAAACCGAATTCATTTTTTTATGAAATATACACCGAAAGAAAAATTGGATCAAATGAGCTATTGTATTTTAAGTAGTGTTTTTGATGCCCTATATGAAAGTATGTATCGAGAAGAACATAATATCATGCAAACGATTTCTTATGCATACCATGATGCAATTCGCGATGTAAGAGGAAAAGCGGCGGATTACAAGATAATGGAAAATGATGCCAGTGATGAACGGTTTCAATTATATTTGCAGGGAAAAGAGACCTACTATCTAGAGGAGTGCCAAGAGGTCGATAGCGAGGAAATGCAATCGTTTATAGAAACACTAAATCCTCAGATAAAAAGAATCCGTGAAGCGAAGAATGCAGATGTAAAAGTGACGTTGTGTCCTTATGTCATGCAATGTAAAAAAGAAGATGGGAATGAAGGAAACCAGATCATGTTGGATGCGGAAAAAAATGTAATCTTAGATGATAACGACTGGGAAGCAGTGGAACATTATACTTTTGCCAAGTCTTTGTTTATCTATATGAACCAGGGTGCTTTTTTAGATGCCACAAAATCATTGCGTGAAAAGAAATGATTTGTTACAATAATAAAGAGAAAAAACGAATTTGGAGGAGTTGCTACAATGAAGCAGTGTTATATGAGATTCCCAGAGGGAAAGAAAAAAGCATTTACTATCAGTTATGATGATAATATTACACAGGATGAGAGATTGATTCATAAGATGGAAGAATACAATATCAAGGGAACATTTAATATCATTCCCGGCTGGTTTTCCAAAGAGGAAGATGGAATTCCGGAAGACGAGACTTATATCAATGTAACTCAGGAAAAGGCTTTGTCAATTTACGATAACCCCTTGGTGGAAGTGGCAAATCATGGATTTGATCACCAAAAATCAACCTCGTTGCCCACCGTTCAATTGATGGATGATATTGTTGCCTGCCGAAAAATGCTTGAGGAAATGTATCAACGACTGGTTACCGGGTATGCCTATCCCTATGGTTTATACAACGAGAAAATGATTCAGATTTTGGAAGAGGCCGGAATCAGCTTTGCAAGAACCGTACAGAGCACCTATCATTTTTATTTACCGGATAATTGGCTTGTACTCAATCCCACATGTCATCATGCCGATCCAAAGTTGATGGATCTGACCGAACAATTTTTAAATGCAACGGCAGAGGACGATTCACTTATGTTTTATGTATGGGGACATACGTTTGAATTTGACCGGGAAAACAATTGGCACATTGTGGATGATTTATTTCAAAAAGTGGCAAATCATCCGGATATTTGGTATGCTACCAACGGAGAAATCTGCGATTATCATAAAAAATTTCAAAAATTAATTTTTTCAGCAAATGGGAAAAAAGTTTATAATCCAACAGATTCAACAATATGGCTGGAGGTAGATAATATCCCAATGTCAATAAACTCGGGGGAGATAAAGAATTTGTAAAAAATATACATATAACACAAAAGTTATAGTGTTTATAAGAAATTCTAATTTGTCTTTTTAAAAATAGTGTGCTATAATATGTTAAAGAAAATAAATAATGCTAGCAAGGTATTTTTGATAATCCTTTTTCATACTTTTTTCTGGTGGTACTATAGCGATATAGTGCCACTTATTTTTTACCAAAAAATAAGGAGACCTATAAGATGAAAGAAAACTATATTTATATCCAACCGGAGCAATATGAAAAAGCAAATCTGCTTCCGATACAAAACATTTTACACCATGGGAAGATGGGGGAAAAGAAAAAAATAGCTGCGCTTGGAGCTTCGGTATCCAAAGGAGAATGTGTAAAAGAAGGATATAATTATTTGCACCAAATCGAACAAAAGTGGCAAATGGTTTTTCCGGGAAGTGAAACACCGGAATTTATCAATGCCAGTCAGTCAGGAACTTTTTCTGCCAATGCCATGTTTTTGGTGGACCAGTTGATTGAAAAAAAACCGGATTTAGTCTTTTTGGATTTTAGTGTAAACGATCCGGGACAATATTATCTTCAGGAATCCTTTGAAGGACTTGTTCATCAACTTCTGGAAAAAGGGATTTATGTCTGTGTGCTTTTATTTTGCAATCAAAATGGTCATTGTACCCGAGGAGCCATGACTCGCATTGCACATTATTATCATATTCCTTTATTGGACATCGGAAGTGTGGTTATGAAAAATATAGAAGAGAAGCGATTTGCCTGGGAGGATTATGCCAGTGATTATGTGCATCCTCGCATAGAAGGTCATGAATTTATTGCGGATAATATCTTGTTTTTTTTCCAAGAAGCTTGGAAGGAAAAAGAAGATATGGCTTATATCATGCCACAAGAACCATGTTTTGACGGCTCACTATGGCAATTTGAAAAACTGGAAAATCTTCCATATGATGAAACACAAAATTTTGAGATCAAAAAGTATTGCTCCCTTCTTATGATTGATTTTTTTCAAACACCGGAAAAAAATGATTTTAAGGTGGAGATATGGGTAGATGGGGAAAAGAGAGAATGTCTGGAACTGTACTCTGAGTTTTCCTGGAACAATCGGGTAGTACGAATGTTATTAGCCGAAAAAACAGCCGACTGGCATCAGATTCGGATTCAGCCAGTCGGACAAAATGAGCAAATTATGGAGTCGTTAAAAAGAATGGACATCAAATTGGGAATAGGATGTGTCTGGGAGGACAGACTATCAAGTTGTTAGCCAGGTTCCTAATCCAATCAATTTTTTCAATTCAATGATATATTCTTTGGCCGCTTTTGTCAGGAAGTGATGCTTGTTATATGCTACAACAATCTCTTCCTGAAAAAGTTGACTTGAATGCTTTGGCTCACGAATTTTATAGTAATTCGGATGTTCTTTGAAATTACCAAAACGAATTAACGTATCCGGAATAAATCCGGCACCAAGGTTGGATGTTACCCAATGGAATTTGGTCTCAATATTGGAAGCTCGAAGCGTGATGTCCGGTTTCATATTTATTGTCTCGAAAATGTGAGAAGAAAAATCTTGATATTCACTTTTGGAATCCAAAAGAATAAAAGGTAATTTCTCTGCTTCTGCCACACTGATTTCGCAATCTTCATACAATTTTTCACTATCATGAATAATATCGTCCACAGAAAGCACACGTTTTTCCTTTCCTTCATTCCAAGGGTTTGAAGGATTGACCGCAAGATAAAAAGTTTCCGTTGATAAACTTTCAGAAGTAAATAATTGTGGCGGAAACACATCATTTTCGATGCATATATCAATATCACCATCCAGTAAATATTGCTTTAAAATCTCAATGGGTTCACAAATGATATTGATAGATATCCCGGGATACATTTCTTTAAAATAGGCAATGCTTTTGGGGAGCATACATGCCGCGCGGAAAGGAGAGGTTCCAATGGTTAATGTCCCGAATTGTAAATCGTTGATTTCAGATACACGATTCTGCAATTCCCGATTCACATTTTCAATTTTTTTCGCTGCTTCATAATAAGCGATACCAACAGGAGTCAGTTTAATGGGCTGTGTGGTACGATCAAACAAAGGAGCTCCGATGGAAGATTCCATATTTTTCACTAATTGGCTGATGGATGGCTGAGTAACCACAAGTTTTTTCGCAGCAGCCGAAAAACTTCCCTCTTCTGTAATTGCAATAATGTATTGAATCTGTTGTGTTGTCATAGAATTCCCGTCCTCTATTTCATATTTTCTCTTATAGTTATAGTATATAATATTTGGTTGAAATCTTCAAGAAGTTATCCAAAGGAATTGAAAAAAATGTAAAATCCGATTATAATGAAAGAAGAAAGAAAAAATGATTGGAGGAGAAAAATGTTGAAAAGAAAAATATTTTTGTTAGGGAGTTTTTTGCTGGTATTTACAATTCTTGGAAGTGTTTTCGTGAAAAATGATATGGCTTATGCCAAAAAATGTCAGTCTTTGCAAGTAAAAGGCACGAAAATTGTTACTGCCAAGGGAAAGGAAATAACTCTTCGCGGAGTTAGTACCCATGGAATTGCATGGTTTCCGCAGTATGTAAATAAAGAAGCCTTTCGAAGTTTTCAAAAAATGGGAGCCAATACCATTCGTCTGGCATTATATAGCGATCCCGCAGCAGGATTTCAAAAAACATTGTATGGAAAAGTGGAAGAGGGAATCAAAGCTGCTACTGACCTTGGAATGTATGTGATTGTGGACTGGCACATTTTGTCTGATGGAAATCCCAAGACAAATCAGTCCGCAGCAAAAGAATTTTTTACTCACTTTGCCAAAAAATATGCTTCTCAGAAAAATATAATCTATGAAATATGTAATGAACCCAATGGAAATGTAACGTGGGAGAAGGATATTAAGCCATATGCCCAGAGTATGATTTCTTTGATTCGTAAATATGACAAGAATGCATTAATTATAGTGGGGACGCCTACATGGTCACAGGATGTTGATGTAGTTGCGAATAATCCTATCAAAGGAGAAAAAAATATCTTGTATGCACTTCATTTTTATGCTGCAACCCATGGGGATTGGATTCGGAAGAAACTGGAAGTGGCACACAAAAAGCAATTGCCGGTTTTTGTAAGCGAGTTTTCCATATGTGACGCATCCGGAAATGGCGCCATCAATACCAAAGAAGCGAAAAAATGGATGAAGCTTTTAAAAAAATATAAAATTGCACGTATTGCATGGAGCCTTTGCAATAAAAATGAGACTTCAGCACTTTTAAAACCATCTTGTAAAAAAACGACGAAAATATCCAAATCCGATTTATCCAAGACAGGAAAATGGATCGTCAAGAACTGGTAAAAAAACTTGTGTTAAATGCAAGTTCATTGTATAATAAAAATATAAATTTAATCATATAGGAGGGTATTTTAATCATGAGTATTCAAATTCAAAAAGTAACCGATGCATCTTTTAAAAAATATGGACGTGTATTGACCGGAGAGTATAATGTGGATGCATTGATTGAAAAAATGCAGGAGATGCCTTGCCCGGATGACGCAGTCGTTTATGTTCCATCGGAAAAGGAATTGGAAGCATTGCCGGTAATGAAAGATTTTACAGATAGTCTCTATGGCGGACTTCCGATTCAAATCGGATATTGCAATGGGAATAATCATCTTCTGAATGCGGTAGAATATCATCGTTCCTCTGAAGTTAATGTAGCTGCTACAGATTTGATTCTATTAATTGGTAGTGAGCAAGATATCGAAGAGGATGATACATATGATACAGCAAATATTGAGGCATTTTTAGTTCCCAAGGGAACCGTTATTGACGTGTATGCTACGACACTTCATTATGCACCATGTAGTGTGGACGGAGCTAATTTCCGTTGTGTTGTCGTTCTTCCTAAAGATACCAACTTGGATTTGGTAGTAAAACCAGAAGGCGTGAAAGAAGATAAACTTTTGGTTGCACGTAATAAATGGCTGATTGCCCATCCGGATGCAAAGATTCCAGGCGCGTTCAATGGCTTAAAAGGCGACAATATTTCAGTTCAATAAAAAATTAAACTGGCCGGATTTTTATATTGATTTCGTATCTTTAAGATAACTTTGAATCAATATGAATTTCCGGCTTTTTTTATTTTTTTAAAAAATTTGTTGACAAAAGCAAAACATATGAATATAATTATATATGTAAATATGAATATGTGTTCATATGATAATAAGAGGAAAGGAGTATGGACATGGAGGAAAAAGAGTTGACAGGTGATTTTTTGGCTGTTCATGCGGATGCAGTAAAGCGAGTGTTGGAGAAACAACCGGCAGAAGAAGAACTGTATGATTTGGCAGAACTATTTAAGGTATTTGGAGATTCCACACGGATTCGCATTTTGCATGCGTTATTGGAAACGGAATTATGTGTAGGTGACATGGCACAAATCCTAAATTTGTCCCAATCTGCAGTGAGTCACCAGCTTAAGATTTTGAAGGATGCCAAACTTGTTCGTTTTCGAAGAGAGGGAAAAATCATTTTTTATGCATTGGATGACGAACATGTGCGGAACATACTTAGTATGGGCGTTGAGCATATTGAAGAAGAATAACTTTTATGGAGGTAAGATTATGAAGAAAATATATAAAGTGGAAGTGGACTGTGCAAATTGTGCAGCAAAAATGGAAGAAGCAGTGAAAAGTACATCCGGTGTCAAAGATGCCTCTTTGAGTTTTATGACTTTGAAATTAAAGGTGGAGTTTGAAGATGGTGCCAATGTAGAGGAAGTGATGAAGGAAGCTTATAAAAAATGCAAAAAAGTTGAAGATGATTGTGAAATATACTTGTAAAGGAGCCTTGATATGACCAAAAAACAGAAAAAAGTATTGTATCGAATTATCATTTCCAGCCTTTTATTGATTGGTATTTCTATGGTTTGTTCCGTCTTGAAAGCGAATATATGGATAGAAGCGGTGCTATATATCATCCCATATTTGATAATCGGCTATGATATTTTGAAAAAAGCCGGGAAAGGGATTGTGAATCGTCAAGTATTCGATGAAAATTTTTTGATGGCAGTAGCGACAGTAGGTGCTATGCTTCTGGGGGATTTCCGGGAAGGTGTTGCCGTGATGCTTTTTTATCAAATAGGAGAATTGTTTCAAAGCTATGCCGTTGGAAAAAGCAGAAAAAACATTTCAGACCTAATGGATATTCGTCCGGATTATGCCAATGTTTTCATTGAAGGAAAATTAGAACAAGTGGATCCAGATGAAGTAGAAATTGGAACAGAAATAGTTGTCAATCCTGGGGAGAAAGTGCCGATAGATGGTGTGATTATTGATGGAAATACAACATTAAATACAAGTGCATTGACAGGAGAAAGTATTCCGCGAGAGGTAAAATGTGGAGAAGAAGTGATTAGTGGATGCATCAATTTAACTGGTAGAATCAAACTCCAAACCACAAAAGAATTTGGAGAATCTACGGTATCAAAGATTTTGGATTTGGTGGAAAATTCCAGTATGAAGAAATCTCATTCTGAAAATTTCATTACCAAATTTGCCAGATATTATACGCCTGCCGTTTGTTATAGTGCGTTGGCATTGGCGATATTACCACCTTTATTTTCATTGATGTTGGGATTCTCGCCAGCATGGCAGCAATGGATTGTGCGAGCTTTGACATTTCTTGTAATCAGTTGCCCTTGCGCCCTTGTCATTTCCATTCCCCTTAGTTTTTTTGGGGGAATTGGCTGTGCCTCCTCCAATGGAATTTTGGTAAAAGGTTCCAATTATCTGGAAGCCCTTGCAGATGCCAGAACTATGGTGTTTGATAAAACCGGGACTTTGACAAAAGGTGTATTTGAAGTAACCGGAATATTTCCGGAAAACGGATTTGACAAGGACTCTCTGATTGAATACGCAGCTTATGCAGAAAGTGGCTCCAGCCATCCTATCAGCGTTAGTTTAAAGCAAGCCTATGGAAAAGAACTGAATTTACAGCGTGTCCATGGGATTGAAGAGATTGCCGGACATGGTGTAAAAGCCCTGGTGGATGGCCATGAAATTTATGCCGGTAACGCAAGAATGATGCAAAAAGTGGATGTAAAGATTATGCATTCACAGGAGGAAGGAACGGTGGTATATCTTGCCATCGATCATCAATATGCCGGTTGTATTACCATATCGGATATTATCAAGCCAACCTCTGTCGATGCAATTTTAGAATTGAAAAAGTGTGGCATAAAACAGACCGTTATGTTGACAGGAGATGCAAGAAATACAGCGGAGAAGGTAGCGCATAAAATTGGAGTGGATGTAGTGAAGAGCGAGCTCCTTCCGGTAGATAAAGTGGCAGAAGTGGAGAAATTACTGGAAAAGAACGGAGATAAAGAGAAGATTGCTTTTGTTGGTGACGGCATCAATGATGCTCCGGTTCTTACTCGGGCAGATATTGGCATTGCCATGGGAGCTCTTGGCTCTGACGCAGCCATTGAAGCAGCAGATATTGTTTTGATGGATGACGATCCGGCAAAAATTTCACTGGCTATGAAAATATCATTAAAGACCCTTGGTATTGTAAAACAAAATATCGTATTTGCTCTTTTGGTTAAAGCAATTTGTTTGATTCTGGGAGCTTTGGGCATTGCCAATATGTGGATTGCCATATTTGCAGATGTAGGCGTGATGGTGCTGGCTGTATTAAATGCAACACGTGCTTTGAAATTGTAACGGTCTCAAATAATAAAAGGAGCACGAAGCGGCTGAGACCGTTTCAACAATGACGAACTCAGATATTTTTTAAATGGAGGGACAGATATGAAGTTACTTTGGGAAACATCCTTGCCTTACCCAATATTGGCACTACTTATTTTGGCAGTGTTTTATGGAATTTATCTTATCAAGCAGCAGTGGCAGAAGCACCGAGGTATCCAGACCATGCAGATCGGGCGCAGAAAGGAAAGAAAAAATCATACCGTTGAAACCTTAATGGGGATTGCAACGGTGGGCATCATCCCTGCACAGCTCTTGTCCATCGGATTTGGATGGAGTCATTTGTCTGCAAACGCCCGTTTTACTGGGTTTTGTATCGGTATACTGGGAGATTTATTCTTTTTGATTTCCGTTCTTTGCATGAGGGACAGTTGGCGGGCCGGTATTCCGGATAGAGACAGGACGGAACTTGTGACAAATGGAATTTATGCTTTCAGTCGCAATCCGGCTTTCTTGGGATTTTACTTACAATATATCGGCGTGCTACTCATGTATTGCAACTTACTGACGGGAATGTTCACTGTTTTTGCAATCGTAATGCTTCATCTGCAGATTTTACAGGAGGAACGTTATCTGACCACCGCATTCGGCACAAAATACCTTGACTACTGCCATCAAGTGCGCCGATATCTGGGACGGCGAAAGGAATGATATGGAAATATTTATTCTATGAGATAAAGGGAAACTGAAAGAATTGCCAATGAATACTTGACACAAACGAGGTATTTTTTGTGTTGAAAAAACACGGGTGTTATGCTATGATAAAATTTAGGGGTTTTATATACAAAATGTGAAAGGATTTGGCGTTCTATGGCTTATGAATCTCCACTTACAATAGTTGAAGTAATACAAGATATTTCGGTAAATAAATATGTTCTTCCAGCAATTCAAAGAGAATATGTGTGGGGAACTTCACAGATAGAAAGATTGTTTGACAGTATTATGCAGGATTATCCTATAGGAGCTTTTTTGTTTTGGGA
>JALEKC010000093.1 GCA_022769325.1 Eubacterium sp. | reverse complement strand
TAATACCCGGTCTTTGATTTCCTGGGTTCTTCCCTGGTTCCAGAACTGGGTTCCGATATAGCCACAAGTGCGGCGGGCAACAAAGAGTGTGTCGGTGTCGCGGTTTCCACAATTTGGGCATTCCCATACCAGTTTTCCCTTCTCATCCCTTTGAATCAAAATCTCCCCGTCATATCCGCAGGCTTCACAAAAATCACTTTTGGTATTGAGTTCGGCATACATGATATTTTCGTAAATGTGATTCATAACTGCCAGCACAGCCGGAATATTGTGCTGCATATTGGGCACTTCCACATAACTGATAGCTCCTCCCGGCGACAGTTTCTGGAATTCCGATTCAAAGCTCAATTTATCAAAGGCATTGATCTCTTCTGTTACATGAATATGGTAACTATTGGTAATGTAGTTTTTGTCGGTCACCCCTTCAATCCGCCCAAATCTCTTTTGCAAACATTTGGAAAATTTATAAGTGGTGGATTCCATCGGTGTGCCATATACGGAATAGCTGATGTTCTCCTCTGCTTTCCACTGGGCGCACTTATCATTGAGACGCTGCATGACAGCCAAGGCAAAGTCATGCCCTTCTTTCGTAGTATGACTTTCTCCGGTCATGCGGACACACATCTCATATAAGCCCGCGTATCCCAAAGAAATCGTAGAATACCCATTATACAAAAGTTTATCAATGGTTTCGCCCTTTTTCAATCGCGCCAAGGCACCATGCTGCCACAAAATCGGTGCCGCATCGGAAAGTGTCCCCAAAAGACGTTCGTGACGACAACGCAAGGCACGGTGACAAAGTTCCAGTCTCTCATCTAAAATTTTCCAGAATTTTTCCATATCTCCATAGGAAGAGCAAGCCACATCCACCAGATTAATAGTGACTACTCCCTGGTTAAAACGCCCATAATATTTATGACTGCCATCGGCATTTCGCTGACTGTCTTCCACCGTCAAAAAAGAACGGCATCCCATACAGGTATAGACATCTCCCTGTTTTAATTCCCGCATTACCTTGGCGGAAATATAATCCGGAACCATACGTTTTGCGGTACATTCTGCCGCCAACTTCGTCAATTCATAGTATGGCGAATCTTCGTAAATATTATCCTCATCCAATACGTAAATTAGTTTGGGAAATGCCGGTGTAATCCATACTCCCTTTTCATTTTTCACTCCCTGTATACGCTGTGTCAAAACTTCGCGAATCAACAGGGATAAATCATAGCGGGTCTGTCCTTCCACCTCATCCAGATACATAAACATGGTTACAAATGGAGCCTGTCCATTGCATGTCATCAAGGTAATCAACTGATACTGAATGGTCTGAATTCCTCGTTTTATCTCATCTAACAGCCGCTTTTCCGTAATTTTCTTTATCTTTTCTTCGTCTTTTTCCAGTTCGTTTTCCTCAAATTCGGTTTCCACTTCTTTATATATTTTCTTTCGGCTGATGTCCACAAACGGCGCCAGATGAGCAAGGGAAAATGACTGACCTCCGTACTGGTTGCTCGCCACCTGCGCCACAATCTGGGTCGTCACATTGCAGGCGGTATAAAAAGAATGCGGTTTTTCAATCATTGTCTCGCTGATGACCGTTCCGTTTTGAAGCATATCTTCGAGATTGATCAGATCGCAGTTATGTTCTTTTTGTGCATAATAATCGGAGTCGTGAAAATGAATGATTCCCTCATTGTGTGCATCCACAATTTCTTTTGGCAAAAGCAGACGCATGGTCAAATCCTTACTCACTTGTCCTGCCATATAATCTCTCTGGGTGGAATTGATACTGGCATCTTTGTTTGAATTTTCCTGATTTACTTCTTCGTTATTACACTCGATCAGAGACAAAATCTCTGCATCTGTGGTATTGGCCTTTCGTGCCAGTTCTCGCTGATAGCGATATCTCACGTATTTTTGCGCAATTTCATAGGCGCCTTCTTTCATAATCTCAACTTCGACCAAATCCTGAATCTGCTCCACATTTACTGCATGGGAAGAAATTTCAATTTTATCCACCACCCGTCTTGTCACATCTGCCACCTGCAAAAGTGTCAGCTGCTTACTCTCTTCTACCTCTTGATTTGCCTTTTGAATCGCATTGCTGATCTTTTCCGCATCAAACTCAACTTCTTCACCATTTCGCTTTATTACCCATACACTACCCATCTGTGCTTGTCATCTCCTATCTTTTCTTTCTGTTGCACGTTGGTGGTTTCCTTTTATCGCAACAGTTCTCAGGGGACTAACGTCTTTTGCCCCTGATATCTGCAAATATATAGTGTTTTGTTTTTTTCTAGCCACAACATATAGTATACCTATCATATCACTTTCCAACACTTCTGTAAAGAGAAAAATGAAAATTTGAAAAGCGCCGGCTAAAACTTAACCGACGCTTCTCTCATTTCTTCCTTTATTTTCTTTTCAATTTCTTACTTGGTTTACCTTCGAATGTCTCTTCCAACTGCTGCAACAGTTTCTTCTGCTCCTTGGTAACGGATGTCGG
>JALEKC010000006.1 GCA_022769325.1 Eubacterium sp. | reverse complement strand
CCGTCCTCTTTATCATCATTGCTGTCGTCTTTGGTATCGGTAGAATCATTGGTATTTGAATCGCTTGAGGATGCTGTGTCCGTTGCTGTTGTATCTGTTGATGTGTTTTCAGTACTATCTGAGGAACATCCTACAAGAAGTGCTGCGGCAAAAATGCTTATAGCACATATAAATAATAAGCGTTTTATTTTCATAATTGCCCCTCCTTATATATAATATTTTATTTAATATAGTAATATACCTATATGTATGTTGTAATTATATAAAGAATATCATATTTTAAAGAAAAATGCAAACAAAACGTATCATTTTATTTTCCTTTTTTACGTTGCTCAGGAACCGTATGTTTTGGTATCCTTTGATACACATAATTGGTACCCTTTTTCATAAAATATAGAAATGTCCTTTGAGGTATGAATTATGTTAAATAAATTATGGGGAGCCATGATTGTCATTGGCATCGTGGTAGCTGCCTTTCGGGGAAAAATGGGAGATGTGGGGACGGCCTCCATCGATTCTTCCAAAGAAGCGGTTATGCTTTGTATCACCATGCTGGGAGTCATGTCCATGTGGACCGGAATTATGAATGTTGCCAAAAAGGCCGGGATTATCAATGGAATGACAAAAGCTCTGAGACCGGTGTTGCATCTTCTCTTTCCCAATGTGCCCAGGGATCATGTGGCAAATGAGTATATGGCCGCCAATATCATTGCCAATGTGCTGGGACTTGGCTGGGCTGCCACCCCCTATGGACTCAAGGCCATGGAAGCACTTCGGGAGTTGAATATCCAGCAGAAGGGAAAAGAGAAAAGTTTTGTGGCAAGCACCGATATGTGCACCTTTTTAATTCTCAATATCTCTTCCCTTCAGCTTATCCCGGTAAATATTATTGCCTATCGCAGCCAATATGGGTCGGTTTCTCCTACATGTATTTTGGGAATGGGGCTCGTGGCCACGTTGATTTCCACGGCGGCGGGAATTCTCTTTTCTCTGGCTGCCAGAAAAATAGCAGAGAGAGGAGAAGTAAAATGAGATTCTTATATTATCTGTCAGATAGTATGATACCTCTTGTGTTGATTCTTGTGACAGGTTATGGACTGTTGCAAAAAGTGGATATTTTTGATGCTTTTATCGAAGGTGCCGTAGATGGCTTTCGGACAGTTTATAAAATTCTACCCACTTTGATTGGCTTGATGATAGCGATTGGTGTGCTGCGGGAATCCGGTGCACTGGAGGATGTGGCAACCTGGATAGCTCCCTTGACCAGTCGGTTTCATTTTCCCTCGGAACTGGTTCCTCTTGTTACGGTAAAAATGTTTTCTTCTTCGGCAGCTACCAGCCTTCTTTTGGATATATATAAGCAATTTGGCACCGACAGTCGTTTGGGAATCTTGGCTTCCGTACTGATGAGCTGTTCGGAGACGATTTTTTATACCATGAGCGTGTATTTTATGACGGCAAAAGTAACCAAAACACGCTATACTCTTGCAGGGGCTCTCTTTGCCACCCTGGTGGGAATCGTGGCATCGGTTTTGCTGGTGGGATTGTAAGTTTCTTTTCTCTTGCCTAAGTGGTATTTTATAGTGTATAATAGGAAATCATGTAAGATAAATACATGAAAAAATTCTTGAGATAACAAACCAAGGAAAGGATAGAGAAAGTGAAAGAACGATTTAAGAAAATAAAAAATGTTTTGTTGGTAGTATTTCTTTCGGTGGCAGGGATGTGGGAATATATGCAGTTTTTTATGTATCATGATTTCCCTCAGGCGGTGGTAGTCCTTCCCATCATTGGATTTCTTGCCGGTTTTTTCCTGAAAAAATGGGGATTTTTGACCTTGGCAACCACGGCACTTATGTCTTTGGTATTTCAATGGATTCAAAGCCCTCAGGACACATTAGGGTATGTAGAAATGTCAAAAGTAGCAATCATATTACAAATCCTTCCGGCCGTCCTGGCCTTTCTTCTGCTAGGTATATTAGGTGGTCTTGTGGCTTCCATTTTTTTGCAGAAAGAGCGCAATATTACATTGCGAATTCTGTGTCTGGGAATGGGTATCATCCTTACTTTGGGAAGTGGTATTTTTCTGTTTCGCAATCCATTGTACCCCTTTGTGGCAAGACAAAAAATAAGCCAGTATGCGAAAAAATATGACACGAAAGAATACCCGGTTAGTGAGGTAAACGTCTATTATAGTTTCAGTGACTTGGAATACCTGGGGCGTGTTGTCATGAGTGATGGTGTCATATATCCCCTGGCCCACCATCGGTCTACCGGCGAAGTCACAGAAGAAAACGCAGAAGAAAAAAATTGACAAAATTGTAACATAGTTGTAACATATAAGGATACCAGGGTCCAAAAGTCAAAAGGTATCCGTCCAGGGTCCAAAAGTCAAAGGGCGTTTGGCCCCAAAGTCCTTTTACAGAATGGAGTAGGTCAAGTGAATAACAAGAAAAATGAAAATGTAGTCTGGCAGCAAAATAAGGTGTCATACGAGGAACGCTGTCAGATTTTGGGGCAACGGGGGAAAGTAATCTGGTTCACGGGATTGTCCGGTTCCGGAAAGTCCACCATTGCCATAGAATTGGAAAAAATGTTAAATGAAGAAGGAAAGGCAGTTTATCTGTTGGATGGAGACAATATCCGCTGTGGCATCAATTCGGATCTTGGTTTTTCGGACGAAGACCGCAACGAAAACATCCGCCGAATCAGTGAGATTGCCGCTCTTTTTCAGGATGCCGGAATCATTACCCTGGTTTCTTTTATTTCCCCCTTTCGCCAGATGCGCCGAAAGGCAAGAGAGCGAGTGGGAGAAGGAAATTTTGTGGAGGTCTATGTAAATACGGATTTGGAAACGTGTATGGAGCGTGACCCCAAGGGATTATACAAGAAAGATATCAAGAATTTCACGGGAAAAGATTCGGGGTATGAAGAGCCGGAAAATTCGGAAATTGTGTTAGATACCAAAAAATATTCTCCAAGAGAATGTGCAAAACAAATTTTTGATTACATTATGATGTAGGTGAGAAAATGAGAATATCCAATCGCTTGAAAGAAGAAGTAAAAGCGCGAAAAGCGAAATGGCAGATTCAAAAAAATGCCAACCGTAAAACGGTGATTCACGGAGAGGGTGGTACCATTACCCTTCGTCCGAAGGAGTGGGTGGAGCATGGGGCTCTTGAGTACGAGGGGCTCTTTGGACGGAAGGAGAAAAATGCATACCGAGGCAATATTCGGGAAGAAAAAATGTATTCGTTAACTTCGCAGTCCAAGGACTGGTTTTTGGAGTTGAAGCTTCGAAGTGATAAATATACATTTAAAAATATGCTGGCAGTGATAGACCCTTATAATGAGGCTCCGCTGACAGCTCTTGTGATGTTTTCCACCATTACGGATTATCGGGTTCGGGCCACGGTTTTCGGAGATATTGAGGAGACGAATTTTGTCTATGAATATCCCTCTCAAAAACGTCATCGGATTCCTTTGCTGGGCTTATATCCGGGGCGGGAGACCAAAGTCAGATTGGAATTGCTGGATGAGCAGGAAATGGTCTGTGATACTAGGACATTTATGCTGAAAACGGACCCTCTGCCGGAGGATTTAAAAGATGTCATTACAGTTTCAAAAATGAATAAGAAGTCAGCGTTCCAGAACATACTGGTGGCAGGTGGCATCGATATCCGTCCCTGTGTCTTTGACCGGGAAGGGAAAATACGATATTATTTGCGAAGAAAGCCAAAGGGCTATGGAATTTTTCCACTGTCAAAGGGGCGTTTCCTTTTTATGGAACAGGATATTTCGGCACCTTCCTTTACCAATCCCCATTCTATCCAGATGTATGATATGGACTTTCTGGGGCGGGTGGGGCGAACCTATTTTGTGGAAAACGGAGCCCATCACACTGTTGAGGAAAAGACCCCGGACGGCAATTTGCTGACGGCGGGAAACAGCCTGGAAGGGCACTCAGAGGACCTTGTGCTGGAGATTGACCGCACGACGGGAAAAATTTTGCACACCCTGAAATTGGAAGATGTCTTTGATGAAACCTACCAGGATATGATGGACTGGGCACATATCAACTCCGCTTCCTACGATGAGGAGCAGGATTCCATGCTAGTGTCCATGCGAAATATTCATTCCGTGGCTAAATTTGACTGGAGTACCAACGAAATGAAGTGGTTGATGGCAGACCCCAGATTCTGGGAGGGAACCCCCATGGTTGACAAATTGCTGAAGCCCATTGGGGATGTGCCATGGTTCTATCAGCAGCATGCGGTATTTGAAGTCAATCCGGTGTCTCAGCCGGAAGAAGACATCCGCTATATCATGGTATTTGATAATCATTGGCATAAACGCCGTAAAGTGAAATTTTTCGATAAAGATAAACAAAGTTATATCAGTTTTTACGAAATCAATGAAAAGGAAAAGACGGTAAAATTGTTCAAACGGATTCCATGTCCCAAGTCCAAAATCCGCTCCAATGCTATCTTTGCAGAAGAAGAACGAAGAGTATATATCATGGCTGGTTTTCTGGTTCCGGAAATAGACGAAAATCTTGGTCTCATTCGAGAGGTGGATTTTGACACGGAAGAGGTATTGAGTGAGTATTATGTTAAGCCAGGATTTTTCCGTGCTCATGAATTTTGTCCGGATATGACTTCCCTTTCCAAGGCATTGGTTCAAAATACGGATTATCTTCTTGGAGATTTGAAGCGCCCGGTACTTGCACCGAAGGAAATGTGTGAAAGATGGGAATTTGAACAGGCGCCAAGTGTCAATCATGCTTCCATCTGCTATCGCAGAAGAGAAGATGTATTGTATGTGCGGGAAGTGGATCATTTGATTCAGAAAGTCATCTTTTGTGGGAAGGAAAATGTCTGGTATGTGGACTTTGGTGATACCTATCAGACCATGAAAACCTTTGAAAATGCGGTTTACTATATCGCCATGTGGATGGACGTGCTGCCGTCGGATCAATATGATATTTATCTTGAAATCGAAGATAAATTACAAAAGACCGGCAAGAAGATTTGGAAGCAAAAATAAATTTTTATGATAGATACCTTTGTATTGCCATTTGGGAACAGGCGTGGTGAAACGTCCGGTTTCGATGGTGATGGAAGGTATCTTTTTTTCGTAGACACACCAGTCGCCAAAACCACCGCCGGGAAGTGTGCTTGCGGCATTTTTCCCCACTGCTTCCATCAAAGGATAACCGGTGGTGCTATGGGCGATGGAAGCAATCTTTACGATTTGGTTTCGCAAAGCCCCGGTTACGTGGTAGTCAAAATAAATCAGATTCCCTTGGGAATGATAATGGATTATGAAAAGAGGGTTGGTAAGCCGGGAAATATAATTCATAAGGTGGGCAGTTTCCGGCTGGTCGCCGGCAGATTTTCCCGGATTATGTTTCTTTTTATCTTTGGACAGACCGAATCCACAGGGGAAATTGCGATTGAGGTCCACGCCGGCACCGTTTTCCTTCCATTTTTTGGCAGAGGTATTTTGGCTGATGGAGACGCCATCCGGATTTGCCATGGGAATGAACTGGAGGCAGATATCCCGCCACAAATCGCGATAGCAGGGACTGTCCGGAAATTCCCGGTGATTGTATCGGGGAAGAAAGTAGGACAGCATATCCATCAGAAGGGTGGTATTGATATATTCGCGACCATGGATAGAAGCGGTAATCACCAGTTGGCGGGAGGCATCTGCCGGCCCCAGATGACATACATAAAGATGCCGTTTGGCACATGTCCGCCCGATGGATTCCAGCCGAAAATAATCCGCCGAATATTGAGTTGTCCATAATTTCAACTGTTTCTCCATGGAAGGATAGGTGTAAAAGGTTTGTTTTGACATATATTTCCCCACTGATTCCAAAATAATTTTCTATATAGGAATATGAAAATAAAAGAAAAAATAGAACCAAATAAGCAAGCCTTCTCAACCTTATGTTCTTGTCAACGCACTACTTCTCTGTTACGCGGATGGTACAATATTTTCGTGTTCCATCCAGGGAGGCACAGATACGAGTGGTTCCCTTTTTGGCAGCATAGACCACACCGTCGCTGTCTATATCGGCAATGCTGCTTTTGCTGGATTTCCAGCTGACTTCCTGCCCGGAGGAAGTTTTTGCCCGGAGTCGGCACTGGGTTCCGGTGCGCAATGTCACGGAAGTGTGATTTAGCACAATGTCCGGCTTTTTTACCTTGACTTTGCAGGACACTTTGGTTCCGTCTGCAACGGCATAAACATAGGTGGTTCCAGGTTTCTCTCCACATAGAAGTCCTTTGGAATTGATGGTTGCGATACTGGATTTTTTCGAATGCCAGGTGAGTTCTGCAGAAGTTGATACTCTGGCAGATAATTGATGAGTTGCTCCTTTTTCAAGCACTACAGAAGTTTTTGAAAGGGAGATGGTTGTCTTTTTTACAACCACTTTGCAAGAGGCGGATGCGCCGCTGACTCTTGCGGTGATATTGGCGGTTCCGGCTTTTTTGGCAGTTATTTTTCCGAAAGAACTGACCGTAGCCACTTTGGAATTACTGCTTTTCCAGGTAGGAATGCTTCCGTCAGAACAAACGGCAATGACGGAACATTCATCGCCAATATTTAATTCCTTATGATATCGCGTCAAAACGATAAAACGGGGAGTTTTCTTTACAGCGGCGGATAGGCTGGCAGGAACATAACATGGTCTGCCGGTAAATCCGCAGGTGCAAAGGAGTGTCAGAATTGCCAGTAAGGCAATGACTTTTGTTGTATATTTATGAAACATAGATATCCCTTCTTTCCAAATTTTTCTTCGGAAGAGAAGGTTGCTTATTTGGAATTACAATGGTATCATAAAAGAAAGAATTTGTAAATCTATTTTTTGAAAAATAGGAGCAAAAAAATGAAGGTTACAGGGATTATTAGTGAATATAATCCGTTTCATAATGGACATCGTCATCACATCCGACTGGCAAGACAGCGTACCGGGGCAGATGTCATTGTCGTTATTATGAATGGAAATTTTGTACAGCGGGGCGAATGTGCGGTGACGGACAAATATCTTCGGGCGAAAATGGCTCTCTTGGGCGGCGCCGATTATGTCTTTGAACTGCCGGTTCGTTATGGGCTTTCTAGTGCGGCGGATTTTGCCTATGGTGGAGTGTTGGCTTTGCATAGTCTTGGCTGCGTGGATGCCCTCTGTTTTGGCTGTGAGAGCCCGGGTGAAAATTTGCAGAGTATGGCAGAAATCTTTTGGAATTGCCAAAGAAAACCGGAGGAAAATCAGAGGGTTCAAGCTTTTTTGCGAGAAGGAAATTCGTTTCCGGTGGCAAGGCAGCGTTATTTGCAGGAAAAGACGGGCTGGAGCGAAGAAGAATGTCGGCAACTGTTTCAACCGGGAAATATTTTGGCGACAGAATATATACAGGCTTTATGGGAATTGTCATCCCCGATGAAAATCGTACCTATTTTGCGGGAAGGTATGGGGTATCATCAAGTGGAAGCTTCTAATGAGAAGGAAAGAGAATATATGTCGGCAACGGCAATTCGTTCCCGACTGTCCGGAGGGCTGGAACACTTGCCGGGAATGCCAAAGGAAGCTCTTGAAATCTGGAAACAGGCAGATTATTATATGAAAACCGAGGACTTTTGGCCTCTGCTTGCGTTGACGATACGCATGCGGAACCGGGAACTTACCCAGTACAAGGATATTTCTCCGGAACTTGCCAAAGTCTTTGAGAGAGAGGTGTCCAGGGCATCCTCTTACCAGCAGTTTATCCATGGATGTAAGACGAAAAACATTACCATGTCCAGGATTAAGCGGGGAATGTTTCAAATTCTCTTTGAAATCAAAGAGGCTCCCCGGGAAGAAAGGATGCCTTATCTGCGATTGCTCGGCAGACGAAAGGATGCGGTCAGGCTGCCTCTTGGCGAGGCACAAACCCAGGTGTTGGGACGTCTGGCAAAGGAGAAAGAAAATCTGGAACTGGCGGCGAAAGAAAAATTGTCCCAAGACATCTTTGCAGCGGATATTTATCGCATGACTTTGAGCCAGAAAAAGGGGATTGTTCAGAAAAATGAATATGAGAGTCCTATGATTATCATCTGATGAAACGACGATAAACAGATACCAAGGAGGTTAGGATCATGGAAAAACGATTGAAAAAATATTTGGCATATTATGGGGAAGTGGCAGAGGGAAAGCGAGCGATAGAGGGGGAAAAAGCAGATTTTTTGGCGCAGATGCTGGTGCAAATCGGTTTTTTTCAGCATGAGCGCCTGATTCATTTGATTGTCACTGTGCTTTTCGCCCTTCTGGCAGTCATGTCCATCATTGCCAGTCTATTGATTCCGGAATGGGTGGTGCTTTTGCTTTGCCTGATGTTTTTTGTTTTATTGATTCCCTATATCCGACATTATTACATTTTGGAAAATGGGGTTCAAAAATTGTATGAATATTATGATGAAATTGGCGAAGGAAAAGGAAAGTAAAAGAGTTGCGAAGGGGGCGCAAATATGCTATCATGATACTAGGATTAGGTCGTTAAGGAGGTTACAGGATGAAACTTAGAGAAAAAATGATAGGGATCGTGTGCGGAACCGTTCTTTTTGAAGGAATTGTGGCATTTTTGGCACTCTATCTCGGTTTTGGTAAAAAAGTACCCGCGGGGGCATGGATTACCTTTGGCATTGTGGTTCTTTTGTCTCTGGCGGTGGGAGCTGTTTTGGCGGTAGTATTCAGTTCGGCTATGTCAAAACGCATAAAAGCCTTAAAAGAGCAGCTGACAGCGATGTCAAATCATGATTTGTCCTATGAGATGTCAGGCAAAATGCTTTCTGCTAAAGACGAAGTTGGAGAACTTTCCCGTGCATCGGAAGCCTTAGTTTCATCTTTTAAGGAAATTGTGAGTACGCTGAAACAGGTGGTTTCCGGGATGGATAAAAATGTCATGGAGACATCCCAGCGTGTGGATACATTGTCAGAAAAATTAGAAGGAATGTCTGCTGCCACAGAGCAGGTTTCTGCCGGTTTGGTGGAGACAGCAGAAGCCATGCACGAATTGGATGCATCCACGGATGAAATTGAAGTGGTAATGAAAGATGTTGCCAAGCAGGCGCAGGAGGGTGCCCAAGAGGCGGACAAAATCCGTGCAAGAGCTCTGGAACTACAGGAAAATGCCAAAGAATCCAGAAGCAGTGCCAATCGCATTTTGAAGGGAAATAAAGCCCGGATGGAAGAGGCCATACAGGCATCTAAAAATATTCAGCAAATTCAGGTGCTGACAGAAACCATTCGAACTATTACCAATCAAACCAATTTGCTAGCGATCAATGCTTCCATCGAGGCGGCAAGAGCCGGAGAGAGTGGTCAGGGATTTGCGGTTGTTGCCATGGAAATTACGGACTTGTCAGAAGCATCTTCCGAAGCAGTAGAGAAAATCCAAGATGTGGCAGCTACGGTGACGGACTCTGTTACCAGTTTGATTGAGTGTTCGGAAATTATACTTGAGTTTATCAATACCTCTGTTATGACTGCTTACAGTGACCTGGTGGAAACCGGCGACCACTACAAGCAGGATGCCGAATATGTCAATGGTCTGGTGGAAAATCTGAGTGCGAGTTCAGACCAGATTTTGAACAGTTTGAACCAAATGAATGCAACAATTCGGGATATCACCACGAAAAGTGATGTGGGTGCCAAAGGAAGTGCAGCCATTGCAAAGGATACCAATGAAATGGCAAGCAATTCCTTCGACATTCATGAATTGTCTGATTCTACAGGTGAGAATTTCGCCGGTTTGAAACAATTGGCAGATACCTTTAAATGGTAATACAGTCTCCAATCAATGCTGGTATTTTGCTCGGTGTTTCGGAGATTTCAAAACAGCGTTCCAAATGATGGATACCCGGAGAAAGAAGGGTTTCTTTGGAAGTATACAAGGTAGCAAGGGATTCGCCCTGCTGTACATATTGACCAAGTTTTTTATGGAGGATGATACCGGCACAAGGATCGATATCATCCTCTTTTTTGCTGCGTCCGGCTCCTAAAATGCCGGCGGCAATACCAACACCCTCTGTGTCAATATGTGCCACATATCCGGAACGGGAGGCAGTGATATCCGCCTGAATAGGAGAAACCGGAAAAGATTCCGGATGCAGGATATAAGAAACGTCCCCACCTTGTTTTTGAACCATGGCCGTAAAGGTTTCAAAGGCTTTGCCGCTTCTTACACTTTCCATGGCTTCTGCCTTTGCTTCCTCAAAAGAAATGTCTTTTCCGAGGGATATCATATGGGCGGCAAGAGTGTAACAAACCGTCATGAGATCCTCCGGTCCCTGGCCGTGAAGGGCCTGAATGGCTTCTTTTACTTCCAGATTGTTGCCAATGGCATAGCCAAGAGGTTCTTCCATGGAAGTAAGGATGGCAATGGTTTTTTTGCCGGCATGGTGGCCGATGGTTACCATTTTCTTGGCAAGGGCTAGAGCCTGGTCATAATCTTTCATAAAAGCACCGTTGCCGGTAGTGACATCCAGGACAATACAGTCGCTTCCTGAAGCCAGTTTTTTGCTCATAACAGAAGAGGCGATGAGGGGGATACTTTCCACTGTTGCCGTGGCATCCCGGAGGGCATATATTTTTTTGTCCGCAGGGGCCAGGTCTTCCGTCTGTCCATTGACGCAGATGCCGATTTCCTTCACGGCATCGTAAAAATCGGCAGTGGATAAATCGGTATGAAACCCGGGAATCGATTCCAGTTTGTCAATGGTTCCTCCGGTAAATCCCAGACCACGGCCACTCATTTTGGCAATGGGAATGCCGCAGGAAGCGGCGATGGGGCCGATAATCAGCGTTGTTTTGTCACCTACCCCACCGGTGCTGTGTTTGTCCACCTTGATTCCCCGGATGGCAGACAAATCGTTTACTTTGCCGGAATCCCGCATAGCCAGCGTCATGGTGGTTAATTCCCGGTCATTTAGTCCGGTAAAGCAAATAGCCATCAGCATGGCAGACATTTGATAATCCGGAATCTCGCCTTTGGTAAAAGATGCAATCATTTCCCTTATCGTCTCGTCGGACAGTTCTTTTCCATTTTTCTTATCTTGAATCAAATCTACAAATCGCTCCATGGTAAACCTCCTTTATTTTCCTCAATAGTTTTCTCCAACAGATGTCTGCGAATTGCTCCGTAGACCTTTTGACCTTGGCTTTATATATTTTTAGTATAGCATAAAATGAAAAAATATGGTAGAATAATATAAGTTACTATTCACAGCCGATACAGAATTAGAAACGAATGTTTCGTGTTTACACGTAAGCATACGTTTCTAATTCTGTATCAGGACTGCGAAGCAGTCACTTATATAACAATAAGGTTAGTCTTTTGACCTTGACATCATACTATAATTTACAAAGGAGTTTTTTTATGTCGACATCATCAATTATTATTCTTGCCGCATTCGTAGTATATCTTCTTATTCTGATTGTAATCGGAATTTTTTCCATGAAGAAGACCAATAGTACGGAAGATTATTTTCTCGGTGGACGGGGATTAAATGGCTGGGTTGCCGCATTGTCGGCTCAGGCATCGGACATGAGCGGATGGCTCTTAATGGGACTGCCGGGTTCGATTTATGCCCTGGGAACCGGTCAGGCCTGGATTGCCATCGGCCTTTTGCTTGGAACCATTGCCAACTGGCTCTTCATCTCCAAGCGCCTTCGACGATATACCATTATCGCCAACAATTCCTTGACATTGCCGGAATTTCTTGAAAATCGTTATCATGACAAGAGACGGATTCTTTTATGCATTTCGTCCATTGTAATCGTTATATTCTTCCTAGTGTATACGGCCTCTGCACTGGCTTCCGGAGGAAAACTATTTAGCTCGGTTTTCCATGTGGATTATCATGTTGCTTTGGCAATCGGTGCCGGAGTTATTTTAACCTATACTTTCTTGGGAGGCTTTTTGGCTGTATGTCTCACGGATTTCATCCAGGGGATGCTTATGTTAGTAGGTCTTTTGGTTGTGCCAATTGTGGCTTATGGCTTGGTAAGCAGTGATTTTTCTTCCCAGCTTACTGCGACTCTTGCCGGAAGTGGCATTGCTTATGATGATTATCTTAGTTTGTTCTCCAATGGAGGAAAACCTTATACGTTCGTAGATATTATATCCCAGCTGGCATGGGGCCTTGGATATTGTGGTATGCCTCATATTCTGGTGCGCTTCATGGCAGTAAAAAGTGAGAAAGAATTAAAGAAATCCAGTGTTATCGCTATCGTTTGGGTTGCTATTTCGTTGGTGGCTGCCTGCTTTATCGGTGTTGTGGGAAGAGCTTTCCTTGGTGCCGGACAGATTTTAGGTACAGAGGGGCAGGCTTCCAGTGAGAGCGTGTTTATCGAAATGATTAACAAGGTATTTACGCACCACCTTGGATTACCATTTATCGGTGGAATATTCCTCTGCGGTATCCTTGCAGCTATTATGTCCACGGCAGATTCTCAATTATTGGTTTGTGCATCCTCCGTATCAAAGGATATTTACAAAAATGTCTTGCGCCCGAAAGCATCGGAAGATACTGTATTGAAAGTAAGTCGAATCACGGTAGTTATCATTGCCATCATCGCTTTCTTCATCGCATGGAATCCGGAGAGCAGTATTATGAATCTGGTATCGGATGCGTGGGCAGGGCTTGGTTCGGCATTTGGACCAATTGTGGTGTGCTCTTTATTCTGGAAGCGGACCAATTTTGCCGGTGCGGTTTCCGGTATTGTATCCGGTGGATTGACGGTATTGATTTGGGATTACATCCCATTGGTAGGCGGACAGACTCTGGCTGTGGCAACAGGAATCTATTCTCTTCTTATCGGATTCTTTATCAGTTTGATTTGCATCGTAGTGGCAAGTCTTTTGACTAAAGAGCCGTCGGCAGAGATTATGGCAGAGTTTGACAGTGTCAGCGCAGAGAAGTTTGAATAAAAAATGTAATTGAATATTATTTTAAAAATCTTAGGTTGATTTTTTGAGGCAAAAGGTATAAAATGACTAATGGTCGAAAAGAATGTGTTACTTACTAAAAATTTTATACTTTGATTGGAGGATTTTATAATGGAAGAATATGGATATCTATTATTTATCGCCATTGTACTCGTTAGTACAAAATGCCTCGGTCTTTTGACAAAGAAGTTTCACATGCCACAGGTTGTGGGTGCTCTTGTAGCAGGTTTGATCATAGGACCAGCTTGTTTGAATTTGTCATCCATTATGTTGGTAGGAGAATCCGATGCGATGATTCACAGTCTTTCGGAGATTGGTGTTATCGTATTGATGTTCTCGGCAGGACTTGAGACAGACATTCAGAAACTGAAACAGAGTGGTCTTGCATCCCTTGTAATTGCTTTGCTGGGAGTTGTCATTCCCTGTGTGGGAGGTGCCTTGGTTGCACATTTCTTCACGGATTCCATAGGTGTTACAGAGGAAGCCAAGATGTATCGCAATATTTTTATCGGAGTGATTTTGACAGCTACTTCTGTTAGCATCACCGTGGAGACTCTTCGCGAAATGGGTAAATTAAATACCAATGCTGGAAATGCCATTTTAGGTGCCGCCGTGATTGATGATGTTCTTGGTATCATCGCCTTGACCATAATCACAACTCTTGGAGGGCAAAAGGGTGGTGGAGAGACGCCAAGTCTTGGAATGGTTTTATTGAAGATTCTTCTGTTCTTCATTTTTGCCATTGTGGTGGCATTTGTATTTGGAGAATTGTATTATAAATGGACTTCGGAAAGCCCCAATGTACAGAGAAGATATGGAATTATGGCACTTGCCTATTGCTTGTTATTTGCCTTTTGTTCGGAATTTTTCTTTGGCGTTGCAGATATTACAGGGGCCTATGTGGCAGGTCTTGCCATTTCCGTCAGCCCGAAAGTGGAGTACATAAGCAAGCGTGTGGAAACCGTTTCTTATATGTTTTTGTCGCCGATTTTCTTTGCCAGCATCGGATTGGAAGTAGTTCTCCCGAAGATGAGTGGGAAGATTCTGATCTTTTCCATCCTTCTTTGCATCGTTGCCGTCCTTAGCAAAGTCGTTGGATGTGGCCTGGGTGCGAAACTCATGAAATACTCCAATAAAGAAAGCTTGCAGATTGGAGTGGGTATGGTTTCCCGTGGTGAGGTGGCACTGATTGTAGCCAGTAAAGGAATGGCCGTGGGACTTATGTCTCAGGATTTGTATGGTCCCGTTATTATCACGGTGGTTATTACCACGATTATAACACCGATTCTTTTGAAATTCGTATTTAATGAAAAGAAAAGCCGGCAACAAAAACCGGCATAATACAATCGAACCAATTATGAAAATAGAAAAATGAAAATAGAAAACCTTCCGGTGGATTATAGAGTCCACTGGAAGGCTTTTTAAATTTCTTTTTATTTTCCGACTTTTTGAAGAGCTTTGTATTTCATCTTCTGGAAAAAGCCCATCTTTTCCGGCTGCTGCAATAAATTATTGCGAGAACCTTTGACATCCATGATATAGATGCCACTTAATACCACTTTCAACTCTTTTTTTACAGGAAGTAAAGGAAAGATTTTTTCGTCACACATCAAAGTCATAATTTTGGGACCAATTTTTGCCTTAACAACAGGTATTTTTGAACCACGAAGATACTTTGGTGTATTATCAACAATCATTTTTGGCAATCCGGCCTCTTTTAATTTCATCCTCTTCTTATCAATCACTAGAATGGAAGCAATTTGAGATGCTTCTTTCATCTGTGCCTGGGAGGCTTCCTGCTTTGTCTGAAGTTTCTTACCTACAATAGATAAAACAATAAATACGATAATGAGTACGGCAAGGATAATACCCATTACGATTAATGCGGTTTTCATAGATTCGTATACCTCACTTTTATAAATTTGGCCATGTAATTTGATGCCTAATCACTATCTTACCATTTTTTGAAAGAATGTGCAAGATGGATTTCCTTTCTTATTCTTCTTTGTCATACATCTCCTGAATGATTTTTTGAACGTAAGCACCGATGTATTTTTTGTCATCACCCTCTAACTGGTCCGGATAAATGGGTTTTCCGTATTCAATATAAATATGTCCGCCTCGAATCCAGGGAAGGTGGTTTTCCATGATTTCCTCGGTATGTTTGATGCATACCGGAACAATAGGAGCCTTAGTCTTGGTAGCGATTTTCATACTGCCTTCTTTGAAAGGAAGGAGAGTGTCCGTGGCATTTCTTGTGCCCTCCGGGGCGATGTAGATGGAGTATCCCTCTTTGATTAGGGAGATGGCTTTTAAGATAACTTCCATATTTTGTTTCATGTTTCCACGGTCCATAAATAAACAATTGAGAAAATACATCCATTGTGCAATCATTGGAAATTTTTTAATCTCGATTTTGGAGATAAAGGCCACTTGGACATGGCGGGAAGCAATACTGGAGTAGGCCAGTAATATATCATAAAAACTGCGATGGTTGGCGGCAAACATAACAGGCTGGTCCTGAGGAATGTTCTCAAGACCGGAGATGTGCTTTTTGCAGCCGGAAACAAACATGGCCACGTTAAATGCAATCTGCACAACCCGGATGGCAAAAGCAGCAGCTGCTTTTTCATTTATTTTTCGCACAATACACTCAATCAGTAAAAGCGGAATGCTGACAATACATACGATAAGATACAATAAAATTATTAAAATCGTTCTCATTTGCTAAAATCCTCTCATTCATTGGTTTGGTTGCCGGGAGTCGTAGAAGCAGGGAGCTCCGTAGGCGTTGGTTCTTTTGTCACTACCGGAGGATCCGTAGGTGCCGGTGTGGGATTTTCGGTGGCGACAGGCGGAGAAGTTGCCGATGCCGTGTCGGAATGGGACGGCGAGGCCGTGGCCTTTTCCTTTTTTGGTGCCTTTGTTTTTTGTGGCTTTGCCGTGGTTTTTGTCTTTTTCTCTTTTTTCTCCGCTTTTGGCTTTTTCGTTGGTTTTGGAGTAGCATAGACAACGGAATCCGGATCTTCTACATCCACTCCGGTTTCGGTTTGTGTTTCATCTTCTAAGGTGACTCCATAATATTCTTCCAAAGTCAGATTGTTGGTATAGAGATATTTTGCCACGGTGGTCCCCACATAGCGAATGTGCCAGGGTTCGTAGCTGTAGCCGGTAATTTTTTCTTTTTTATACGGATAACGAACAATATAGCCAAATTCATGACAATGTTCTGCCAGCCATTTTCCTTCCTTCGTATCACCAAAACTCTGGTCCAAGCGATAATTCACACTTTTGGCAGAAACATCGATGGTAAGACCGGTTTGATGTTCGCTGCTTCCCGGCATGGCAGAGACGGCATCGGTAGCAGCTTTTCCCCGAATTGCTACATTTCTGTCATAAATTTCCTTTTGGCGGGCATAGGAACGGTAGCCCGATACACCATATAATTCGATTCCTTTTTCCGAGGCAGCAGCAAACATTTTTTCCAAAGCCGTCGCAGCAATCTTTCGCATCTTCCGTTTATCACTCAGATAGGAAAAACTGAAATTTACATTGGGAACCACCAAATTATTGGGAATATAGGTGGATGGCAAAAGATATTTGCGATTGACCAATACGGTAATGCTACTGGGAATGGTGTCCAAAGGAACCGTCTGATTATCTGTCAAAATAGAGTCCAAATCCTCAGGCAAGAGAGAATCCTCCTCTTGGTCTTCTTCATTATTATAATAATATTCATAAGTTTCGGAATTATTCACTTGAGATGTATGCTGAGGTTCTCGGGAGCGAACCACCACGACCCCCACAACCACAGCCAGAAGGAGTATGATTCCTGTTATAACGATACGTTTCTTCATATATGCCTCCCCAAGCAGTGTCATAACAAGAATTATACTCTGAGATTAGGAAAAAATCAATGCGATTTAAAGATATTTTTGTCGAATTTTTGGAGGGCAAAAAGTAACAGCATTCCCAGGATGCCACAGGAAAGGACTTCGCCAATTCCCACTGTCAGCATCATAAAAGGAATGGCAGTAGGGATGTCATAAGCAAACCGAAGTACCCATGGCACGATAATAGTATTGGAAATAATTGGTGGAAGAGGAGCGAGCCACTTATGTTTACGAAGGGCATAAGTGCCCAAAGCACCGAAAAGTGTGGCAAGGGTGCCAAAAATGACATCTAAAATCACCGACCCGGTCAGCCAGTTCCCAATCAGACAGCCGAGGGCAAGACCCGGGATGGCTGCGGGAGTAAAAAACGGTAATATGGTAAGGGCTTCTGAAACGCGGACTTGAATTGCACCGCTGGCAAGATTGAATGCACTGATAACATAAGTTACCACCACATAGAGGGCAGCAATCATCGCTGCCTGACAGATAAATACAACTTTCTTCGTGTTTTTTTGCATAATAAAAATCTCCTTAGTTTTGTTTTACGTGTGGATGGTTTCGAACACACGGGTTTTTACAGCTTATGCCTGCTTTTGTTGCTGCTCTGCTTCTTTGGCAGCCAAAACAGCATGAGCCAGTTGATCGGCGCAGGATGTATTTTTGAATCCACATTGAACTCCACTGCACTTTTCAGCAATCTGATCGGTAGTCCAACCATCAACCAGACGGGGAATTGCCTTTAAGTTTCCATCACAGCCGCCATAAAAAACAACATTTGTGACAATGTTATCATTGATTTCAAGATCAATCTGTCTTGCACAAGTACCTTTTGTTTTGTAGGAAAAATTCATAATGTTATCATCCTTTCGCCATTTATTCTTAGTTATTGTAGTAAAAAAAAGAGTAAATGTCAATATGAGGTTGAAACATTTTCTTCCTCCTCATTTGACACTACCCATGGATTGTGTTATGATTTTCATATAAAAAACTTAGCAGGAGGTTACAAAATGTCAGATTTTGATTGGAGTGATATCGAAGAAATGACAATTTCTCTCGAATTAGAAGACGGATCTACTTTGGAATGTGAAGTTATATATATCTTCGAATGGAACGGAGATGACTATGCGGCACTGACTCCCGTGGATGAAACCATTGAAGAAATTTATTTCTTTGGAATAGAAGCGGATACCAAGGGGGGACAACCAGAGATTACCCTTCTTCAGATTGAGGATGAAGAGATGCTGGATGCCATTTCCGATGCCTTTGATGAGATGTTAGACGAGGAAGAGTTCGGGGAAGATGAGGACGAAGACGACGAAGAAGATGGTCGTTGGGACGAATTTATCAACAAAAAACTGGACTAATAGCAAAGAGATTTTCGTAAAACCAGAAAAAAACAAAAAGGCTGTGACTCAGAGGTGCACAATGATGTACCTCTGAGTCACAGCCTTTTTTGATGTGCTTTGTGGAAAAGAATTGTTGGATGGAAATTAGTAAGCATTCTTATTGATGAACCCAGTCACAACCGTAAGAAGCAGGATTTTGATATCCAGCATCAAGGTCCAGTTCTCGATATAGTACAAATCGCAGTCAATCCGCATGCGAATGGATGTGTCGCCGCGATATCCATTGACCTGCGCCCATCCAGTGATACCCGGTCGTACCTGATGCTTAATCATATAGCGAGGAATCTCTTCTTTGAACTTCTGGACGAAAAATGGCCGTTCTGGTCTTGGCCCCACCAAACTCATGTCTCCTTTTAAAACATTGAAAAACTGGGGGAGTTCATCAAGGCTGGTTTTCCGAATAAATTTTCCCACCGGCGTGACGCGGGGATCGTTTGGGGTGGTCCAGGCTTTTTGCTCGTCAGAGGCCTTTTGTACTGCCATAGACCGGAATTTATACATTAAAAACGGTTTGCCTCCCAGTCCGATTCTTTCCTGCTTAAAAATCAACGGTCCCTCGGAAGTGGCTTTGACTAAAATGGCAACCACCAGCATCGGAAGAGAGAAAAGAATAATCAAAAAGATGGAACCAATGATATCCACCGTACGTTTGATAAATTTGTTGAAGGAATTGGTAAGGGGTACATTTCGCACATGAATCACCGGCAATCCGTCCAAATCTTCCGTATAAGGCCGGGTAGGAATGATGTTGTTGTAATCCGGAATAAATTTGGTATGGACACCGGATTTTTCCGTGATGGCCACGATACCCTCCAACCGCTTGTATTGATCAATGTCCAAAGTAATGGCGATTTCATCAAAGGAATTGGTGGCAAGCACTTCTTCCAAATCATCGATATCTCCAATGACGTGGACATCCCGGTAAGATTTTCCATTTTTCTTCTGATCATCCAGAATGCCGTGAACCACATAGCCCCATTCCGGATGGGCATAGATACGATCGATATATCCTTCAGCAGAACGACCGTAGCCCACTAGCAAAACATGTTTCAGATTGTGACCACGTTTTCGGAAACGACGGAGAATCGTGGTAATTAGAAGCCGGAAAACAAATTCCAGCATAAAATTTGTCGCAACGAAAATGACGATAAAAAGTCTGGCATAATTCCCACTTTTAATAAAATAAAGGCCGGCGGTGCAATACAATATTCCTACGATATTTGCCTTAAGAATGTTGTATGCCTGCGATTTGCGGCTGGTGACACGCTTGGGGTCATACAGATGAAAAACATAATAGGAAACAAGATAACATGGAATTAAAAGGAAGAGCATTTGCATATATTCTTCCAGAGAACCATAAAGTCCGATGGGTTCCTCGATGATTTCCCATTGAATCAGAAAACTTTGTTCCTCGTCAAAACGCAGTTTATATGCCAAAACAAAAGAAAATATTAAAATAAGTACATCTATGATAAAGCGAATGATATTCAATAATTTTTGGTTGCCTTTAATCAAAATTTGTCATCCTTTCTTGCATTCTTTATACTTATTATAGATTATTTTTTTAATTTTCTCAATATAAAATTGAGATATTCACAAACTAAACACATTTGATGGTTATAATGCATCATATACAGTGAAAAGTGGTATAAATGATTTTGAACAAACGGGAAAGGAAGATTCGATATGAATGAAGAGAATAACAACCCATGGGAAAATGGGAACAGTAATGAAATGACAGACAATACCATTTATGTGAGCCCGTCCCAGACAGAGAATGCCGGACCACAGAATGCGACAGGAACAGAGAATACAGCAACCCAGAATTCAGCCGGAAATGGTGCCGAACCACAGCCGATGCCAAGTTCGGATAATATGTATCGTTTTCAAAATACCAATGCCGGGAATCATTCAGAAAAGCCCATAAAACCAAAGGAAAAGAAGGATGGTGGCATGAAAAAGACGTTACTTTCTGCCGTTGTGTTTGGTGTTGTAGCAGCGTTCTGCTTTTTCGCCATTGTAAAAATAAGTGGCTTACAGATTGGAACCGGAAAAGGAAATCCCGATGAGATTGGTACCGTAAATACCCAGTCCGGAGATTCCGATTTGATGGCAGTATCCGGTGGGGCAGTTTCCGGTGTGTCGGATGTGTCCGGTATCGTGGAAAACGTAATGCCTTCCATCGTGTCCATTACCGAGACGAGTATGCAGCAGTCCTTCTTTGGAGAATATCCATCAGAGGGAGCAGGTTCCGGATTTATTGTGAAACAGGATGAAAAAGAATTGTTGATTGTTACCAATAATCATGTTGTTTCCGGTGCCGACAGCATTACGGTAAAATTTATCGATGATACCACAGCAAAAGCCACAGTAAAAGGGACAGATTCTGCCGCAGATTTGGCAGTTATTTCTGTAAAACTCAGTGATTTAAAAGATGACACAAAGAGCAAAATAAAGATTGCTACTTTGGGACATTCCGATGATGTTAAAGTAGGACAGATGGCAATTGCCATCGGAAATGCACTGGGATATGGACAGTCGGTAACCGTCGGCTATATCAGTGCGAAGGATCGTGAAGTTGAAATTGGTGACGAAAGCGGAAATGGCACCAATAAAATGGTACTTCTCCAAACCGATGCCGCCATTAATCCGGGTAACAGCGGTGGAGCTTTGCTGGATGCGAATGGCAATGTAATTGGTATCAATTCCGTAAAATATGCAGATACCAAAGTGGAGGGAATCGGTTATGCCATTCCTATGAGTGATGCCATTCCGATTATCAATGACTTGATGAAACGTGAAGTTCTCAGCGATGAGGAAAAAGGTTACCTTGGTATCACCGGCAAGACCATTGGTGACAGCGTCAGCGAGGCTTATGGTATTCCGGTTGGCGTATATGTATCCGAGGTATCTGAGACCGGTGCGGCAAAAGAAGCCGGTATCAAGAAAGGCGATGTCATTACCAAGATTAATGGAGCGCAGGTTAAGACCATTGAGCAGGTACAAAACAAAGTCAATAATACCAAAGCAGGTACGGAAATCACAGTGACGATTTCCAGAAGCCAGGATGGAGAATACAAAGAGCAGGATTTGAAGGTCAAATTAAAAGACGCCAATACCTTAAATGAGCTGGATGACAGTTCAAAGAATTCTGGAAATTCTGGCGGAAGTGGCAGCAATCCTTATGGCTATGGAAATGATTCCTATGAGGACTCCTACGGTGGCCAGATTATGCCATGGTAAAAGCACTTTACTAATTTCAAAGAATAAGATATAATATCAAAGGGACTGTTATCGGTTGGTAGCAGTTCCTTTTAGACATACTAGGACAACTTTGTATGAATTTTAATATAGAATGGAGAAAAAAGTGAGCGAAGAAATCAAAAATCAAGAAGAGGAAAAAGAAGAAATCGTAGAACAGAATCCGGAGAAACCTACCGAGGATAAGGAAGATAAGCAGGAAAAATATTGTTATTTATGCCATCGCCCGGAAAGTAAGGTTCCGCGTTTGATTACCATTCCCAATAATATCTGGGTATGTTCGGATTGTATGCAAAAAACCTTTGACCAGATTGGAATGCGGGGAATGCCGTCATTTGGAGAGATTCCCGGAGTGGAATTTATCAATCTGGGAGGGCCCTTTGGGGGGCTGCCGGAAGAGATGCAGAAACGTCATCAGGTAAAGACGAAAAAGAAAAGCAAGGAAGATTTACCGGTGTTAGATATTCATAAATTACCGGCACCTCATGTGATTAAGGGAAATCTGGATGAATATGTCATGGGACAGGACCATGCCAAAAAGGTGATTTCCGTAGGTGTCTACAATCATTATAAGCGCATTGCTGCCATGGAAGAGATGGAAAAAGCCAAAGAATCCGGTGATGTAAACCAGATTGGTGGCAATGTTGAGATTGAAAAATCCAACATGCTTATGCTTGGACCAACGGGTAGTGGAAAAACGTTTTTGGTGCAGACCCTTGCTCGCATTTTGCAGGTACCATTGGCGATAACCGATGCCACAGCCCTTACGGAAGCCGGCTATATCGGTGATGATGTGGAAAGTGTCATCTCCAAACTTCTTGCCAATGCGGATAATGATGTAGAACGGGCAGAGCGGGGAATTGTATACATCGATGAGATTGATAAACTGGCAAAAAAAGAAAATGCCAACCAGCGTGATGTCAGCGGTGAGTCGGTGCAGCAGGCACTTTTGAAACTTCTGGAGGGCGCCGATGTGGAAGTTCCTGTGGGAGCTTCCAGCAAAAATGCCATGGTGCCTATGACCACCGTAAATACCCGTCATATTTTGTTTATCTGTGGCGGGGCCTTTCCGGGGCTGGAAAATGTCATTAAGCGTCGTTTGACCAAACATGGCCACATCGGATTTGAGTCCCAGTTAAAAGATGAACTGGACAAAGATGAAAATATTTTGTCCAAGGTGGAGACAGAGGATATCCGTGCCTATGGATTGATACCGGAGTTTATCGGTCGTCTTCCTATCGTATTTGCCCTTCAGCAAATGGACGAAAATCTTTTGGTAAAAGTACTTACAGAGCCGAAAAATGCCATTGTAAAGCAATATCAGAAACTGCTTGCCATGGATGAAGTGAAACTGGATTTCGAGGAAGATGCCTTGCTTTTGATTGCCAAAAAGGCGGTGGAGAAAAAGACCGGTGCCAGAGCTTTGCGTTCGATTATCGAAGATTTGATGTTGGATATTATGTATGAGATTCCAAAGGATGACATGATTGGGCATGTTACCATTACCAAAGATTATATCGAAGGGAAAGGTGGTCCGCGTATCGAGATGCGGGATTCGTGAATCCTTACGAATGCCTTGAATATTTTTTCATATTTTCCACATACTAACTCCAAAGTAAAAAAAAGCAAAACAGGATGAAGGTGCTCATTAAACAGCCAAGTAATCCTTGTAAAATTTGGAATTGGAGGAAAATATATGAAAGCAACCGGTATCGTTCGCAGAATTGATGAATTGGGAAGGATTGTCATTCCCAAAGAAATCAGAAGGACATTGAGAATTCGGGAAAGCGATCCGATGGAAATATTTACCAACCATGAAGGAGGCATTGTGTTAAAAAAATATTCGCCCATTGGTGAGTTGGGAGATATGGCAAAAGAGTATGTGGAATCGGTGGCAGGTGTTGCCAAGTGTACGGTCTGTGTGGCAGATCGTGACCGCATTGTGGCAGTAGCCGGACCGGAAAGCAAATACTATGACGGCAGAGAACTGGATGATTCCATCAAAAATTGTATACACAACCGCAGCAATGTTCTGTTTTCCAATGGAAAGGGGAAACTTTGCCGAATTATCCAGGAGAAAGAACCAGAGGCAAATCAGGCCATTGCTACCATTGTATGTGAAGGAGATGCCATTGGAGCCGTGATACTGATATCCAACGAGGACGGGCACAGTTTTGGCGAATTTGAAGAAAAAATGGCCCTGTGTGGGGCAAATTTTTTGGGGCGACAGATGGAACAGTAGTTGTCCAAATGTCATCAAAATTTCATGGAAAAAATGAATAATATGTAAAAAAAGTCGCTTTTTTATGGTAATTGCAGTAAAAAATCTTGACAAATGATGAAAAAAAGGGTATAAATAGTGTTAGTAGGTTTACAAAACATGAACGGATGTTGTAGGTTTACAAAAAAATAAAGAAATCACGAGGAGGATATAATCCATGAACAAAACAGAATTAGTTGCAGCTATGGCAGATCAGGCTGAATTGTCAAAAAAAGATGCAGAGAAAGCTTTGAAAGCATTTGTTGACGTAGTAACAGACGAATTGAAAGCTGGCGGAAAAGTACAGTTAGTAGGTTTCGGTTCTTTCGAAGTTGCAGATCGCGCAGCAAGAAATGGTGTGAACCCATTGACAGGAAAACCTATGAATGTTCCAGCTTGTAAAGCACCTAAGTTTAAAGCAGGTAAAGCTTTGAAAGAAGCTGTAAACAAATAATTCATATTATGTGGATATTGTACAAGGTGCCTTGGAGGAGATTCCGTAGGCGCCTTGTTTCAGTTATAGGAGAAAATCATGAGATTAGACAAATATTTAAAAGTATCCCGGCTTATAAAGCGTCGGCCGGTGGCTAATGAAGCGTGTGACGCAGGGAGAATCCTTGTCAATGACAAAGTAGCAAAGGCGTCATTGAACATCAAACCGGGAGATATCATTGAGATTCATTTTGGAGACAAAATGACAAAAGTAGAAGTGCTTCGGGTGGAAGACACTTGTAAAAAGGATGAAGCCAAAGAATTGTATCGTTATATCTAAAAGATATGCCTGTTGGTTACGGGCATATTTTTTTATGAGCAGACATAGGATTAATATAAAAAAGACAGGATGGATAGGAATGTTGGAAAGTCAGGAAAATCGGAGAGAACCACATTTCAATTCGCACCATATTGTGCTGAAAGAGCGTAAAAATGCAACTTTGACCGGGATAAAGGAAGTCATTTCCTTTGACAGCAATCAAGTGCTGTTGGATACCATTCGGGGGCGCCTTGCCATAAAGGGCCAGGATTTACATGTGAGCCGTCTTACCCTGGAGCGGGGAGAGGTGGACATAGAGGGAACCTTTGATGAAATGCAATACTCGGATCCCCATACAATGACGGAGACGAAAAATTTTCTAGGAAGGCTTTTTCAATAAAATATGGAAATGATTCGAAGCCAGATGGTATTTTTAGCAGGTTCTCTGATTAGTGGATTTGCGGTAATGGCCTGCTATGAAGTTGTGCGCGTGTTGCGGCAGGTCTTCCACCTTAAGACAAAGGGAAAATGGTTGCTGGATACCCTTTTCTTTTTGATAGCGGCGATTATGGTATTTCGCATGATATTTATATGCAATTTCGGAACGATGCGCATTTTTTTTGTGGTGGCTTTTGGTCTGGGAGGGGTTGCCTACCATCAAATATTTGGAAACGCTATTTCCCGGGGAGTGATTCGGGCAATTTTCTGGATACGCCGAAAAATAATGCAACCATGTGTTCGAAAATGTAAAAGATTGCTAAAAAAAACGAAAAAAAATCAAAAAAAAACTTGATATTTGTGCCGAAAGGATTTATAATAAAAACACATTAGTCTACAGGGTTAGAAAAGTAGTACAGTTGTAGAATGTGAACGGATTGAGAAAAGTAAAAAAAGTTATGAAAATGTGGGCGTAGTCGCTCCAGAATGGAGAATTCAATGAAAAAAGGAAAAAAGAAACCCAATCGTACCGGATTGTATCTGGTTATGACGGTTGTTCTTTTGTTCTGTGCAACGCTGGGAATCCATAGCATTTCCCTTCGTGGTACCTGTAGTTCCCTCCAAGAGCAGAAAACGGAGTTGGAAGCGAAGAAAAGCAATTTGGAAAAAGAAGCGAAACGCATTGAAGAGCAGAAGAATTACATGCAGACGGATGAATACATTGAGGAAATTGCCAGAGAAAAATTCGGCCTGGTATATGACAACGAGATTGTATTCAAAGCAAAATGAGAATCGTGTCGAAAAGTTTTTTTGGCACGGTTCTTTTTTTGACAACATTCGAGCCGCTTATTCGTTATACTTAACGTTACGAATGAAAGCAAAGGAAAGGAGCGAGCGGTAGAATGAATGGCGCTGTGTCGAAAAAACGTTGGTTGATGGAAATTGGCATTGGATTACTACTTGGACGGGTGTGGATGTTTTCAATAAATCCCTTTGGTCTGGCATATTTGTGTGCATCGGGGGTGTATCCCGGAGGGCGAGGTCTTGTCTTTTTGGCGGTTCTGGCAGGTTATATTACGAAGGCCCAAGGATTGGACTTTCTGCATTACATTATGATGATAGGATTGATTTGGTTTGTACAAAAAATCATGAAGAAAATAGATGGAAAAGAAGGAAGTTGTCTGGCGATTGCCACGCTGGGAGGTATTTTAAATGTTGTCTTGGCAATTACCACCGGATTTTTGCAACACGGGACGACAGGTGTAGTATATACGGCGGTGTTGGAAAGTATTTGCATTGTGGCCATGGCAAATGTGATGCAATGGGGGCTTTGTTTTTTTCTGTATGAGGACTGGGAACGCAGTTTGAGCAATGAAGAAATGATTAGTGTGCTGTTGCTTTTGAGCCTTAGCATTTATGGCATGCCTCACTTGTTTGACGGAGTATTCTCCCTGGTGGAGACTTTTGGGTATTTATTGGTATTGTTTGCCGGATATCGATATGGAGCAGCGGTGGGAGCCATTGCGGGAGCTGCAGGTGGTATCTTGTCAGTTGCCGACGGAAGTGATATGATAGTAATAGGTATTTATTGTGTACTTGGCATTACTGTAGGGATTTTTCGGGAAATCGGACGTGTCATCAGCGCTATCGCTTTTGCCCTGGCCGGTGTGATTTTTGCCTATGTCATTCGGAATGAAGTGCTGGGAATTGTGGAACTTCGCGGGATGGTGTCGGCAGTAATTTTGTTTTTGGCACTTCCGAAGGAAATGGTGCGTACCATTGAGATGGATTTTATGCGGCAACAGGAGAATCCCTTTGCAAAAGCAGATTTAATGAGTCTTGCCAATGAAAAAATTGATGGATTTTCCACTGCTTTTTTGAGACTTGCCAAATCATTCCGGGATTTTACCAAATGTGAAAATCACATTTCCGGGGAAGAGATGGAATTGATTTTTGATGAACTGGCAGAAAAGATTTGCAGCGATTGTGAAAATTGCAAATATTGCTGGGAAATGCATTATGAAGAAACCTATGACAATATGCGTGGTATCCTGGCAGCAGCCAGTGAACAGGGAACGGTGGAATGCCAGCAGGTAGATGCGGCTTTCCTGAGTCGATGCATTCATCTGGAAGAGTATGCGGAAAAATTGAATGAACGGATGGCAGTGGCCCGGATGAATCTGAGTTGGCGCAATAAAATGGCAGAGAGTAGGGAAGCTATGGCCTCCCAGATGTATGAAATTGCCAATGCATTGAGGGGATTTACCCAGGAATTGAACCAGACGGCAGATGTGCCGGAGGAAACGAAGAAAAAAGTGCTGTTTGCCCTACGTTCTCTCGGGATTCATGTGAAAAATCTTTCTTTTCAGAAAGATTACAAAGGAAATCTGGAGGTCTGTTTTTTGGCGAAGACCAGAGGGAATGCCTGCATTACCAAAAAAGATGTTGCGCTGGCATTGGAGTCTGTGCTGGACATGCGTATGACGGCAGGGCGCTATGTGAAAAATGTCATTTCCAAAGAATTTGAAGTGACCACTTTTGTTCAGGATGTGAATTATAAGACGCTTACGGGATTGGCCCGGGCGACCAAAAGTGGCGAGACGGTGTCCGGAGATAATTTCTCTTTTATGGAACTTCGTACCGGGGAATTGATAATGATGCTGTCAGATGGGATGGGAAGCGGGATGCGGGCCTGCCGAGACAGTGAAAATCTGGTAGATGTGCTGGAAAGTCTGGTGGAAGCAGGATTTCGCAAAGAGTCCGCCATTCGTTTGATTAATACGTTATTTGTCATGTCTTATGAAGGAAAAACATTTACAACACTTGACATGACAGCCATTGACCTTTATAGTGGAAGTTGTGAGATTGTAAAAAATGGTGCAGCGGCTACATTTATTAAAAAGAAAGATGGAGTGAAGACCATTTTTTCCAGTGCGCTGCCAGTGGGGGTGGAGATGGAAGCAAAGCCGGAAACCGTCACCCAGATGTTAGAAGAAGGGGATTTTGTTGTGATGGTATCCGACGGAGTGGTAGATGCGTTTCCAGGGGATGAAAAAGAATTTTATGTAGAAAATATTTTAGAGAACCTAAAAACCAATAACCCATCCGAGATGGCCCGAAGTGTTTTGATGGAGGCCCTGTCTCGCAATGCCAGACAGCCTTTTGATGACATGAGTGTTTTGGTGGCCGGAATCTGGAAAAAATAAGGTTACGGAATGTGTGGAGGATTTCATGTTAAAAGCGAAAGTACTAAAGTATAATGAACGGAATAAACTATTTGGAAAAGGTGATCGTATCGTGGTCGGAGTATCCGGAGGGAAAGATTCGGTATGCCTTCTGGATATTTTGAATCGATGTAAAGAAGAGTATGAATTGTCCCTTCTTGTGGTTCATGTCAATCACTGTCTGCGGGGAGAGGAAGCGGACAGGGATGAAGCTTTTGTAAAAGAATTGGCAGAATCCATGGGACTTGAATGTTACAGCGAGCGAGTGGATATTTGCCAGGTGGCAAAGGAACGGAAAATGACAGAAGAAGAAGCGGGAAGATACATGCGTTATCAGATTATGCAGCATGTGTGTATGGAACGGGGATATCAGAAAATCGCCATTGCCCACAACCAGGATGATGTGGCTGAAACAGTGCTTTTTCAGATGTTTCGTGGAAGCGGCCCCCGTGGTCTGTCCGGTATTTTCCCAAAGAGGGAATATGTCATCCGGCCGATTTTATTTGCTGGGCGAACAGAAATTGCAAGATATGTGGAGGAACGTAATCTTTCATTTTGTACGGATGCCACCAATGAGCAGGAGGATTATTCCAGAAATAAAATTCGTCTCCGGGTGTTTCCTTATGTGGAGGAAGAGATTAACAGCCGGGCAAAGCAACATGTGGCAAAGGCGGCCCAGAAGATAGCCCTGCAGAATTCTTATATCGAAAAACAGGCGAAAAAGGAATATATGAGGCTGGTGCATGCGGATCGTGGCGAATATTATTATTCCTGCGAAGAATTTGCCAAAATGGATATTGTCATTCAGATTGAAATTATCCGACTGATTTTGAAAAACTTTCGGGATTCGGTGAAAGATATTACCGAGAAACATTACAAAATGGTAATTTCACTGACGAAAAAAGTGGCCGGCAAAAAGGTATGCCTGCCGGGAAACATCTGTGTAGAGCGGCGATATAAGTATGTATGGTTCAAAAATCAAATTGCCGATGTCGTTGTACCGAAAAAAGAACTTTGCCAGCTTCCTTATGAAGGAGTGGTGGAAATTCACCGGGAGCGGATGCTTCTTTGTATGGATGTGGTGGACCGAGAAAAACTGCCGGAAGAAATTCTACAAAAAGACTATACGAAATGGTTCAATTATGATAACATAAGGGGTGGCATTGAATTACGCAATCCGGAAGAGGGAGATTTCTTTGTGATGGATAAGCAGGGAAACAAAAAGAAACTTTCGCGATATTATATCGATGAAAAGATTCCATTGAGTGAAAGAAAGAGGGAGATTGTTCTGGCAGATGGAAAACATGTGCTCTGGGCAGTTCCGGGACGGATGAGTGATGCATATAAAATAACTGAGGAGACGAAGCAGGTTCTTGTGGTAGTCTTGACAAAGTGTTGAAAAAAGTTACGATTCGCATGTGGGTGGAGGGCTGCGATTTGCAACGAAAAACAGAAAACAGTGAGGTAAAAAAAGGATCATGAAAGAAGAAATTAAAGTATTGATTTCGGAAGAAGAGATTAGGGAAAAAGTTCAGGAAATCGCTGCACAGATTAATCGGGACTATGAAGGAAAGGAAGTTTTTCTCCTTTGTATTCTCAAAGGAAGTGTATATTTTACCTGTGAATTGTCAAAATATCTGACGATTCCGGTGAAAATGGGCTTTTTGAGTGTTTCCAGTTATGGTGACGGATTGACAAGTTCCGGTGTGGTGCGAATCAATCAGGACGAAGAAATCAATGTGAAAGGAAAACATGTGATTGTGATTGAAGATATCGTGGATTCCGGAAGAACGCTTTCTTTTTTGATGCACATGCTTGCCAAAAGAGAGCCGGAGAGTCTGCGCCTTTGCTCATTTTTAGATAAACCGGCCGGCCGTGTGTCGGAGGTGACTCCGGATTATACCGGATTTACGATTCCGGATAAATTTGTGGTAGGATTTGGTATGGATTATGCTCAAAAATACCGAAATCTTCCCTATATTGGAGAACTTAATTTCAAGGAGGGTGAAGAATGAAAAATGTAAAAGGCTATGGCTTTTTTATCGTTTTGCTTTTGGTAATAGGAATATCTTATTTATTTAATAGTTATCTTGTGGATTATAATCGGGATGCGTATTCGATGTCTCAGTTTAAGCAGGATTTGAGTGACAAAAAGATAAAAAAAATAACCATCGAACAAAATGCAGAAGTGCCTACAGGACAGTTAATCGCGCAATATGAAAAAGGAAAAAAGCAACTTTATATCTCCGATGTCAATGACATGATAGCCTATCTGGAGGGTCAGAACTTTACGGAGTATCATCTGGAAGATGTGGCACGTACCCCATGGTACATCGAAATCTTACCATATATCATCGGATTTGTTCTATTTTTTGTTTTATTTAGTATGATGATGCCAAATGCCGGAGGCGGTGGCAATAAAATGGCAAACTTTGGAAAGAGTCGTGCCACCCTGACCATGCCGGATGACAAAGTAAAGACCTTTGCCGATGTCGCCGGTCTTGTGGAAGAAAAAGAGCAATTAGAAGAAATTGTGGACTTTTTGTCTGCACCTTCCAAATATACCAAATTGGGAGCCAGAATTCCGAAAGGCGTTTTGATGGTGGGGCCTCCGGGAACGGGTAAAACACTTTTGGCAAAAGCGGTGGCCGGAGAGGCAGGAGTGCCATTTTTCAGCATTTCCGGTTCGGATTTTGTAGAAATGTTTGTTGGTGTAGGAGCTTCCCGCGTGAGAGATTTGTTTGAGGAAGCCAAGAAAAAAGCTCCTTGTATCGTATTTATTGATGAAATTGATGCGGTGGCAAGACGACGTGGAAGTGGTCTTGGAGGCGGTCATGACGAGAGAGAGCAGACCCTGAACCAGATGCTTGTGGAAATGGACGGATTTGGTATCAACGAAGGAATTATTGTGATGGCAGCTACCAACCGTGTGGATATTTTGGACCCGGCGATTTTGCGCCCGGGACGTTTTGACCGAAAAATTACGGTGGGACGTCCAGATGTGCGTGGACGGGAAGAAATTTTAAAGGTGCATGCCAAGGAGAAACCTCTGGGAGAGGACGTAAATCTGGAAGATGTGGCACGTACCACGGCGGGATTTGTGGGTGCAGACCTGGAAAATCTTTTGAATGAAGCGGCCATTGCGGCAGCTCGTGACAACCGAGCCTATATCGTGGAAGAAGATATTAAAAAATCCTTTATTAAGGTGGGGATTGGTGCGGAGAAAAAAAGCCGTATTATCTCAGAAAAAGACAAGAAAATTACCGCTTATCATGAGGCAGGGCATGCCATTTTGTTCCATGTTCTTCCGGATGTGGGACCGGTTTACACTGTTTCCATCATTCCTACAGGGCAGGGGGCAGCTGGATATACCATGCCTCTGCCGGAACGAGATGAGATGCATCTGACCAGAGGAAAGATGCTGCAGGATATCACTGTTTGTCTCGGAGGTCGTATCGCCGAGGGAATTGTATTTGATGATGTGACCACCGGAGCGGTACAGGATATTAAGCAGGCCACAGAGGCAGCCAGAGATATGGTGACCAAATATGGTTTTTCTGAAAAACTGGGAATGATCAATTATGATACTTCCGATGATGAAGTGTTTATCGGCCGTGATATCGGTCATACAAAGAGTTTTAGCGAGTCTACTTCCAAAATTATAGATGAGGAAGTGAAATCAATCATCGACCGCTGTCATGAGCAGGCAACGAAGATTTTGATGGAGCATAAAGACATTTTAGATCGCCTGGCACAATTGTTGATTGAAAAAGAGCGAATTACAAGAGAAGAATTCGAAGCGCTGTTTGAACAAAATGACGATAAAATTCTTTCGGAAGAAGCTTAAATTGTTGATTTTGTAGAATGGCGGGAAGGTGTTTGGGCAAAAGTAACAAAAAGAACTTTAAAAAAATATAATGTTTGTGCACACTGTTTTGAAAGAACATGCTATACTTCTAATCGTAAACCCCAATACATTATATAGTTTTTGCTACACCCCATAAGTAACAAAAATACCTTCTCCCAAAAGGACAGCGACGTGAAGCTGTCCTTTTGACTTTTAAAGAAAGGAATGGTATGAAAATGGGAAAATTACGACGAGATGCTATTTTTAGTTCGGGAACGGAACCTTTTGTGTCACCTTTGGAACCGGATGCGGGAGAAGAAGTTACCCTTCGATGCCGCGTGGCAAAAGACGATGTGGATGCGGTTTTTCTCATTCATGAGGAAACGTCAGTGGAGATGCAAATAGATTTCTCCGATGAATTATTTGATTATTACGGGGTAAGGATAAGACTTTCAGAAGAACCTTTTTCTTACTATTTTCAGATAAAAAAAGAGGACATCACCATATATTTTAATAAACAGGGGGATGTAGAGGTGCCGAATCCCCAATTTTCCTATTGCCTTTTACCGGGTTTTCATACGCCGGATTGGGCAAAGGGTGCAGTGATATATCAGATATATACCGACCGATTTTGCAATGGAGATAAAAGCAATGATGTGGTGGAACGGGAGTATTTTTACATCGGGGATCATGTCCATCAGGTACATGAATGGAACAGATATCCTGCCAGTATGGATGTGGGCCAATTTTATGGTGGTGATTTGCAGGGGATTTTGGATAAATTGGATTACCTTCAGGATCTTGGGGTGGAAGTGATTTATTTGAATCCTATTTTTGTTTCCCCCTCCAATCACAAGTATGATACTCAGGATTATGATTATATCGATCCCCATTTTACGGTTGTTTTGGAAGATGGGGGAGAAGTTCTGGCGGAAAATGATACGGATAACAGCCATGCCACCAAATATCGTAAACGGGTGGTGGACAAAAAGAATCTGGAAGCGTCCAACGAGTTTTTTGCCAAGTTTATGGAAGAGGTACATAGACGGGGAATGCGTGTTATCATGGATGGCGTTTTTAACCATTGTGGTTCTTTCAATAAATGGCTGGACCGGGAGCGGATTTATGAAGGAGACAGCTCTTATGAAAAGGGTGCATATGTCAGTGAAGACAGTCCCTATCATGATTTTTTCCGATTCTATCCCGATGGAAACTGGCCGTATAATACCCACTATGATGGATGGTGGGGACATGATACATTGCCCAAACTCAATTATGAAGATTCGAAAGAGTTGTTTGAATACATTATAGGGATTGCTAAAAAATGGGTTTCGCCACCTTACAATGTAGATGGGTGGCGTCTGGATGTTGCAGCGGATTTAGGACATTCCGGAGAATACAATCATACCTTTTGGAAGGCATTTCGCAAAGCTGTCAAGGAGGCAAATCCCGATGCGATTATTTTGGCAGAACATTATGGTGACCCTTCTTCTTGGCTTGGAGGCGACCAATGGGATACGGTGATGAATTACGATGCTTTTATGGAGCCTGTGACCTGGTTTTTGACAGGAGTGGATAAGCATAGTGATGTGAGCAAACCGGAATGCAAGGGAGACAGTGGTCTGTTTTTTGCCCGTATGACAGAATATGGTGCCAAATTTGGCATGCAATCTTATATGGTTGCCATGAATGAATTATCGAATCATGACCACAGTCGTTTTTTGACACGAACCAATGGGCAAGTGGGCCGGGTGGCTTCTGCCGGCTCGGAGGCAGCTTCCTTTGGCGTTAAGACGTCCCTCATGATGGCAGGGGTTATGATACAAATGACCTGGCCGGGAGCACCTACCGTGTACTATGGTGATGAAGTGGGTGTTTGTGGATGGACGGATCCGGATAACCGTCGTACCTTTCCTTGGGGAAAGGAAGATAAAGAATTGTGGGAATTTCACAAGGAGATGATACGAATTCACCGGGATTATGACGTGCTTAAAACCGGTGCCTTGATTTATTTGATTTGTGAGGAAGGAATCATCGGATATGGACGTTTTTCCATGGATGAATGTGTCTGCGTACTGATTCAGACCACCACGTCTCCCAAGGTAGTTAAAGTGCCGGTTTGGCGTCTGGGAGCTTTTGATGGAAGCTGTATGGCATCTATGATTGCCTGTGGAACCCAGGGATTTTCTCTGGAAGCCAAGCGGTATGAAGTGCAAGATGGATGTATCACAGTGGAAGTTATGCCGGAGGGCGGAGTGGTGCTTAAATCCGTGAAAAGATCTTATTAATGGAAAAATGCTAGAGTATAAAATAAAAACAGCCACGCCGGAATTACGCGCCAGCGTGGCTGCTTTTTATTATGCTTCGACTTCAGTTGCATTTTTCCAGTCGTTTAATTTTTGAACAGCGGCATCAATTGTCTTTTGACAAATTTCAGGAAGTTCACCACCCCAGGCATCGGCAGCCTGGTCGAACCCCTTTTTGATGGCAGAAATCAAAGAATCTGCTTTGGAAACATCTCCACCACTAAGTGCTTTCGCCATTTCTACCAGACGGTCACTGGTTTTTTCGATTCCCCAATAACCATCTTCAGCTACATCTTTTTGTGCCTGCTCAACGGTTTTCGGGTCCACTTCAATTTTACCCTCTTTGATGTCTGTGAAAAGATCTTTTAATGTAGTATATTTTTTTGCCTGTTTGGTAAGAAGCTGGTCCACCAGATTTTGTAATTGCTGATTTTTGCTGCTCAATTCTCCCTTCATTTGTTTGATTACGTTTTGATAATCCGTAACTTTGGAAGAATTGTCTGTCTTACCTTCCTTTGGTTGGGAAGGTTCATATACAACTCCGGTAGCTTCTGTTTTTGTATTCTCTTTACTTGGCTTTTCGGCGGGTTTTTTTGTGGTAGCCGGATAAGCCGTTGACGGAGAAGACTGAATTCCATTTACACTCATGATTTTTCCCTCCTTGGTCATGTTGTTCTCTTATGTTTTATATCGACAGGAAATAGTAAAAGTTAAGGTTGATATTCACAAAAGATAATTGTAAGATAGAGATGTAAAGGAGAAGGACAATGATTAGAAAGATTATTTTATTTACAAAGGGGATTGAAACCTTGTGGTTTTTTTCGGAGCAACTGGGAAAAACCTTTGAATTGCTGGGCTATGAGGTCTTTTATTTTGATCAGTGCAAAGAATATCGAAGTCTTAGTGACCTGATTTGGTTTTGCGAGCCAAAAGTTACGGCGGCAGTCAGTTTCAATTTTGACGGCTGTTCCGGGGAGGATTATTTTATCGATTCGGAAGGGGTTTCTTTTTTTGATGCCAGAGAGGTTCCATTTATCAATATTGTTGTGGACCATCCCTTTTATTATCATAAATTTCAACCCTATCTTCCGAAAAATTATATTCAGATTTCCATTGACAGAGAGCATGAGGCTTATTTGAAACGGTTCTTTCCGGAGATTCGAAGGGGCCCTTTTTTGCCGCTGGGAGGTACAAGCTTGTGGCAGGCATCCACGTTGCCCGGCTGGGAGGAGCGTCCTATGGACATCGTATTTACCGGAAACTATAACCCGCCCTCCATTTTTGAGGAAGCCATTCAACGTCATGGAGAGGAATATGCTGCTTTTTACATGGATATCATCGAGGATTTGATATCCCATCCCTGGAAATCTATGGATGCCACAATGATGGAGCATATGCTCCGGGATGTGGAAGATGTGTCGGAAGAGGGAATGAAAGAAGCTCTTCCCAATATGATTTTTATCGATTTGTATGTGCGTCATTTTATGCGGGGAGAAGTGGTAAAAACAATTGCAGATGCAGGATTTAAGATTTATTGCTTTGGCAAAGGCTGGGATAAATTGGAATGTAAGCATCCGGAAAATATTCAAAAAGGGGATTTGTTGGATTCTCTGGGATGCCTGCAGCAGATTAGCCGAGCTAAAATTTCTCTTAATGTTATGCCATGGTTTAAGGACGGGGCACATGACCGCGTGTTTAATTCCATGCTCAATGGAGCGGTCTGCCTAAGCGATGGCTCCCGATATTTAGACGAATGTTTGAAAGATGGGGAAGATTATGTTAAATACGACTTGGCAGATTTGGCTGAATTGCCGGGAAAAATTCGTCGGATTTTGTCTCATCCTGAGGAATGGAAGAAGATGCAGAAAAAGGCCTATGCTCTTGCAGAGAAAAAGCATACATGGGCGAACCGTGCCCGCAGGATTCATGAAGAAATTCTTTGCAAGATGCCATGATTTGTGGTACAATATATTCTATATAATCTGACATTTTAAGAATGGAGATATCATATGGCAAAAAACAAAAAGCAGAAAAGACAAAGGAAACATCCTAAGTTCTGGCTAGGCTTTAAAATTTTTATATTATTGATTCTTGTAACCATTTTGGTTGGCGGTATCGTATTTTATGTAAAATACGGACGCGATATTTTCCAGATGCAGGACGAGGCGGTTCAGATGGTAAGTGGCTCTACGGAAGATACTTTCCGGGATTCGGAAACTACTATTGCTTACAATGCAAATGGCAAACAGATTGCGGTGTTGAAGGGAGAGAAAGATTCTTATTATCTGCCGGTGGAGGAAATTCCGCAGTATGTCAAGGACGCTTTTATCGTTACCGAGGACAAGAAATTTTATCAGCATAATGGAATTGATGCAGAGGCAAATGTTCGTGCGTTTCTGGCTTTGGTTCAGCACAATGGTGAGATTACCCAGGGAGCCAGTACCATTACGCAGCAGCTTGCCAGAGGTGTTTTTTTAACCCAGGAAGTAACCTATGAGCGCAAGATTAAAGAGATATTTGTGGCGATGGAAATTGAGAAAAAGTATACCAAAGACCAGATTTTGGAATTTTATCTCAACAGCATATATTTTTCCAATGGATATTATGGCATCGAGGCGGCGGCAAAAGGATATTTTAGTGCAAGTTGTAAGGATTTAAGTCTGTCGCAACTTTGTTTCCTGAGTGCGATTCCAAACAACCCGACTCTTTATGACCCGTTGAAGCATAAGGACAATACGTTGAAACGTCGTGACCGTATTTTGAAACAGATGCTGGAGGATAAGGTCATTACTCAGGAAGAGTATAATGTGGCTACAACAGAAGAAATTGAATTGAACATTACTGAGCCGGTAAAACGAAATTATATTCAGACTTTTGTGATGTATTGTGCCACCAAGAAAATCATGGAGTTAAATGGCTTTGAATTTCAGTATTCTTTTGATTCTTCCAAAGAAGAAGAGGCATATCAGGAGGATTATGATGAGGCTTATGCAGCCGCACAGAAGCAGCTGCTCAATAAAGGATATCGTATTTATACCTCCATTGATTTGAAAAAGCAAAAGGCTTTGCAACAAGCTATCAATACCAATCTGGAGAGTTTCAAGGAGAAAGGAACCAATGGTATATATAAGATGCAGGGGGCAGCGGTTTGTATTGACAACTCCACCGGTCGTGTGGTGGCTATCGTCGGAGGGCGGAGCCAGAAGACAAGCGGATATACGTTGAACCGAGCATATCAATCCTTCCGCCAGCCGGGTAGTAGTATCAAACCATTGATTGATTATACTCCATCTTTGGAACGCAACTATACCCCGGATTCCACGGTGAATGACCATCGTTTCACGGGAGGTCCCTCCAATGCCAATGGTCGTTATTATGGCTATGTGTCTTTGCGCTTTGCCCTGGAGCAATCCCTCAATACCGTGGCGTGGCAGCTTTTTGAGGAATTGACCCCGAAGGTTGGTCTTCAATATCTTTTGGATATGCATTTTAGCAAGATTGTAAGTAAGGATTATATCAATGCGGCTTCTATCGGAGGTATGACCTACGGATGTAGTGCGCTGGAGATGGCTTCTGGTTATGCGACTCTTCAAAATGATGGAAAATTCCGAGAGCCGACTTGTATTGTGAAGATCTTGGATTCGGAAGGAAATTCCATATGTGATGATCATGTGGACGAAACGTATATTTATGATTCAAAGGCAGCCAATACCATGGTGGATATGATGGAGGGCGTCTTTACCCGTGGAACTGCCCGCGGTCTAGGTGTTGACACTGGCATCGTCTGTGCCGGAAAGACCGGAACTACCAACGATCATAAAGATGGCTGGTTCTGTGGATTCACACCTTATTATACCACAGCGGTTTGGATTGGTTGTGATACACCGACGGTTATTAGTGATTTGTCTGGTTCCACCTATCCGGGACGCACTTGGAAAACTTTTATGGATGAGATTCACAAGGATTTGGAAAATAAGGTTTTCCCATTTGAGGAAAAAGCGGAAGAGGAGGGAACTTCTTCGAAGAAAAGTTATTCTTATAGTGGCAATTATAGTTCGTCTTCCAATAAGAATAATTCAGATGCTAAGGCTACGAAAAAGCCGAAAGCAACTCAGCCAGCTATTGTGGAAGAGCCGGATGATTTGTATCCGGATGAAGAGGAGGATACTTCCCAGGGAGATGCTTCTCAGGGAGGAGACAGTGCAGGTGATAATGCTGGCGGTAATACAGGGGGCAATACTGCTGGAGATTCGGCTGCCAATGCCGGAGGTGGAGCGAATGCCTCAGAAGGTGGAAGTACAAGCAATGATGATACCAATTACGCACCAGATGATACGACTTACCAGGACGAGAATAATGTGCCGCAGTAGGGGGGTGTGGCACCCTTCTCTGGCAAAAGGATACCATCGAAGGATAACTCATGATTTTTGTCGAAGAATAAACCTGTCGCTGGTGCATAAAACTCGATAGTTCTATAGAATGGAAAAAGGACTGTGGCTTGACAATTTTTCAACTGTCAAGCCACAGCTTCCTTTTTCTTCATTCATCGAACTATCTTCAGACAATTATGCCCCAGCGACATATTCTTCTCATAAAAATCAGAGTTATCAGCTTCTCCGGTATAGTTTTGCCAAGAAGGATGCCACAAAATATAGGGTTCTAGGGGAAACTTGCTGAAGTCTGTGGGAGATATCCCCAGCTTCCTTTTTATTGTTGTCCGTATTTTTTCAAAATCTTCTGTATTCTTTCCGATGGATCCAACAGGTTTGCGATGGAGGCATCGTGATTTAAGGTGTTGATTAATAAAGCGATGTATTTGCTCATGTCAACGTTGATATAATATTCTTTTGAAAGAAGTTCTTCCGGCTGATAGACCAGGTTGGTGGTCATGACACGATAAATGAGGCCGCTTTCGAAAGCTTTGTCAAACTTCTCTAGTCCGTTGGTGAAAAGGCCGAAGGTGGAAGCTACAAAGATACGGTTAGCCTTTCTGCGCTTCAACTCTGTAGCAACATCAATCATACTTTCACCCGAGGAAATCATGTCATCAATGACAACGACATCTTTTCCCTCTACATCAGCACCCAGAAATTCATGAGCTACAATAGGATTGCGACCTTCTACAATTTTTGTATAGTCGCGACGCTTGTAAAACATACCCATATCAACACCGGCTACACCGGCAAAATAAATGGCACGACCGGTAGCGCCCTCATCCGGGCTGATAATCATCAGGTGTTTTGGATCCATGTGGATATCAGGTACATTTTTGAGCATTGCCTTGATGAATTGATAAGTTGGCTGAATGGTCTCAAATGTATTAAGAGGAATGGCATTTTGTACACGGGGATCGTGGGCATCAAAGGTAATAATGCTTTCCACGCCCATTTTGGTCAATTCCTGAAGAGCCAGTGCACAGTCGAGAGATTCTCTGGAACTACGTTTGTGCTGGCGTCCTTCGTACAAAAATGGCATAATGACAGTGATTCGTCTGGCTTTTCCACTGACTGCGGCGATGATACGTTTCAAATCCTGATAGTGGTCGTCCGGCGACATATGGTTGATTTGTCCACATACCTTATATGTAAGACTGTGATTACATACATCCAATAAAATGTACAAATCTTTGCCACGTACGGATTCGTTCAAGAGACCTTTGGCTTCACCGGAACCAAAACGAGGGCAAACAGCATCAATCAGATAAGAGTTTTTCTTATAACTGGTAAAATGAATGGACTCCTCATCGTTGCGGCTTTCATTTCTCCAGGATGAAATAAAATTGTCTACCTTTTCTCCAATCGAACGACTGCTTTCCAGGGCAATGATACCCAGATCTCCGTAAGGAATAATGTCTGCAAAATTGTCTTGACTCATTACTGTCTCCTCCAAAATAAATGTGATTGATTAATTTTTATTATAAACCAGAAGATGAAATCTGTCTGGCAGAAATAACTTTTTTCAGACGAATGTCTTCGCCGGTTACCTTAAGAAGCGTATATCCACTTGTGAGACGGGAAAAGATGCGCTCACTGTATTGCTCCCGCAAATCATCAAAGGATAAATTCGTCGAGATGATGGTGGATTTTTTATGAACCAGACGACTGTCAATAACCTGATATAATTGGGAAGCAGTAAAGCTGTTGGTTAATTCTGTTCCCAAGTCGTCTAAAATAAGAAGATCACAGTTCATAATATAGGAAACCGTTGTACTTTTTTCCAAGGAACTTAACTCTCGATCAAACTTGTTCTTCTCTAAAATATCAAAAAGACCGATAGAAGTCAAGTATACAACGGTATAAGATTGGGATAAAAGTTCTTTTGCAATGCAATGTGTCAAAAAAGTTTTCCCAACACCTGTGTTTCCATAGAACAAAAGATTTTGCTCCGAAGTCCCGAAATTATCGCAAAAAGCATGGGCGGTAGTAAGGATCCGGCGGATGTTATCCCGAGGGGTCAGTCCGGTGGTTTCTTCTACATAGTCATCCGGATAATAGGTAATATTAAAATGAGAAAAATTTTCATCTTCCAAAATATCTTTAATATTGGACTGCTCATACAGATATTCCACGATTCGTTTCTGAAAACAATGGCATTTTTTGGTTCCGATATATCCGGTATCTTTGCAATCCGGGCAAGAGTAAATGGGGTCCAGATAATCTTCCGGATAACCATATTGCTGCAAAAGGGCCTTCTTTTTTTGAGAAATGTCCTCTGTGTCCTCCTTTAACTGCTGAATGCTGTCGGAAGTCCCTTCCAAAGCTGCACGGGCAGCGGCCAGAGACTTGTCCTGCATGGAATTCTCCAATTTTTGGTAGCCGGGAATCTTCTCGCGGATTTCCTTTTGCCGCATCCGGTGAATGCGATTGTTCTGTAATTGAATTTTATCATAATCGGCATATAAAAAACTGAACTGCTCATTTAATAACTGCATGGTTTCCTCTTTTCTTCATGACTGCAAATCCTTAGGACTGCAGAAGTTGCTTTTCCAAATTGTCATAGTCGGACTGACTATATTCCCGTTGCGGAAAATTCTGAAATTGATTCCGTGTTCCACTGGATTTCTTTTTGGCAGTGGCCTGTTTCTTCCGATGGTAGGATTTATCACATTCTTTGATATCTTCCAGAGTCCGAACACCCTTTTTGTGCCAATCCGCCAAAATACTTGCCGTATAATGCAGATTGGTATCGCCGGACTGCAATACTGTTCGGTTACAGGCTTCTGCCAATATTTCGTCGGAAAAATGAAATTGGGCAAACTGGTCAATGATAGCACGTTCTGCCGGGGCAAGAGGCCGTTTGATGCCCAGAGCCGTGGCAATGACCTTATAGGTTCCTTGAAATTGATTGGATTCTGCCATGGCCTCCTCCGGGGTGTGAATCCCCTTCTTAGCCCAATCCAAAGCAATGGCTTCGATGTACCTAGAACTTCTCTTGTCTCTGGCAAGAGCAGTTTCATATAAAGTGATAATCAGCTCTCTAGAGAAACTAAGATCCGACATTAAATACAAAATTAACTGCATATGGGCATCGGACATGGTAGTACCCAGAAGACTTTCCACTGCAGTGAGGCAGGAATTGATTTCCTGGTCCTTTTTCAATGCCTCTGCCATAAGCGGGGTGTAATTCTGACGTGGTGGTAATTCTCGCAAAGTGACGGCCTCTGAAGGTGTGACAGTCGTCTCCGACAGAGAAACTGTTTCTGTGAGAGAAGAAATCCTTTCCGATGGTGCAGAAACGTGCTCCGGAGTCACGGCGGCTACAGAAGACATGGATGAATTCTTTGGCCCGGGCTGGGGTGGGATGATATTGGCATCCGTAACAACAGCTTCCGATGTGGTGGCAGATTCCTCAAATGGAAGAAGACAGAGTCTGGTAATCTCGCCATCCCGTTCTTCGATTTCCAAAAGCCCCTGCTTTTTCCAATACCGTAGGGCGCGGAGAATATCGGCTTCCGTATTGGAAAGCATGTCTGCCATCATTTCCACGGTCAACACCGGAGTGGCAGCCCCCATCTGTCGGAGAAGATATAAATATACCTTCACAAAACTTCCGTTGGCAGAGGGCATATAATTGTCGATAAAAGCATTTGGTACATATGTATATTCTTGTGAAAATTGTGTCGTTAATGAAAAACTCATCTTGGTTGAGTCCCCCTTTTTGATATGCCCCTGTCCTCTCAGAGTTGGCTTTTCCACTACAAGTTTGTCATGGGGCACCTTGAATTATATGATAAAAATTGAAATCTGTAAATAGGCAAAAAAATGTACGTTTTCAGTAGAAAAGAAGATGTGGATAATGTGGATAATGTGGATAACTCTGCATAGGACATTCTACAGCTTGTGAAAAACAAATGTTCACACACGCAATTTCAGGGTTTCCCCGAAATTAAACCAGAAAAAAAGTTATTCACAAAAAATGAGGGGAATAAAAATATCCACAGCCTTTGTTTTCTACTGAATGTTGATAAGGCTGTGGATAATGTGGATAAGTTAGCACTTGACAAGGTCTTCTCCAACTTCTACAATGTTTCCGGCACCCATAGTTATTAACAAGTCATCGTGCATTAAATTTTTTTTCAAATATTTTTTGATGCTGTCAAAATCTCCCAAATATGTGGCATCTGTTCCTAACTTTTTCAATCTCTCTACGATATCATTGGAAGAAATATCTCCCGGGTCTTTTTCCCGGGCAGCATAGATGTCTGCCAGGATGACATGGTCAGCAAGGGACAAAGCTTCGGCAAAATCTTCCAAAAAGTTTTTGGTTCTGGAATAGGTATGAGGTTGAAAAGCCACGTAAAGGGAACGGTGCGGGTAATTTTGCGCGGATGTCAAAGTAGCGCGGATTTCCGTTGGGTGATGCGCATAGTCATCGATAACGGCGGCTCCGTTATATGTTCCTTTGTATTCAAAGCGGCGCTCTGTTCCTTTATATTTGAGTAAGCCTGCCTGGATGGTTTTTTCCGGGATGTCAAAAAGCGAGGATAAAGCTAGTGTGGCCAGCGTATTGGAAATGTTGTGTTTGCCAACGATATTTAATTTGTAATGAGCTCCCGGGACACCGGATTGGACCACCGTAAATTCTCCGCATCCGAACTCGTCATAGGAAATATCTGTGGCGGTAAAGTCGGCATCTGTGGAATTTACAGAATAGGTAAGTACGTTGCAGGAAAGGTCCTTTGTGATTTCTTCATAATTTTCAATATCGGCATTGATAATCAAAGTGCCATCAGTGGGAAGCAGTTTGGCGAATTCGTGAAAACTGTGACGAACATCGGCTAAATCACGGAAAAAATCCAAATGTTCTGCTTCTATATTAAGTATAATTCCAATGGTAGGATGAAATTTCAAAAAACTATTGGTATATTCACAGGCCTCCGTGATAAAGGTAGGAGAGTTTCCTACACGCATATTTCCGTGGATGGCAGGAAGAATGCCGCCGACAGAAATGGTGGGGTCCAGATTGGCCTCCATCAATATATGAGAAGCGATGGAAGTGGTGGAAGTCTTGCCATGGGTTCCGGCCACAGCGATGGCCGTGGAGTAATTTTTCATGACCTGTCCCACCATGGAAGCCCGTTCCATCATAGGAATCCCCAGTTCCTTTGCCTGGACAAATTCCGGATTGTCTTCGGAAATGGCCGCGGTATATACAACAAAATCCACGTCTTTTGTTATATTTCCGGCAACTTGTTCATATATTACATTTATCCCGAGACTTTCAAGACGTCTGGTAATTTTAGAAGCGGCTCGGTCGGAACCGGTAATGGTAAATCCCATGGTGTGCAAAAGTTCTGCAAATCCACTCATACTAATACCGCCTATGCCGATAAAATGCGCTTTTCCCGGGTGACTAAAATCGATTTTATACATAATTTATAACCATCCTTTTCTATATTAAAAATGATATGTTTATCTTATTAAGTATAAAACGAAGAGGTGAAAAAAACAAGAAGAAAAGAAAAGGATTGGTAAATTGTGCATTTTTCACAAAAAAAATAAACTTTACAAAAAATATTTGTGAAAACTATTCACATTTTACATACATTGTGTTATAATGTGAATAGTTTCACGAGACTTGTCAAATTTCACGCTTTGACAGGCATAATTACAACAGGGGGTGATCCGATGATCAAAAAAGAAATGATAGCTATGTTGCTGGCAGGAGGACAGGGCTCTCGACTTGGGGTGCTTACAGCAAATGTAGCAAAACCTGCTGTTGCTTTTGGGGGAAAGTATCGTATCATTGATTTTCCGTTGAGTAATTGTATTAACTCAGGAGTAGATACCGTTGGGGTGCTTACACAATATCAGCCGTTAAAGCTGAATACGCATATCGGAATTGGTATTCCTTGGGATTTGGACAGAAATGTCGGAGGCATATCGATATTACCACCGTATGAAAAAAGTACAAGTAGTGAATGGTATACAGGAACCGCCAATGCAATTTTTCAGAACTTAAAGTATATGGAGCAGTACAATCCAGAGTATGTTCTGATTCTTGGCGGCGACCACATTTACAAAATGGATTATCAAGTAATGTTGGATTTTCACAAATCAAATAATGCAGATGTGACACTGGCGACGATTCCAGTTCCTATGGAAGAGGCAAGTCGTTTTGGGGTTTGTGTTACAGATGACAACAAGCAGATTGTGGAATTTCAGGAAAAACCGGAACAACCAAAAAGCAACCTGGCATCCATGGGAATTTACATTTTTTCGTGGCCGGTGCTGCGTGAGGCACTGATTACGTTGAGAGATCAGCCGGGCTGTGATTTTGGAAAGCATATCATACCATATTGCCATGAACGGGGAGACCGTATTTTTGCTTATGAGTTCAACGGCTATTGGAAAGATGTTGGAACCCTTGGTTCATACTGGGAATCCAACATGGAACTGATAGATTTGATTCCGGTATTTAATCTCTATGAGGAGTTTTGGAAAATTTATACCAAAAATGAGTGGCTTCGTCCGCAGTACATTTCTGGTTCTGCCATTATTGACAAAGCAATTATGGGAGATGGCTGTGAAGTCTATGGAGAGGTGCACAACTCCGTGATTGGATCCAATGTAGTCATTGAAGAAGGTGCAGTGATTCGGGATTCTATTGTCATGAGTTCGGCACATATTGGAAAGAATACGATATTGAACAAGACGATAGTTGCAGAAAATACCACCATCGGCGCCGATTGTGTATTGGGTACCGGCGAAGATGATGTAGTAAACCAGGTAAAACCGGATGTCTATGCATTTAATCTGGTAACTGTGGGAGATGACACCGTGATACCGGACGGTGTGACGATTGGTAAGAATACTGCCATATCAGGGGTGACAACAAAGGAAGATTATCCAAATAATACGCTGGAAGCCGGCGGAACTTTGATAAAGGCAGGTGATATCTTATGAGAGCAATCGGTATTATTTTAGCAGGTGGAGACAGTCCTCGTATGAGAGATTTGACGAAGAAAAGGGCAACTTCTGCGATGCCAATTGCAGGGGGCTACCGCAGTATTGACTTTGCGCTGAGCAGCATGGCAAGTTCTCATATCAGTAAGGTGGCTGTTTTTACTCAATATAATTCAAAATCTCTGAACCAGCATTTGAATTCTTCAAAATGGTGGGATTTTGGACGAAAACAAGGTGGGTTGTTTGTATTTACTCCGACCCAGACTCAGAACAACAGTTATTGGTATCGCGGTACAGCAGATGCCATTGCACAAAATATCGACTTTTTAAAGGAAAGCCATGAACCATATGTGGTAATTGCTTCCGGAGATTGTGTTTATAAACTGGATTTGAATAAGGTTTTGGAGTATCATGTGCAGAAAAATGCAGACATCACAATTGTGACAAAGGATCTCGGGGAAAGAGATGACCCTAGTCGTTTTGGGGTTGTTTCCGTGGATGAGACAGGTCTTGTGACAGAATTTGAAGAAAAACCTATTGTCACATCCAAGACGACGGTGTCTACAGGTATTTATGTAGTTCGAAGAAGACAATTGATTGAGATGATAGAGCGTGCAGGAAGCGAAGGCGGTTTTGATTTAGTAAAAGACATTTTTGTCCGTTATCGGGGATTGAAAAAAATATATGCCTATCCAATGAATTCTTATTGGAGCAATATTACCACCGTAGATTCCTATTTCAAGACAAATATGGACTTTTTGAATCGTGATATCCGTGATTATTTCTTTGCACAATATCCGACAATTGCTTCTAGGATAGAAGACCTTCCACCGGCCAAATACAATGCCGGTTCCAAGGTGAAAAACAGTCTGATTTCCAGTGGCTGTATTTTAAATGGTGAAGTGACGGATTCTATCTTATTTAAAGAGGTTTATGTGGGGAATAATACCGTTATTCGTAACTCAATCATTTTGAACGATGTCTATATCGGAGACAATACATATATTGAAAATTGCATCGTAGAAAGTCATGATACGATTCGTGCAAATTCCAATTATGTAGGAAATCTGGATGATATCAAAGTTGTGCTTGAGACGAATGACAGATACGTGTTGTGATAATGCCGGAACCTGCCGGGTAGCGAAGGGATTCACTGGCAGAGGTTGGCGCCAAAGTGCGTGGCATGAGATACATGTATAAAAAAAGTAGAAGAGAGGATAAGGGTATGCAAGTAACAGACGTTCGGATTCGGGTAATCGACAAAGACTCGAAAATGAAAGCAGTAGCATCTGTGACCTTTGATGATTGTTTCGTCGTTCATGACATTAAAGTGATTGAGGGGGAGAAAGGATATTTTATCGCGATGCCAAGTAAGCGCACACCAGATGAACAGTTTCGCGATGTAGCACATCCCATCAACCCGGAGATGCGTGCACAACTGGAGGAGGCAATCCTGACGCGTTTTCACGAAGCCGTGAAAGAAGCGGAAAATCAATAGAAAAATCGATGTGGAAAGGGGCTGTCGCTTCAATGAATGAAAATTCATGAGGCGGCAGCTTTATTTTTATCTTTAGAAAGAGAGGGGGGATTACTTGACACAAACAGAAGACTTGTACATGGACAACACAAGGAAAATATGTTAAAATAGGGAGAAAACCGATATTTGGAGGCGCTTATGAAACTGATTGCGGGACTTGGAAACCCGGGAAAAGAATATGCCGGGACAAGACATAATATAGGATTTGGAGTCATTGCAAGACTTTCGGATGAATATAATATTCCATTAAATAGCAAAGAGCACAAGGCGGTGTGTGGCAAGGGATTTATAGAGGGAGAAAAGGTGATTCTTGCCCAGCCACAGACCTTTATGAATTTGAGTGGCGAAAGTGTGGGAAGGATAGCGGATTATTATAAAATTGAGCCGGAGGATATCATTATTGCCTATGATGATATTGACCTGGAAGTAGGTCAGATACGCGTCCGCAGAAAAGGAAGTGCGGGGGGACACAATGGCATAAAAAATATCATTGCCCATCTGGGGACCAACGAATTTCCCCGGGTGAAAGTTGGTGTGGGTGCCAAGCCTCAGGGGGGAGATTTGGTTCGTCATGTGCTAGGACGATTTTCAAAAGAGGATGAAAAGAAGATGGATGAAGCGCTGGATGAAGCGGTGAAAGCCGTTGTGACCATTGTGACACAGGATGTGGATGCAGCCATGAACCAGTACAATGGGAAAAAGAAATAGTAAGATTTTGGAAAGGAAGAGCGAGTTTGGAAACATTATTTGCCCCTCTTGGGGAACTGGAAGAATATGATCAGCTAATGCGGGGGATGAAACAGGGCGAATTTCCGGTTCAACTTATCGGATGTATGGATACCCAGGAGAGTCATATGATATTTGGGACAGGCGGTGAGAAAAGAATCCGCCTTGTGATTACCCATAATGAAGTCCGGGCAAAAGAATTGGTGGAAGACTTGAAACTCTATGACAGGGAAGTGATGTACTATCCTGCTAAGGATTTCATTTTCTACAGCGCCGATGTGCATGGGCAGGCTATTGTGAAAGAGCGGCTGAAAGTCATAAAGAAATTATTGGAGGGAGAACCGGTAACGGTGGTGACTACCATGGATGGGGGCATGGATTACTGCCTGCCATTTTCCCGTTATAAAGAAAAAAGCATACATGTGGGCGAACAGGATATTTTGGATTTAGAGGAACTTAAGCAGAAACTGGTGGCCGTGGGATATGAAAACACGGGTCAGGTGGCAAAAGAAGGCGAATTTTCGGTTCGCGGCGGCATCATTGACATCTTTCCGCTGACGGAGGATTGCCCCTATCGTATAGAGTTGTGGGGAGATGAAGTGGACAATATCCGCCGGATTGATGTGGAAAGTCAGCGTTCGGTGGAAAATGTTGCGGAGATTGAGATTTACCCTGCCACGGAGATATTTTTGGAGGAAGACCGAATTTTAGCGGGCATGCATCGCATGGATGAGGAAATGCAAGTCTGTGTTCAAAAATTTGAAGAAGAGGGAAAGCGGGAAGAAGCATCCAGGCTTCGACAGAACGTGGCGGGATTTCGGGAAACTTATGAAGTGTACCATGGATTGGTGAATCTGGAAAGTTATGTAAGTTATTTTACCAAAGAAGTCAGTTCCTTTTTTGACTATTTTAAAGGGGAAGATGTGTGCATTTATATGGATGAGCCCGCTCGCTGTATCGAAAAAGGAGAAGCGGTGGAGTATGAATTCCGGGAGAGCATGGTTAGCCGTCTGGAAAAGGGATATATCTTGCCGGGTCAGATGGATGTGTTATTTTCCTTGCCGGTTTTGCTGAAAAAGTTGTCGGAACTGCCTCTTGTGCTTATGACGACACTGGATATGAAACTAAAAGACTTTTCCGTAAAGCACAAATACAATTTCCAGATTCAGGCAGCCCCATCTTATAATAACAATTTTTCCCTGTTAGCCAAGGATATCCTTCGTTTGAAGAAAAATGGATACCGCGTCCTTGTCTTATCTGCTTCCGGCACCCGGGCAGAACGGCTTTGTAAGGATTTGCAGGACTATGAAATCAATGCCTTTTACAGCAGAGATTTACAACATGAGTTGCTTCCGGGGGAAGTGATGATTGCCAAGGGAAGTCTGAGGAAAGGCTTTGAATACCCGAATCTTCGTTTTGTTGTCATGACAGAGGGAGACATTTTTGGCGGTACAAAGAAAAAACGAAAAAAACGGGTCAAGCGATATGAAGGGGCAGCGATTCACAGTTTCAATGATTTGAAAATTGGGGATTATGTGGTTCATGAAAATCACGGTCTGGGTGTTTATGAAGGCATTGAGAAAATCGAAGTGGATCATATTACGAAAGATTATTTGAAGGTGGCATATGCCGGGGGAAGCAATCTGTATATCCCGGCAACTTCCCTGGAACTTTTGCAAAAATATGCGGGAAGCGATGCGGCAAAGGTTCCCAAATTAAACAAACTCAATTCCCCGGAATGGAAGAAAACCAAGACAAGAGTCAAGGGAGCTGTCAAAGAAATTGCCCAGGAATTGGTAGATTTATATGCCAAACGTCAGACCAAACAGGGCCATGCATTTGAAAAAGATACGGTTTGGCAAAAAGAATTTGAGGAAGTATTTCCTTATGAGGAAACGGAGGACCAGCTTCGTGCTATCGATGATACCAAGAGAGATATGGAGAGCAATAAAGCCATGGACCGCCTGATTTGCGGGGATGTGGGGTATGGAAAGACAGAAATTGCCATTCGCGCTGCCTTTAAAGCGGTAATGGATGGAAAGCAGGTGGCAGTGCTGGTGCCCACCACCGTTTTGGCCGGTCAGCATTATAATACCTTTGTTCAGCGAATGCGGGACTTCAGTGTGGAAGTGGGGATGCTTTCCCGTCTCCGTACTCCAAAGGAAAATCGTCAGACGGTGGAAAAATTGAAAAAAGGTGCCATTGACATTGTTGTCGGAACCCATCGTTTGCTGGCAAAGGATGTGGCCTACAAGGATTTGGGGCTGCTTATCGTGGATGAGGAACAACGTTTTGGTGTTACCCATAAAGAAAAACTAAAACAGTTAAAAAATGAAATCGATGTGCTTACTCTGACGGCAACACCGATTCCCCGTACACTGCATATGAGTCTTGTGGGAATCCGGGACATGAGTGTGCTGGAGGAGCCGCCGGTGGACCGTATGCCCATTCAGACCTTTGTTATGGAAAAAAATGACGAGATTGTGAGGGAAGCAATTCTTCGTGAACTCGGGCGTGGCGGACAGGTTTACTATGTATATAACCGCGTTGCCAATATGGATATCATTGCCGGAGAAGTGCAAAAACTTGTGCCAGAGGCGATTGTATCCTACGCCCATGGACAGATGAATGAACGGGAATTGGAACGGACCATGTTCGCCTTTGTCAATGGGGAAATTGATGTGCTGGTTTCCACAACTATCGTGGAAACAGGGTTAGACATCCCCAATGTCAATACCATTATCATTGATGAGGCCGATAAACTTGGACTTTCCCAACTTTATCAGCTGCGGGGACGTGTGGGGCGTTCCAATCGGACGGCCTATGCTTTTTTGATGTACAAACGGGATAAAATGTTAAAGGAAGTGGCAGAAAAACGTCTCGCTGCAATAAAAGAGTTTACAGAACTTGGTTCAGGGTTTAAAATATCTATGAGAGACCTTGAAATCCGTGGTGCCGGAAACCTTTTGGGAGCAAGGCAGCATGGACATATGGAGGCGGTGGGATATGATTTGTATTGTAAA